>JABSQW010000277.1 GCA_013215605.1 Myxococcales bacterium
ATCCCGGAGTTCGAGCCGGGAACCGGGCCGGCACCCGCGGCCGGCGGTGCTCCGCTCGTCCGCGCCCAAGCGCCCTGATCTCAGCACTCTGAGCGCCACACGCCTAGAATGCGGGTTCATGGTCTCGGATTCCTCCGCCCCCGCCAGTCGCACGTTTTCGAGGCCCAGCGTGATCCTCTACGCGCTGCCGATGCTCGGCGTGAACTTCTCACTCGTTCTGCTCGTTTCGTACATCACGAAGTACGCGGTCGATGTCCTGCTGATCGCGCCCGCGGCGATCGGCGCCGTGGTGGGCGCCGCGCGCATCTGGGACGCCGTCACCGATCCTCTCGCCGGCTACTGGAGCGATCGGACGAATTCGAGATTCGGGCGCAGGCGCCCATGGCTTCTCGCGTCGGCCGCGCCGATCACCGTTTTCGGGATCATGGCGTGGAGCCCGCCGATGGGTCTCGAGGGAACGGCTCTCGTCGTCTGGATGGCGATCGCCATCTTCGGATTCAACGCCGCCGTGACGATCTTTCTCGTTCCCCACCAGGCACTCGGTGCCGAGCTCAGCGACGACTACCACGACCGCACCATGATCTTCGCGCGCCGTCAGCAGGTGGGCGTGGTGGGGATGATGCTCGCGCTCGTAGGCGGCGTCACGCTGCTCTCGACCTCGGACGACCCACGCACGGCCGCGTTGTGGCTCTCGCTCGGAGCCGGCGGCTTGTGTCTCGCGACCATCGTTCCCTCGACCTGGCTCCTCCGCGAACGCTCGGACTACCACGGCCGTGGCGGACAGAGCGGCGGCGGAACGCTTCGAGACGTTCTCGCGAATCCCCACGCGAGGCGACTCTACGTGATGATCCTGGTCGAGCACATGGGCTCCGGCGCCTCGATGGTGCTCGCGCCGTTCTTCATGGCCTACGTGATCGAAAGACCCGAGATGACGGGGATGATCTTCGTCCCGTACACGGTGTCACAGTTCCTGGTGATCCCGGTCTGGTCTGCGCTTTCTCGTCGGGTCGGGAAGAAGCTGACATGGCTCGTCGGTATGGCCATCGGTGCCCTCGGCTACTCGACGCTCTTCTTCGTCGGGCAGGGGGACCTCACTCTGATGTTTCTCGTCGTCACGCTGACCGGGTCGGCGAGCGCGTGCGGCAGCGTGATGGGATCGTCGATTCTCGCCGACGTGATCGACTACGACGAGGTTCACACCGGGCAGCGCAAGGAAGGCGCGTACTACTCGCTGTACACGTTTCTCTACAAGGGTTCGGGGGGCATCATGGCCATGCTCGCCGGTGCTTCTCTTCAGTGGGTGGGTTTCGTTCCGAATGCCGATCAGACGGACGAGACGAAGTTCGTCATCACGGTGTTGATGAGTCTCGTACCCCTCGCGTGCGTGGTGGGGGGGGGGCTGATCTTCTTGACGTTCCGCCTCACGGAGAGTGAGCACGCGTTGATCCGCGAGCAGCTCGATTCGTAGATCGCTCGGTCGGCTTCGGCGAAGGGGCCGGTCGGTCAGGCGGCCGGCGGCCGCGCCAGCAGCTCGCGCGTCTGCGCGGGCCCGGCGACCGATCGACCGATCTTGTTCGCCATCTCGACCACGCGGGTGATCTGTTCGACGTTGGTCAGGAGCGCTCCGTCGAAGCGCGGATTGTCTCCGACGCCGGTGCGTACGTGCCCGCCGTTCTCCACCGCATGGCGCGAGAGCTCCACGTGGCACTCGCCCTCGACGTACGTCATCCACCGGTAGGGGACATCGCTCGGGATGATCCGATCGGTGAGCATCGAGAGACCGTCCGCGCTGGGTGCCACGCCCCACGCGTGATTTTCGCTCATCGTCACTTTGAAGAGCAGCGGGTCCGGGACCAGGCCCATGCTCCGGTAGGCGAGCACGTGCCGCACGTGTCCGAGCTCGCGCACGGTGAAGCTCCACTGGATGCCTCGGCTCGTGCACACATCGAAGAAGTAGCGGCACTCCCCGTGTGAGACGCTGAGCACGAAGTCCCAGCCGATCTCGCCGCGTTTGGCGTCGAAGTCGGCGTAGTTGACGGCGCCGGGGTCGATGGTCGCGAAATCGCACCGCACGTCGGGATCCTCGGCGAGCGCGACGAGATGGGAGAAGCGCTCCTCAGGCGTAGGCGAAGCGCCGTAGGTGGGATAGAGGAGCACGTCGGGATTCTGCACGCGGATCTCGCGCATCACCTGGCGGTAGAACTCGGTGCCGGGGTGCAGGAGGTCGCCGGTGGATTCGTCGCGGGCGTGGAAGTGGACGATCGCCGCGCCGGCGTCGGCCGCGGCCAGGGCGTCGGCGACGATTTCGTCGGGCGCGATCGGAACGCTCGCGTTCTGCTCCTTGGTGACCTGTTCGTTGAGCGAGCACTCGATGATGAGCGGTTCCACGCCTGTTCTCCTCCGCCGGTGCTGTAGCGAATCACGAAATCGGGTGTCATGGGGTCCCCTGCCGGCGCCAGAGCAGGCCCGCACCGATGGTGAGCAGTGCGGACGAGAGAAGCAACCGAAAGCTGGGCTCGGATGCGGGGTGCTTCGCGCTGGGAGCGAAGCGGGCGTTCCGGCCTTCGCCTACCCGCGGGGTTCTCGGGAGTTGGTCGAGTTCGGTCGCACGCGCTGCTTCGCGCGCAGTGCGTACGCGACGAGTACCGCGCTCGCGGAGAAAAGGATTCGCGATCCGGGCTCTGGGGTCACGACGGGGGCGCCCCCGACATTTCCACCGATTGCCTCAGGGTCCGACGTGAGACTCAGGACGGGTCTAGCGGAGGGATCGAACTCGTCTCGCCCTCGGTCGAAACGCGGGCGCCAGGGCAGGACGGAGCCGGCGGGCCCCTCCGGTGCGCGGCCACCGCCGAAGGACGCCACCGCCGTTCCAGTTGGGCCGGAGCCCAAAGAACCACTTCCCCCCGAACCGAAGAGTACAGGGAATGTGGGAAGCGCGGACGAAGGAGTGTCGGAGATGCGAAGGCTCCAGAAAGCGTTGCTCGACACGCTTTCGAGCGGAAGGATCGCGCCGGGGAGTAGTAGCGCGCCGCGGTCACCGGGCGAGGTCTCGCGCCGGGGGAGGGGCACGACGGCTGTCGCGCGCGCGCCGAGCGAACTCACCGATGACGGGTGCGCTCCGAGCTTTTCCGGCAGCTCGACGGACTCGTGCGCGATCGAATGCACACCGGTCTTCGCGAACGTCGAGTAACCGACGAACATCGCGAGGATCGCTGTCACAACAGCGATGGTGATCAGCGTACGATGGCGCAATCGTCGCTGCATGGATTGCCTCTCCTCAGGCGATTCGGGGTACGCTGCCGAGTGAGACGAGCCGCGACACGCGCTCGAGCTGATCTTCGTTCAGGACCACCGGGTCGGCGATCTCGCCGATCGCGGCGATCACGAATGCCCCGCCGAACGCCGCAACGAGTCCCGCGACGAGGTACTTCCAACGCTCCCGCGTGGGCGCTGTCGGCGGCTCGGCGCGGTCGAGGATCGAGATGCGCTCGCCCTGCTGCGCGGACTCGAGTTTCTCGGCGACGTCTGCCTCTCCGACCTTGCGGAGAAACTCGAGGTAGTGCTCGCGGAGGACGCCCTCACGCTCGACGAGCTCCGAGAGCTTTTCTCCGTGGTGTGGTGCCTGGGCAATCCGCCTCTCCGCCAGATCGAGCTTCGCCACGATCTTCTCGATCTCGGCGTCGTGAGCCGCCAAGCTGCGGCGAGAACCCGTCAGGAGGACGTTCGTCGTCCTGCGGGTAGAGGGCTCCGTGCTCCAGAACCCATCAGCGGCGGAGATCTCGTCCTCGAGCGTCGCGATCTGTCGATGCAGAGCCTGCACATTCGGGTGCGCGTCCATGAGGACACCGCGTTCGCGGACGAGCGCCTC
>JABSQW010000278.1 GCA_013215605.1 Myxococcales bacterium
CCCACCAGGGACACCGCGCGCGGCGCGTATACGTGGTCGCGTTGCACTGCCCAGCGATCCATCCCGTCCACCACCGAAGGCTTGAACCCGAGTCCGCGCCAGAGCAATTCGAGCCCCAGGGCGGCCCCCGCAAAGCACAGCACCGCCAGCAAGAGGACACGCCAGCGAGCCACTCGATTCATCGAGCGTCCGCGCTCAGAATTGGAAGTAGAGGAAGGCACGGTCCGTTCCCGGTGTCATGACAATGGCGAGCCAGATGGCGGCGATTCCCACGGATTCTATCCACCACGGCACGGCGAAGCGCTCGAACAGGGGGGTGTCGCGCTGGAGCCAGTGCACCGTCACCAGGCTGACCACTACCGCCAACACCGCCAGTGGATCCAGGGCGTTGGGCGGCAGCTGTCGGGTCGCCTGCTCGGCCGTCCTCCCGAACAGCGCCGCCAACACCTGGAAGGCGCGCGTGAAATCCGGTGCCCGGAAGAAGACCCAGGTCACCGTGACGACCGCGAAGGTGAACAGCCCGACGGACACCTGGACGATCCAGCGCTGGGGAAGCCCCCCCACGCGACCGCGAAGCCAGCGCTCGGCGGTCAGGTAGGCGCCGTGCAGCCCCCCCCAGGCCACGAAGGTCCAGGAGGCGCCGTGCCACAGACCCCCGACTAGCATGGTGATCATCAGGTTCGCATAGGTGCGCGCGATCCCCGCGCGGTTGCCACCGAGCGAGATGTACAGATAGTCGCGGAGCCAGGACGACAGCGACACGTGCCAGCGGCGCCAGAAGTCGGAGAAACCGACGGCCGCGTAGGGGGATCGGAAGTTGGCGGGGATGCGGAATCCCAGGCAACTCGCGGCGCCGAGCGCACAGGACGAATAGCCCGCAAAGTCGCAGAAGATCTGCCCCGAGAAGGCGAGCGTGCCGATCCATGCCGAGATCGCGTCAGGCGGTCCGCTGCCGTCGAAGAGCGCCTCGGCGGACGGAGCGAGCAGGTCATCGGCCAATACGATCTTCTGGAAGAGTCCCACGCTGAGCAAGCTCAAGCCGACGGTCCACTGCTGGGAATCGGCGCGGCGCGGGCTCTCGCACTGGGGCAGAAACACGCCCGAGCGAACGATGGGACCGGCAACCAACTGCGGAAAGAACGTCACGTACAACGCGTAGTCGAGGAACGACCCGGCGGGGCGCTCTTGCCCGCGATAGACGTCCAAGCTGTAGGACAGTGTCTGAAAGGTGTAGAAGGAGATCCCCAACGGGAGGATGATGTCGGGCGCCGCCGGCGCGTAGTCGATTCCGAACCCCGCCAGCAGCGCCATGGTGTTCGAGACCAGAAAATCGCTGTACTTGAAGAACGCGAGCAGGCCCAGGTTCACCGCCAGGCTCAAGGCCAGCCAGGCCCTGCGGCGTCCCTTCCGCGAATGGCCAGCGATCCTGCGCGCCGCCACCCAATCCACCAGCGTCGAGATCCAGAGCAGGAGTACGAAGGGCGGATTCCACGCCATGTAGAACAGGTAGCTGGCGCCGAGGAGGTTGAGCTTTCGGGCGCGCCAGGGAATCGGCAGGTGATGGATGGCGAGGACAACGGCGAAGAACAGCGCGAAGGAGAGCGAATTGAAGACCAAGGGAATACCTCACATCCGCTCGGGCGCGTGTCGCCGAACCGCGCAGCCCATTCCCACGGCGTGAAGATAGCACCCGATGCGGACGCCCCTGTCCGATTCCCTCAGTCCGGGAGGGCGTAGGCGACGTATTTCGTTCCCGATTTCGTCCCGAGCTTGCCACCACCTGCGGCAACGACCACGAACTGCTTGCCCGCGACGGAGTAGGTCGCAGGGGTCGCGTATCCCGCTGCCGGAAGCGTCGTCTCCCAGACGGTCTCACCCGTGCGTTTGTCGAAGGCGCGAAATTTCTCGTCCGCAGTCGCTGCGATGAAGAGGAGTCCACCCGCAGTCACGACGGGCCCTCCATAGTTCTCGGTACCCGTCGCAGTGAGCCCCTCGTTCGCGAGTTGGGGATAGCTTCCGAGCGGAACCTGCCAACGAATTTCGCCGGCTGCGAGGTCGACCGCCGTGAGCGTGCCAAAGGGGGGTTTCGTGATCGGAATCCCCCGCTCGTCCCGCAGATAGACGTAGCCGGCCGTGACGTAGGGCGAATCGCTGCCCGGGCGAGCGTCGAGTTCCGCGAGTGCAGCCTCGGGATCATCGGGGCTTGCAACGTACGCCGTGAGCCGCTCGATGATGGGGAGGGGGATGTCGACGAAACTCGGCATCCGACCGCCACCGAGCGCGATGACGGTCAACAACTCCACCATCGTTCGCCGCTCGCCCACTCCCGCGAGCGATGGCCCGGCTCCCGTGCCCTCGAGATCCGGGCCATGACAGACCCCACATTTCTCGAGATACAGCGATCGGGGATTGAAACCCTTGGGGCGCTCCATCAGTCGCAACATGCCACCGACTTCGTTGGCGTTGACGTAGAGCAGCCCGCTCGTCGGATCCCAGGCAGCGCCACCCCATTCCGCGCCTCCATCGAAACCCGGGTACATGGTCGAGCCTTCCAGACTGGGGGGAATGAAGTTCTGCCCCATGCGAACTCCCGCGAGACGTCGCTCCTGGTCTTCCCGGAAGCCGGGTGCTCGATCGTGGATATCTGCGAGGTCGAAGGTCTGACGTGTGAAGGGAGGCGGTGCCGTTGGAAAGGGCTGGGTTGGGGACACCCACTCGCCGTCGACGACCGAGCCATGAACGGGGCGCTCTTCGATCGGAAAGACGGGCTCGCCGGTCTCGCGGTCGAACACGAAGAGCAGGCCCGCCTTCGTCGTTTGCGTCACGGCGTCGACCCGCTGACCATTGCGCTCGAAGTGAACGAGGTTCGGGGGTGCGGGGAGATCGCGGTCCCACAGGTCGTGGTGAACGATCTGAAAGTGCCAGATGCGCCGGCCCGTGGCTGCATCGAGAGCGACCACGGAGTTCGCAAACAAGTTGTCCCCGTGTCGATCCCCGCCCCAGAAGTCGGGCGTCGCGGAACCCGTCGGGAGGAAGACGATCCCCCGTTCCGTGTCGAGCGTGACGCCCGCCCAGGAGTTCGCGCCCCCTTGCCGGGATGCACTCCCCTTGGGCCAACTCTCGGCGCCGTATTCGCCAGCGTGGGGGATCGTGTGGAAGATCCAGCGAATCTCGCCAGTGTGAAGGTCGTAGGCCCGGATGTCGCCCGGAGCGGAGCCCTCACTCTCTCCCACCTTCGTCCCAATGATCAGCAGGTCCCGATAGATCGCACCGGGTGTCGGCGACATCACATCGCTTCCCCCCATGCCGTGGGACAGTCCGGCGCGCAGATCGACCCGGCCCCCGCGGCCAAACGATTCGATCGGCGCTCCCGTCCTGGCATCGAGCGCCCAGAGATCGTGCCCGGAGGCGGCAAGGATCCTGCCACCGCCACCGGATTCCCAGTAGACGACGCCACGGTTGTGTCCCTGTGAAGCACTGCCGTGGGCGACCGGGTCGAAGCGCCAGATCTCCTTGCCCGTCGCGGCATCGATGCCAAACGGATGGGCCCGGGGTGTCGTGCCGTACAGGACACCATCGACC
>JABSQW010000028.1 GCA_013215605.1 Myxococcales bacterium
CGAAGAGCGCCGCGATGAGGACGATGCCCAGCGCTGTCAGGGCCGTCGCCCACGGCGGAAAAGTCGGCACTGCCTGCGCGCACTGGCTCTCCACCCCGTCCGGGACGACTCGGAACACCTCGCCCCCGCGATCGACGATGTAGAGCTCACCAAGGGCGTCGAGGCCGAAGGAGCTGATGGAGCCAATCGACACACCGCCGCCGGGCGCCAGCTCGGCGGTGCGGTCGGTGACCTGCGTCGCAACGCCGCCGTCCATCTTCAGGCTCCAGATCTGGCTCGAGCAGAAGTCCGCCAGGAAATAGCTGCCCTGCAGGTCGGGGATCGCACAGCCCCGGTAGACCTCGCCCCCGGTGACCGCGCAGCGGAACGGAGAGCCCCCGCGCGAGTACTCGTACACCGGGTCGCTGGAGGAGGTGGCAGTGCAGCTCGCACTCGTGTCGAAAGGATGGGCCCCCTCGCGGCAGCGCCAGCCCCAGTTCTCCCCGCCGGCGCTCGAAGCCAGCTGGAAGTCGACCTCCTCCCAGCTGGACTGCCCGACGTCGGCGATGTACAGATCGCCCGTCTCCCGATCGAACGCGTTGCGCCAGGGATTGCGCAGCCCGTAGGCCCAGATCTCGTCGTCGCCCGTCGCGCCCACGAAGGGATTGTCGGGCGGAATCCCGTAGCTGCCCCCGGGCGCGCTGGTCGCGTCGACGTCGATCCGCAGCAGCTTTCCGAGCAGGTTGGAAGTGGTGTCCTGGGAGTTGCCGATGCCGGCCGTGTGACCCGCGTCGTCGTCACCGCCACCGCCGCCGTCACCCGTCGCGATGTAGAGCATCCCGTCGAGCGGGCCGAAGCCGAGCCAGCCACCGTTGTGATTGCTCTGGGGCTGGGCGAGGGTGAGCAGGGTCTGCTCGCTCGTCGCATCGGCGAGTTGGGGAGTCTGTGCGGGAACCGAGAAGCGCGACACGACGGTCGCACCTCCGACTCCCGTGTAATCGACGTAGAACCAGCCGTTGTTCTGGAAGTCCGGGTGGAAGGCGAGGCCGAGCAACCCCCGCTCGTTGGCGCTGTCGACGACGCGGTCGGTGATGTCGAGGAACGCGGTGGCGGCCAGCTCCGGCGGGTCGGCCGTGAGATCGACGATGCGGATCCGGCCGGGCTGCTCGACGACGAACAGGCGGCTCGCGTCGCCGGGCGCAGCCGTGACGAACAGCGGCTGCTCGAGCCCGCTGACCACGAGCTCGCTGGTCAACGGCGTGGCGGCCCGGCCGCTGCCACTCCACAGGCTGCCCGCCACGAGCAGGGCGAGCGAGAGCCCCGGAGACAGGCTCCGCCGGCGCAGTGACCCGCACCACGATCCAGCTTCGCGGGAGCAGCGCCGCGCCATCAAGACCTCGTCGTCAACCACCGTGCAGCAGCCACGGCCGGGCCAACCCGCCGCAGCGTGCGTCCCAAAACGAATTGCGACTCCCTGAAGTGTAACAGGGCGCCTGTGCGTCCTGTTGATGGGTACGCCGCGAAAGTGGTTGGGTTTTTCCCACCTTTCCCGTGACCGCTCAGCACTCCATCCAGGGCGCGACCGGGAAATAAAAAGGCGAGGCCGCATGATTTGCATTTCCGGCAGCTCCGGCAGCCCCGGTAGCTCGGTATCCTGTCGTCCAGCAACGGGGCCGGCGGCTCAGGCGAACGGGGGCCGGCCGAAAGGCGCTCGACTCGTGCAGTCCGGATATCGCAGCTTCGCCCTCTCCACACTCTGTGAGCGAACCGATGCCTAGGGGTCGGGAGCTGCGGCGTTTCTCTTTCGTCGCACTCGAGACGCTCGCCTTGCTGGCTCTTTTGGTCTTTGCCGGGACTGCATCGGCCTGCCCGATCAACTCGGTCGTCGGAGTCGGCAACTTCACCAAGCCCTTCAAGCGCGGAGACTCGTTCCTGTTTTCCACCGGGAACGGCGTGCTGGAGGACACGGAAACACTTGGCACCAACAGCTGCACCGGCCTGCACACGCTCGACGTTCCGGATCCGGAACGTGTGCCGAATGACACCATCTTGTTCGCCGTGGCGGGGATGGGAGGTTTCACGTCGATCTTCTTTGGCAGTAGCGCCAGCGGAACCATGCAGCACACCTACCAGTACGACGTGGGCTGTGGCCCGTGTCCCGCCGGAACGCCCATCGACCTGGATATCACGGGATCCATGGAGTGGTTGCAGTTCGCGGCCAGCGTGGGTGTCCTCAAGCTGACCGGCTCGGCCATTTCGACGCTCAGCGGCAGCGTCCAGGTCGACCCCTTCGTGGGCTCGCCGTTCAACGTCGGACCGGTCCCCGCAACGATCGCTTCCAGCGCGGGATTCGGCAGCTCGACAGCGGGATCCGAGGTCCCTCAATCCACTCCGCTGTCCTCTACGGCGACGAAGATGTGTCCCCTCAGTCCGCAGACCGTCCGGATCGACCTCACCGCGACGGCCAGTCGCACGGGCGGTGCCACCACGGCAATCGCGAGGTTCGACAAGCTCGACGTGGATCTCTCGAGCTCCTGCCTGTGTCCGGCAGACGAGGGCCCCACCGTGCAGACGAGCACAACCAGCGATTCCAGCGCGGACCCCGGCGCGTCGATCACGCCGCCGACCCCGTTGGGCTGCCTCGCCGCTTCGACTCCCGTGGAGGTCGACGAACCCAGTGCGCTTCTGGCTCTCGGAGACGGAACCGTCCTGCTGACCGAATCCACGGTCAGCTCCGACCTCACGGCACTCCTCGCCGGTGGCCCCCAGACCGAGTTCGTCAGCTTCGATGGAAGCACGGTCAGTAGCGCGGGCTTCAGCAGCGCAGGACTGGGTCTGGTCTCCAGCATCGTGAGGGGTACGCAAGCCGGCTCCGGTCCCTTTGCCACCAATCATCTCGTCGCCGTCGAAGCCACGGCATGGGATCCGACGGGGCCCTTCTTCGAGTCCGCAACCGAGCAACTGGTCCTGATCGATGAATTCGGAGCTGTATCGAGCCTGGCTCTGAGTGAGCCCCTGGTGTTTCCCGGCGGCCTCGCCTTTGCGAAAGCGGGAGGGGGACACTTCGGAGACGACCTCATCGTCGCCCAGGCGGGAGCCGGGAAGCTGGCCACGGTGGATTCGTCGGGCACCGTGACGATCCAAGCGCTCGGCTTCGACTTCGGTAGCCCGATCGATCTCGCCTCGGCACCCGAGGGCGGGGCGTTCTCCGGCAAGCTCTTCGTGGCGGACGTCGGATCGCGAGAGGCCAATGGTGCGTTGACGAACGGGAGTGGGCGAATCCTGGTCGTCGATGAAACAACCGGATCCGTGGACACCTTCGCGACCGGATTGAATGCACCGGTGGCCATCGGCTTCGGCGAGAACAGCTTCTTCGAGGAGACACCCAGCGCCGACCGACTCTACGTGCTTTCCGCCGGAACCGTGGATCCCACCACGGGGAAGGTCGATCCGGGCACCGGAACCCTGCGTGCCTACAACACCTCTGCAGCCTCGACGTCGTTGATCGAGGACTACGACCTTCCCTACGACTTCGTCTTTCGCGAAAGCGGTCAGTTGGTCGTCGGGTCACACGCCGGCCTGACCGAGGTCACCTGCAGCAGCGCGGTTCCCGCGCTGCCTCCGGGGGCTTGGGGCCTTCTCCTGGCGGCACTCGGAATCACCGGAGCCCTCGGACTCGCGCGCCGAACCTAGGCAGCAGGAGCCGTGTTTCCGCCCGGTACCCTGCGGAGCGCCCAGCAGCTTCGGCGGGCCGTTGCTCTCCTGGAGGCCCCTTCGAAGACTCCTGTGGCCGGCAGCCGGTCGCTGAGCTTCGACACGTCGAGGGGGCTGGCCGCCTTGGAGAACGTCGATCACCCGGGCGACGTGGTTTCCACTCCGCCGGCTTCATCTGAAGACAATATGAACGAGTGAACCGCCCCGGCCTTTCCGGAGACTCCGGCCGGGAGTTCGTAGAGGCGGAGTTCCGCGAGGAACGAGCCCGATGGGGTCGGGACCCAGTTACGGGTTCCCGAGGCCGGCGGCGCGTGCTGCAGGTAGAGGCTGAGGAAGCCGTCGTCCCCATGGACGAGTCCCTCGCTCCAATCGCCGACGCTGTAGCGCTCGATCGAGTTCGCGCGAGTCCGCGCGTCCACGATGGAGATCGACCAGAAGTCGTAGACCGTCAGGAGCGCGCCAGCTTCGAAGTCAAGTCGGTACTTCCTCGTACCGATCAGGCGCGAATATCCGTCGTTGCTGGAACCGGCGGCCTCGAGCCACTGCACTGGCTTGGGCGTCACTTCTGATGGACCTCGAGGCATTGCTTGCGGATGAGATGCACCAGAGGGCGGTTTTGTTCCCGTGTCCGACGAGACCTCATTTCCCCAGGCGCTTCAGAGTGCCCGATGAGCGACCCCGACGCTCGGGCGAGGCGCCGGCAATTCAGCGAATGGAGCAGTTGGCCTACAGCCATGGGAACGAACTCGAAGTCTCATGAATCAGACGAATAAGATTGACGACTCCATGAATCAGACGGCTTTCAAAATGCTGGTGAGCGAGCACTATCGAGGACTGTATCGATTCGCCTTCGCGCTGACGGGCAAGGAGTCCGAGGCCTCTGATCTGACGCAGCAGACGTTCTGCATCTGGGCCGAGAAGGGCCATCGGCTGCGGGATGAAACGAAAGCCAGGGCGTGGCTGTTCACCACGCTCAACCGCGAGTTCCTGAAGGGGCAACGACGGCTGGCCCGGTTTCCGGAGCGGGAGTTCGACGATGAGCATGGCGGCGTGCCGGACCTGTCCCCTTCGGTCGTTCGCGAGCTGGATGCGCGGCTGGTGGTGGCCGCGCTGGGGCGGTTGGACCGGATGTACCGGACGCCGCTCGCGCTTTTCTATCTCGAAGATCATTCCTACCGGGAAATCGCCGAAATCCTGGCGGTTCCGATCGGGACCATCAAATCCCGGATCGCAAGAGGCAAGGAACGGCTCGGAAGCTCACTGAAGGAGCAGAGCGCAAGCTCGGTGGTGAGACATGGATAAGCGAGAAGCCAAAGAGATCCTGTCGTCGGTTTGCCGGATCCGGGACGAAGCGGCCGATCCGCTCGTGGCCGGAGCCCTAGAGCAGGTCCGTCTCGATCCCGAGTTGGCGCACTGGTGGGAGCAGCTGCAAGAGGCCGACAAGATTCTCCGCGAGAAGCTCCAGGCGATCGAAATTCCGCCGTTTCTCGACCGCCAGATCTTGTCCGCGGCGCGGGACGTCGAGCCGAGCCGGTGGTGGAAGATCCTCGCCGCTCCGAAGCTCATCGCTCCCTTTGCCGCGGCCGCCGTCGTGATCGTGGGCCTGTGGTCGATTCAACCGCAACCGGCTGCCTTCGGCGCCTATCGGAGCGAAATGGTCGCTGCGGTGTCCGTGCCTTACGAGATGGACGTCGAAGCCCACGACTTCGCCGACCTGCGTCGTGGATTCGCCGAGGCGGGGTGGCCCTCGGATTACCGGGTTTCGTCGGCCCTCCAAGCCACCGACGTGGAGGGGGGCCTGCTCCGGACGTGGCGGGGCAAGAAGGTCTCCGTGCTGTGCCTGGAAACGGAACGCGAAACGGGAGGCACCGGCCACGGAGCCATCGAGGAGAAAGGAACGGGCGACACCGGACACGGAGCCGACCACGAGGAAGACCTGTATCTCTGGTTGTTCGTCGTAGACCGCTCGGCACTCCCCGACCTCTCGGAAACTGGAACCGCCATCGAGAAGGTGGACGAGTTGATGACCGTGGCCTGGGCTCAGGGTAAAAAGGCCTACCTCCTTGTCGATGACGGTGACGAACGCTCACTGCGCGCGTTCCGCCAGAAAGCTGGCGAGCGGGGCCACACCGGCTCCGACTGAGGGGGGCGGACTGCGCCCCTTCGCGCACACTCGCCCAAAGCTTGAGCAGCCGCTGCTCAAGTGCTGAGCAGCGCCCAGGGCGAAACACCCTGTGCTGCACGCGAGGCCGACCTGCCGGCCTAGCGCGCCTCTGCCGCCCGCCCGCGAGGTGGCACATCTCTTGCGCTGCTCCGCGCAAGAACCCCACTGCTGCGCCCGGACCTGGAGTTCGGATCCCTGGGAGGACTCATGCGCATCCGCATTCGACACAGCCTGACCGCCATCTTCGGCTTTGCGCTCTGCATGATCGCGGCCGGCACTGCTGCTGCGGAGGAAGAGGCGGCTCTCAGCGCCGGAGACACCGCCTGGGTCCTCACCAGCAGCGCCTTGGTGTTGATGATGACGATCCCCGGCCTCGCCCTCTTCTACGGAGGCCTGGTGCGAAGCAAGAACGTGCTGTCCGTACTGATGCAGTGCCTGCTGTCCGCCGGCTGGGTCACCGTGGTCTGGGTGCTGGTGGGCTACAGCATCGCCTTTGGCGGGGAAGGCAGCGTCTGGGGCGGTCTCTCCAAGATGGGGATGAGCGGGATCCGACCGGACACGCTCCGCGGAACGATTCCCGAGTACGTGTTCGCCATGTTCCAGCTGATGTTCGCGATCATCACGCCGACGCTGATGATCGGCGCCTTCGCGGAGCGCATGCGATTCTCCGCCTGGTTCGCGTTCCTGACCTTGTGGCTGGTCCTGGTGTACTGCCCCCTCGCACACATGGTGTGGGGCGACGGCGGTCTGATCGGGAGCGATGGCTGGGGAGCGCTCGACTTCGCCGGCGGCCTGGTGGTCCACATGTCGAGCGGGTTCTCGGCACTGGTCGCGGCACTCTATCTGGGCAAGCGGCGGGGCTTCGGCAGCGAACCGATGCCGCCGCACAGCCTGCCGTTTACGGTCATCGGTACGGCCCTGCTGTGGGTCGGCTGGTTCGGCTTCAATGCCGGGAGTGAGCTCGCGGCGGACGGCGTCGCCGGGCTCGCCTTCCTCACCACCCAGACGGCCGCTGCGACGGCGGTCGTCGGCTGGATCGTGATCGAGTGGCTGCACCGCGGCAAGCCCACGGTGCTGGGCGCCGCGACCGCAGCCGTGGCCGGGCTCGGGGCGATCACCCCCGCTTCCGCCTACGTGAGCCCCATGGGAGCGATGGCCGTGGGAATCGGCGCCGCGGTCTTCTCCTATGCGGCCGTCACCCTGCTCAAGCCGGCCATGGGCTACGACGACTCGCTCGACGTGTTCGGCGTGCACGGCGTCGGCGGCACATGGGGCGTCCTGGCCGCGGGGATCTTCACCTGGTCCGCCACTGGGGCCGGGGTCGACGGCCAGGTCTTCATCCAGATCAAGAGCATCGCGTTCACCGCGGTCTTCTGCAGCCTCATGACCCTCGTGATCCTGGTGGTCCTCAAAGCCGTGATGGGCGACCTGCGCGTCGGCGACGAAGAGGAAAGCCGGGGGCTCGACCTAGCGGAGCACTCGGAACCCGCCTACGTGTCGTAGCGCCGCGCGTACAGGCTCTTCCGACGAGCCCGACGAGCCACGAGCATCCCAGACCTGGCCGCCAGACCCCCGGCGCGGAATCGCTAGCCGCGGCCGGAGACGACGCCGCGCGCCTCGAGCAACTCGCCCACGTAGCGCGCGAGAATGTCCGTCTCGAGATTGACCTCGTCACCGGGTGCGCGCGAGAGGTGGTTCGTGTTGGCCTGGGTGTATTGAACGAGCGAGACCGAAACCGTGTCGGCGGTCTTCGCGGTCACCGTGAGACTGGCCCCGTCGATGCAGATCGGACCCTTCACGACCACGAACTCGAGCAGCTCCGGCGGCGCCTCGTAGGTCGCGATCACGGCGTCCCCGTCGGGTTCCGCGGAGCGGAAGCGGCCCGTGCCCTCGACCACCCCGCGCACGATGTGGCCGCTCAGCCGGTCGCTCGGGCGCACGGAACGCTCGAGGTTCACGGGATCACCGGGCGAGAGCCGCGCGAGATTCGAGCGCCGGTAGGTCTCGGGCATCACGTCGAAGCGCATCTCGGAACCGGCGATTTCGGTGATCGTGAGGTCGACGCCGTTGATCGCGATGCTGTCGCCGGGCTTCGAATCCTCCACGATGACGGAGGCTTCGAGACGCAGGGCGCCGTCGTCGGCTTCGAGCACGCGGCCGACTTCCTCGATGATGCCTGTGAACATCCGTGCGACCCGGGCCTCGCTCGGCTATCCGCGCCGCCACTCGGAGTGCAGCAGCCCGTAGAGCACGTAACCGACGAAGTGATCATAACAGCCATTCGGCTGTGCGGATCAGTCCTTCCTCGCGGAAGCCGAGGCGCTCGGGAATCGCGCGGCTGCTGCGCTTGGCAGCTCAGCCAGTAGCCGATCTCTGGCCACTCCAGATCATCCGATCGATCGAGTTGAAGCCGATTCTCGTTGGAGAGCGCCGCTTTCCCGAATCCAGGGGACCCGCCTGCGGATCTGGAGCGCGCCGACTGCGACGAAGAGCAGCACCGCGACCCGAAGGCCCGTTGTGGACGAACTGGGAACCGACTGGGCGGTTAGGGTCCAGACGAAGAGGCCCCTCTCGATGTCGCTTCCGATGATGGTGCCGCTGGGGAGATAGGGATACGTGCCCCAGAGCCCGTTGTAGTGGGCGTCGTCGTTGTCGGGATAGGTGTCGAAGTAGGCGGACTCGAAGGGATTCAACGGGTCGCTGGCGTCGAAGACGCGAAGACCACTGCGGTAGTTCGCTTCGAAGATTCGATTCCCCAGGGTGAAGAGATTGTGGTCGCGGGCGTTGTTGCCATTGCTGAAGGTGGCGGTCTGGGTCGGGTTCGCGAGGTCGGAGACGTCGATGATCCGCGTCGTCGTCGGGTTCCCATTTGCGCTTTCGTCGACTTCGTCGTTTAAGTAGATGAGTTGCCGGTCGGGCGAGAGCCAGCCCTGGTGGGAGTAGTAGGCCGCGTGGGAGAAGATCGGCGGGAGAGCGAGGTTGATCGAACCGATCACGCTGATGTTCTGGGGGTCGCTGACGTCCAGGATCTCGATTCCCGGGTTCCCCGAGGTGGTCGTGTCGTTCGCGTAGCAAAACGCGACCTCGACGCCGTCGTAGGGAGCCTCCGACCACGTGACGACCTGCGCGTCGTGGCAGTATCGGTCGTTCCACTCGCCTACGAAGGCGGGCAGACTCGGGTTCGCCAGGCTGTAGATGCGAAGGCCCTGGACCGGGTTGCTCCCGCCTCCGCCGGCTCGGTAGAGCCTTGCGCTTTCGGAATTGATGGCCACGTCGTGGGTTTGGACGCGACCTCCGGTGGTGACGGTGGTGACGAGGGTGACCCCCCCGGAGTCGAGTTGGGTCAGGTCAAAGACCTGGATTCCAGCTCCGCCCTCGCTCACCACGTAGGCGTACTCGCCATGGGTCTTGATGTCTCGCCAGCTGCTCGTTGGCCCCGGGAGCACGTCGATCACCTGTGCATTGGAGGGGTCGGTGACCTCCACGAATCCCGTCCCAAGCGAGAGACCGATGAGCGCGTACTCGCGGCCCGAGGGCGACACGTACCCCCAGATGTCGCTCGCGGCCGTCGCAGCCGCGTCGAAGTCGACCACGGGGATCCAACTCCGGAGGTCGATACCCGAGCTTGGGAAAACGACTGGCGGGCTCCCACCCTGAGATTCGACCCAACCATCGCCTTGGTAGGGTGGCTGTCGGTCGTGGCGCCACTCCTCGTCGTCGTGTGCCGACCGGAGGCTCTGGGCATGGGCGGGAGCCTGCAAGCCCATGGCGGCGGCGAGCGTGAGTGCAAGGTGGACGATCTTCAGAGCGACCCTCGATGGCTTCCCGATCCGCTTCACAGCGTCGGCAATGGGACAGCATGGGACGGGGTCCGCTAGCGCCTCAGCAGCCTGTGGGACCCACCCCATCCACAGGATGACCCGACTCGCAACGATCACGGCGTCGATGGCCACCACCCGGCCCACGACGGACCTCGTGTGCGACAGGGTCCGCGCTCTCGGTGCCGAGCGCAAGAACGGACGCTCGGGCCAGACGCTCCGAGGTGCGCGACCCGTTCACCGGGCTGGCGTTGGCGCGGGCCTTCGCCGACGCGCGTTCGAGCCCACGCCTCCGCTCGACTGGCGAGAGGCGTTTCCCGTTCTCTAGCTTCGGCCCCGCCGCGCGGCCAGGACCACCAGGCCGAAGCCGACCAGCAGACCGGTCCCGGGCTCGGGAGTCAACACGTGGTAGCTGGCGACGATGGTCAGGTGCCTACCCACTTCTCCGAAGGGAGTGCCATCGATGCTGTTGATGGTCACCTGGTCGATCTCGACGGCGGGGCTCACGTTGACGATCGCGATGAGCGACAGCACGTCGAAGACGATCGGATTGCCGCTGGTGGCCGGGTTGATGCCATTCGAGTCGGTGGCCCCCCAGCTGCCGGTCACTTCGAGGGGCCCCGCGACCGCGGTGAAGAGGGTGGGGATACCGGCGGATGCCGTGGTCGCGAAGCCAATGGCCCCCTCGAGGATCGCGCTCTCCACGGTGATTTCGTCGTAGCCTCCGAAGGACTCGCTCAGCGTAATCATCGTGGGGGCGATCTCGAGCCGGATCGCATCGAGAGTCAACGCCGCGGCGTCCACGGTGATGCTGTCGCCCGTCAGGGCCACGCCGTTCGAGGACCCGATGACGATGCCGTCGACCTTCACATCGATGTCCACGTGCCCGCCGAGGACGGGGTGGGCAATGGGCACCGCTCGAACCGCGGGGGCCGTCCACAGGAGACCGATGAACGCGAGCGCGGTCAGCTCCAGCAGCCGCGCGCGAAACACTCGATTCGGCGAACTAATCCTTAGCACAGCACCCCACTTCCCAAGGTGATGTAAATAGAATGCAAATTCCGTACCCGTAACACCAAAATGCGACCTCCTTCTAGATCAACTACTTAGACCCGGCCTCCCGCTGGGGATCGGGCTGCCGCGGAAAAAGACTTCCACCGATGCGGAAGATCTTTTCTCTACCGCGTCGCTGACTCGATACCCGGTTTCGCTGTCGATCGCCCCACGACGTGGGAAGGACAGGCTCACCTGCTCCGCTTCGCGACCGGGTACAACCCCCGCATGCTCCACCCCGAGGCCCGCCTGCAGATGGCGGAAGGTCTCGGTGACGGCCTGGGAGAACCCCTGTGAGATGACGTTCCGCTGCTCGGGGCGGTTCGGCGTAACGCTCGCGATGCCGCGGGATTTCTCCACGAGGACGAGGGCTTGGCTCGCGGGCGACGCCTGCTCGGGAGCGCGGCCGCCGGCCGGCACCCACAGCACCCGCGAGCCGTATTGTGGGCCTGCTGCTGCCGCACCGCGAGCGACAGCGGCCCGAGTCTTGCGGGCGCCACTCTTCGAACATATGTTTCAAACGATCGTTCGATGTGGAGCCGCCCCCCCCATGGCCCAGACCCCCGCGCTCGCCCAGGCCACCGCGCCCGGTGCGGGTGACACGCGAGAGCGCCTGCTCGACGCCGCCGAGCGCCTGTTCGGGGAGAACGGCTTCGACGGCACCTCCATGCGGGCCTTGGCACGGGCCGCCGGCACCGGCCTCTCGGCCGCCAACTACCACTTCGGAAGCAAGGAGGCGCTGCTCACCGCGGTGATGCTGCGCCGCATCAACCCCGTCAACGAGCTGCGCATGCAGCGCCTCGAGGCCCTCGAGGCCCAGGCCGGGGGCGCCCCGCTCCGGGTGGAGGCCATCGTCGACGCCTATTTGCGGCCGGTCTTCGAGATCCGGGCCGCGTTCATCCAGCGCGATAGCCCCTCTCCCTGGCTGGCGGCGCGGATCTACTCGGACCCCTCGCAGGCGGTCACCAAGCTCAAGCGGGAACTCTTCGTCGGCGTCCAGGCGCGCTTCCTGCCCGCCCTGCAACGCGCCCTCCCCCAGCGCGACCCGCGCGATCTCGAGGTCGCCCAGCAACTCACGACTGGCCTGCTCGTGCACGTACTCAGTGGCAACGTGAGCGGAAGCGGCCTCGCGGGTCCCGACGGCGGACACGACTACGGGCGCATCCTGTGCCAACTCGTCGACTTCGCGACCGCGGGCCTGACGAGCGCGCCGGCCACGCGCCCCGCATCGGGCGGCCGGCCGGCGTGAGGGGCTCGCGCACGCTACTGCCGCTGGCGATCCTCGCCGTGGGCGCGGCGCTCAGCGCCCTGTTGCTGATCACGCGTCCCCGCGTGGAGCCGCAGCCCGCGGAGTCCATGGCTCCACTGGTGCGCGTCACGGAGGCCGAGCCCCGCAGCCTGGTGCTGCTGGTGCGAGGGCACGGAACCGTGGTCCCGCGCAGCGAGAGCGATCTCGTCCCGCAGGTCTCCGGCGAGGTGACCTGGGTCTCCCCCGCGCTGGTCGCGGGCGGCTTCTTCGACGCCGGGGAGCCGCTGCTCCGCATCGACCCCACCGACTACGAGTTGGCCCTCGAGGCTGCCCGCGCCGCGCTGGCGCGGGCCGAGAGCGAGTGGGTGAAGAGCCGCAAGGAGCTCGAGCGCCAGCGGCGACTCGCGGAGAGCGACGTCGCCAGCGAGGCGCGCATCGACCAGGCCGAAAACGCCTTCCGCGGCGCCGAGGCCGGCATGCGCGAGGCCCGCGCCCGGCGGCTGCGCGCCGAGCGCGACCTGTCGCGCACCGAGTTTCGCGCCCCCTACGCGGGCCGCGTCCGCGAGGAGCGCGTGGACGTGGGGCAGTTCGTGAGCCGGGGCGCGCCCGTAGCGAAGCTCTACGCGGTGGACTTCGCGGAGGTGCGCGTGCCGGTGCCCGACCGCGAACTCGCCTACCTCGAGCTGCCCCTCGGCAGCCGTGCCGGAGAGGCGCCCAACGCCCGCGGCCCGCGCGTGTCGCTGCGCGCGGATTTCGCGGGCACCCATCACACCTGGGAGGGTCGCCTGGTACGCACCGAGGGAGAGATCGATCCGCGCAGCCGCACCGTGACCTTGGTGGCGCGGGTGGAGGATCCCTACGCGCGCAGCGGCGACGGCGGGCGCCCACCGCTGGCGGTGGGGCTCTTCGTGGACGTGGAGATCGAGGGCCGCGCAGTGGAGGGGGTGGTGGTGCTGCCCCGCCTGGCGTTGCGCGATGGCGGCCGGGTCTACGTGGTGGACGCCGACGACCGCCTGCGGATCCGGAGGGTGGAGGTACTGCGCGAGGACCGCGACGAGGTGGTGATCGCCGCCGGTCTCTCGGCGGGCGAGCGGGTCAGCGTCTCCGCGCTGCGCGGCGCGGTGGAGGGCATGGCGGTGCGTGTCGCCGAGGCGCCCGAAGGCTCGCCGGGGGGGCGCTCATGAGGCGCATTATCGTCTGGTTCGCCCACAACCCGGTGGCCGCCAACCTGATGGCGGCGCTGATCTTCCTGGGCGGCCTCGCCGCGCTGCCGGTGATCCGGCAGCAGAGCTTTCCCGACATGGAACTCGACCTGATCCAGATCGGCGTCCCCTACCTGGGCGCCGCCCCCGAGGAGGTCGAGGAGGGCGTCTGCATCCGCATCGAAGAGGAGATCGCCGGTATCCAGGGCATCGAGCGCTTCACCTCCACGGCCAGCGAGGGCGCCTGTGGGGTCAGCGTGGAGATCGTGAGTGGCTACCCGGTGGATCGCGCGCTGGCCGAGATCAAGAACGGGGTGGACAGCATCGACATCTTCCCGGTGGAGACCGAGGAACCCGTCGTCAGCCACTACCAGGTGCGCCACAACGAGCTGCAGATCGCGGTCTCGGGAGCGGCCAGCGAACGCGCCCTCAAATACTACGGGGAACGCCTGCGCGACGGCATCCTCGCCATGACCGACGTCACCCAGGCCGAGCTGGTGAACGCACGGGACTACGAGATCTCCATCGAGGTCCCCGAGTCCTCGCTGCGGCGCCACGGCCTCAGCTTCAGCCAGGTGGCCTCCGCGGTCAGGCACTCCTCCCTGGACCGCCCGGGCGGTTCCATTCGCACCCGGGGCGGCGAGATCCTGCTGCGCTCGAAGGGCCAAGCCTACACGGGAGAGGAGTTCGAGAAGATCGTCGTGCTCACCCGGCAGGACGGCACCCGCGTGCTGCTGGGCGAGGTGGCGCGCGTCGTCGACGGCTTCGAGCAGGATCCCAGCTACGCGCGCTTCGACGGCGAGCCCGCCGTGATGGTGCAGATCTTCCGGGTGGGCGAGCAGAAGGTCTTCGAGCTGGTCGAGCAGGTGAAGGACTACCTGGTTCGCTTCCAGAGTGAGGTGCCCGACGTCCTCTCCCTCACGGTCTGGCAGGACGGCTCCGAGTACCTGCGCGACCGCCTGAACGTACTGGTCTTCAACGGGATGGGAGGCTTCCTGCTGGTCTTCGGTCTGCTGGCCCTCTTCCTGCGCCTGCGGCTGGCGATCTGGGTCGCCCTGGGCATCCCCCTCTCCTTCCTGGGGACGCTCTGGCTCTTTCCGGTGCTCGACCTCTCCGTGAACGCGCTCTCGCTTTTCGCCTTCATCCTGGTGCTGGGCATCGTGGTGGACGACGCCATCGTGGTGGGCGAGAACGTCCACACCCACCAGGAGCGGGCCGAGGACTGGCTCGAGGCCTCCGTGCAGGGTTGCCAGGAGGTGTCGGTCCCGGTGATCTTCGGCGTACTCACCACGGTGGCGGCCTTCCTGCCCCTGATCTTGGCGCCGGGCTCCACGGGGGCCATGTTCGGGACCATCGGCGTGGTCGTCTCCATCTGCCTCTTCTTCTCCCTGCTGGGCTCCATGTGGATCCTGCCCGCTCACCTGGGCCACTACATGAAGCCGCGGCGTCAGCGGGATGCCCGCAACGTCCGCTCCCGGCGCTGGAAGCAGCTGCAGGGAACGCTCTCGGAAAGCCTGGGCGAGCTCGCCCGGCGCGGCTACCGACCGGCCCTGGAGCGCGCGTTGCGCTGGCGCTACGCGACCCTCGCCACCGCGATCTCATTGCTGGCCGTGATGCTCTCCATCGCGGGCAGCGGG
This sequence comes from Myxococcales bacterium, assembly GCA_013215605.1. Lineage (GTDB taxonomy): Bacteria > Myxococcota_A > UBA9160 > UBA9160 > SMWR01 > JABSQW01. Next base: position 14,817 of record JABSQW010000028.1, read on the forward strand.
CGCGTTAGCTTCAGCTTCTTCCCGATTGTCGAGAGCGACTACATCAGCGCCAGCGTGACCCTCCCCCAGGGCACCCCCGTGGAGCAGACCGCCGCCGCCGTGCACAGCCTGGAGGCCGCGGCCCTGCGCGTGCGTGACGAAGTGGACGCCGACCATCCCGTCGAAGCCAGCTCCGTGATGAAGCACATCCTGGTGTCGGTGGGCGAGCAGCCCGCGCTGGGCAACTCCATGTCCCGTAGCGGTCCGGGCAACGGCAGCCACCTGGGCCAGGTGTCCATCGAGCTCATCAGCGGCGAAACGCGCCCTCTCTCCTCGAAGCAGATCGCCGACCTGTGGCGCGCCTACAGCCCCGCCATCCCGGAAGTCGAGAAACTGGTCTTCAGCTCCGACTACATCTCCATGGGCGACCCCATCGACTTCGAGCTGCGCGCGGCGGACATCGACCAACTGGTGGCGGCCGCCGACCGGCTCAAGCAGAAGCTCGCCGGCTACCCCGGCGTCTTCGACATCTCCGACTCCTTCCGCGCCGGCAAGGACGAGATCGTGCTGTCGATCCTCCCCTCCGCCGAAGCCCTGGGCCTCAGCCTGGACGACCTCGCCCGGCAGGTGCGGCAGGCCTTCTACGGCGAGGAGGTCCAGCGCATCCAGCGCGGCCGCGACGACGTGCGCGTGATGGTCCGCTACCCGGAAAGCCAGCGCCGCTCCCTCGCGGACCTCGACGAGTTGCGCATCCGCACGCCGCAGGGCGGCGAGGTGCCCTTCTACGGCGTGGCTCGCGCCAGCCGCGGACGGGGCTTCGCGAACCTCCGGCGCGCCAACCGGCAGCGCGTGATCAACGTGACCGCCGACGTGGATCCCAAGCTCGCCGATGCCAATCGGATCCTGGCCGATGTCGAGGCCAACACCCTGCCGGACCTGTTGGCGGCCTTCCCCGGCCTCTCCTATGGCCTGGAGGGCGAACAGCGCGAGCAGCGCAAGACCATCACCGCTCTGGCGCGCAACTACGCGTTCGCGCTGGCCCTCATCTACGCGCTGCTGGCGGTACCGCTGCGCTCCTACGGGCAACCGCTCATCATCATGGCCGTGATCCCCTTCGGCCTGGTGGGCGCCATCGCCGGGCACCTGATCATGGGCGCCGGCTTCAGCATGATGTCCGTCTTCGGGGTGGTGGCGCTCTCCGGGGTGGTGGTGAACTCGAGCCTGGTACTCGTCCACCACATCAACCAACGCCGCGAGCGGGGCGCCCCCATCGCGGAGGCCGTGCGCGACGCGGGGGTGGCGCGCTTCCGGCCCATCCTGCTCACCTCGCTCACCACCTTCGCGGGCCTCTCGCCCATCCTCCTCGAGCGCAACATGGGCGCCCAGTTCCTGATCCCCATGGCGACCTCGCTGGCCTTCGGAGTGGCCTTCGCGACCGCGATCTCGCTCTTCCTGCTGCCCGCCAGCTACCTGATCCTCGAGGACCTGCGCCTCTGGGCACGTGGCCCCTTGCCGCGCCCCCTGGAGGTGGTGGTTACAGCGGACCGGAAAGCGGAGCCAGGCGCCGGCATCGCCCGGGTCGGAGAGCCCAGACGCTAAAAGCGGGCCCCGCGCTCGCGCGCTGGCTTTTGCGTCTGTCGGTCCGCAGAAACCACTCGGAGCGATCGCCCCCCCCGGTGCGTGTTGCCGACCCGCCACTGCGCCGCCTCCTGCCAGGCTTCATCTTGCCGATCGTTCGCGCACACGGGCAGGCCAAACCGCGAACTCCATGTCCAGATTCCGCAGCTCGTTGAAGAGCGGATCGCCGACCCCATGACGCTTCACCGTGGAGCAGTTCACAGCCGTCCCGGCGCTCCCGGTCTTCAACTCCCACGCTAACCCCGTCTGGTGGTCCGCCAACGGCGCTGAGTCGAACGTCCCAATCGGGCTCGTTCCCAGACCCAGCTGCAGCGCGAAACCTCCCGCCGCATCTCGCGCCACATGATGGTTGGCGCTGGGCGGGCCGGCCCTTCCAGGTGCCCGCCCGCTCGGCCGGATGTGAACGACGCCGACCCGCGACGGAAGGGACGGCTTCTTCATCCAGGCTTCATCCGAGATTCATCCAGCATTCATTCCGAATTCATCGAGGATTCAGAAGACAGTGATAGTCGTATGTTAGTCATAATAACGATAGACGAAGTAAGGCAAGTTCCTGGCTTCGAGTAATACTCTAGTTAGAAGCTGAAGAAGTTCCGGTGCCAGAAAACGGTCTGCTGCGCAGAGTCCGATCGAGGTAGATAGTTGAGTATGACCGCTTTGAATCAACGGACTCCTTTGTTCGTTGGCATCTTTACAGGTGCCGCCTTGCATTTCGCGATGCTGACGATCTGTCTGAGCGCAACCGCGGCCGAGCCCAAATTTGACATTCCCACCGGCGCGGACCCGAGCCCGCTCTTCGGTGCGCAACCCTTCACGCAGCAGATGTGGCGCTTCGAGGAGTTCGGCGCCGAACCCTTCCACGCCGACGAGTGCCCAACCTGCACCAAGATGCCTGCAGTGCCGGACTGCCAGAACGGGCCCGACGGCGCCGCGCTCGACGACTACCTGCACGAGGAGATGAGTCCGATGCCGACCGTCATGGCAAACGAGTCCCTCTCCAATGCTTGGGAAGGCATGATCCAGCAGTGCATCCGTCCCATGCTGAGTACGGTTTTGGAGGGCCGGCCGGGCGGTGAGGACTTCTCGCACCAGCGCT
>JABSQW010000279.1 GCA_013215605.1 Myxococcales bacterium
GGGTCGGAAGTTGGTGCCGCGGGGGTGCCGTCTGCCGTATCCGGTGCCGCCATTTGCCGCTGCTCGCCGCTCCTCTCCGGTCACGAGAGCACAACTGGCGGTGTTTCCTCGGGTTCGGATTCTTCTTCGAACCTGAGGGGGAGACGCGAGCGGTGAACGAGCGGCGAGTGGGAGCGGAGCGACCAAGGGGGTTCGAGTCCCTCCCGGCGTGCCACTCTTGCCATTGCAAGACGCGGGTCTGCTCGCGGTGTTCTTCTCGTCGGACTTGCGGGCGCGTACCCAGAAACCGCTGCTGGAAGCGTTTTCGGCTCTTCCCGTATTGGGTTCCTAATTGACAGAACCTCTAGGATAGGACCTTGCAGAAACGCAGCTTGAACTTCCTATCTACAGAGAATCTCCAGCCGCATGCACCTTGGTATGAGACGCACACAGCTGGCAATGAGATTGCTCGTCATACTCTCGCTTTGTGGGGAGTCGGCTTGCGCAGAAAGCGAGGGGCAGATGAAGTTCACGCGGGTACGGACTCAGTTCATCGCGGCGCTAGGTGAGCCCGCGGCGACCTCCGGGATCGGTGCAGATGATTGGGGGCTATGGCGAATAGACCCCGGACCAAGAGGAGTGAGGCTCGAGGACTACGAGCAGTTGCATGCCGCAGGTGGAGTCGCCCCCGCACAGTGGAAGCTCGACAGCACAGATTGGTGGCTCGAGGAACACGGCCTGATCATGGAGAAGCCTGACTTTCCACTGCCCGCCGGCAAATACCTCGTTACAGGTGACCGCGAGGTGACGACTGTACTGACCATCCATCCGGTGGACCCAGATGGCGCTCACCGTTGGGAACTCGACGATGGCGCGGCGCTATACGATGTGACGCACCTGCCTTGCCGCTCGGCACGCTACACATCGACAAGTGATCATCCATGTTCTCCCGCCAAGGCAAAAAGAGCTGCCTTCCCTGTTGCTCCGGGTGCTTCGATGCCGCCCGTCGAGGGCTGCGACAAGCAGGACTACGCCGTTCTTTTCGTGATTGGCGTGGCTGAGAACTAACCCACACGATCGACCCAGAGCGCACGAGGATCTCCCCTTCCATTGACTCCGATCCAGAGAATGGGGCCAAGGAATAGAATGTGGCTTCTGCCGAGGAAATGGCGTGAGTCATCGCATCATCGCTTGGGGCACTCGTTTCGTAGGACGAGCTGATCGCGCTACTCCCGTATTGGGTTCCTCATTGACAGAACCTCTAGGATAGGAACTTGCAAAAACGCAGCTTGAACTTCCTATCTACTTGCGACCGAAGGGCTCGGTCGACGGCCGGCCCGGGTGCCGAGAACGTCGAGGAGGGACGATCGTGATCGATGCATGGAGAAGCGTAGGGATGGTGGTGGTCTCGCTGTGGTGGCTCGGCTGCGCCGCGCCGAGCGGTGTCGAAGGGAACCGCGATGCGCGGGCGACGGTCGACGGGACGCGGCATCACGTGCTGGCGGCTCGCGAGATCGACCAGGTCTTCTCGATCGACGTCTGGCAGCCGATTGGAGCGCCCGGACCCCATCCCGTCGTCTACGTGACCGACGGGAACATGCTCTTCGCGACCGTCGCCCAGATGGTCGGACCGATGATGCACGCGGGCACGATCCCCCCGGTGGTTGTGGTCGGGATCGGGTACGAAGGCGTATCTCCTCTGGACGTCGCGATGCTCCGCACCCGGGACTTCCTGCCGACCGACGTAGAGGGCTTCGGCGCGCAGATGGCGGCAGCAGGCTTTCCGCTCCCCGACGGCGTTCGCCCCGGTGGTGCCGATGCCTTCCTCGCGTTCATCGAGGACGAGGTGAAGCCCTTCGTCGCGGCCCGTTACGACGTCGACGAATCGAACGAGACGCTCGTCGGTCTCTCCTACGGGGGGACCTTCGCGAGCCACGTCCTGCTGAGCCGGACGGATGCCTTCGAGCGCTACGTGATCGGGAGCCCAGCGCTCGCCTGGGACGACGGGGTGCTCTTCCGTGACGAAGATTCCCGGGCGCGGTCGGGCGCCCCGATGCCGGCCACCGTCTTCGTGTCGGCGGGATCGCTCGAGGTCGACAACGGCATCCTGGACGTGACGCGCCGGATGGTCGAGGTGCTCGGGACCCGGGATTACGAGGGGCTCACGCTGCGGGCACACGTCTTCGAGGACGAGACCCACGAGTCCGTCCTCGGGGTCTCGATCAGTCGCGGGCTGCGGGCGGTCTTCGGGACCTGGGCGCCGACGACGAAGGCCGTATTCGGTTCCTAATTGACAGAACCTCTAGGATAGGAACTTGCAGAAACGCAGCTTGAACTTCCTATCTACTACGTGATGCGCGCGAAGCTCCACGTCAGCCTACTCACGCTTACGCTCGCAGCGAGTTTGCTCCTTGGCTGCGCGGATCGCAGCTGGCAAACCGATGCCGACTCGAATCTTCGCGAGCGAGCGGCGGCCATCCACCGGGAGAGCATCGTCTTCGATGGGCACAATGACGTGAGCTCGTTCTGGATCGTCGATGACGGCTTCGACCTCGCGATGGACGGCCATGAGGAAGGGGATCGGTCGCCGTGGCTCCACTGGATGATGCCGTGGCTACCCGGCGCACCCACTGGCCGTGAGATTCGGACTCAGATCGACTTCGCGCGAGCCGAACGCGGTGGCCTCGACGCCCAATTCTTCTCCGTCTGGGTGAGCCCCGACTATTACGACCCCGATGAACCGGTGCCGGGGCGCGCGCAGGAGCGCGCGAACGTCATCCTCGACTCGATCGACGAGCAGCTGCGTCTGCATCGCGACCGCATGCAGCTCGCGCGCACTGCAGATGAAGTCCGCAGGATCACAGCCGAGGGCAAGCTCGCAGCGCTGCTCGGGATCGAGGGCGGACACGCCATCGGGAACGACCTGCAGACACTCCGGCACTTCCATGAGCGCGGCGTGCGCTACATGACCCTCACTTGGAGCTTCACGCACGGCTGGGCGGACTCCGTGGGTGGCTCGCGTCAGCCGGAAGCCGAGCGGCGTCACGGGGGTCTCAGCCCCTTTGGCGAGACGGTCGTGCGCGAGATGAACGACCTCGGCATGCTCGTCGACGTGTCA
>JABSQW010000280.1 GCA_013215605.1 Myxococcales bacterium
CGAGAATGGCGCCGGGATCCTCGGGATCCTGGTCGGCCTGCTCGAGGATGTCCCAGGTGTCGATCGCCGACGACGTGTAGGGAAAGCGTTGGTGGTCGTCGATCTGGTTGTGGAGCGATGCGCGCAGCGAAGTGGCGTCGTGGGGGTCCACGCCGGCGTAGTAGCCCACCGGCGGGGCGGCGTGGGCGAGTGTCGCGAGTGCCGATACGCCGGCGACCTGCGCCGCGACTCGGAGCGCGCAGCCGCGCCGGGCGCGGACGTACCACTGCCCCGCGGGGCGTATCAATGGGGTGAGAGGCATCTGCCAGCCGTTTTGGAAGTGCCACCGGGCGTGACCGCGAGTTTACGCCAGGCTTCGCCCCCTGGACAGAATTCCAGCGGGACCTTGACGTGGGTAAAATACCCACGTATATTGGCATTGATGTGGGAAAAATTCCCTCGTTACTGCCAACGATGCGCCCCTGGCGCCATGAAAATCAGGAGTAAGACGATGTTGTCCATTCGAAACCCCCTGGCCGTACTGCTCACGTGCTGTCTGATCGTCGGCCCCGCGCTCGCCCAGAGCACGGCCCCCAGCGCTGTCGTCGCCCCCGTTTGCCTCGACGCCCCGGCCGATGTCGACGCCCGCCGGTCGCTGTTCGTCACCGAGCTCGACGTGGTACAGCAGGCCGTCTCGCTCGAGGACGTGCTCGCGAAGCTCGCCTCCGACAGCGGCATCCCGGGCCTGGGTCCCGACGAGCTCTGGCAGCAGTGGTGGGATACCCAGAACACCGCTCCGGGTCTCGCCCTCGGACCGAACTGCGACGATGCCGTCGACTCCCAGGGCAACGCAACGATCAACGGCTTCCCGATCCAATGCCCGCGCAACGAGGGCACCGAGATCAATGTCGATCCCTTCACGCCCGGAAACGCGAGCTTCTACGAGCCCATCGCGCTGGTCAATCGCCTCGACCTCGCACCCGTGGATGGTGCGAACTGCGGTGAGTACCGGATCATCTTCGCACGTCACTCGGGCGCCACGAACTCGTCCCAGCGCAACCTGGTGATCTTCGAGGCGGTTCTCCCCAACCCGTCGCCGGACTGTGGACTCGAAGGCTGCCGGGCGATTGCCGGTTTCTGGGAGCGGCTCTCGACGATCGACGACCCGCTGCGCCGCGCCCGAGCGCTGCGCACCTTCTACCTGGAAGGCTTCCCGTCGCGTGGCATCGAGCCCGTGATCCAGGCCTCGCACTTCGGTCCGGGCAGCGGTCAGATCCGCACCAACCAGTTCATGAACGGCCCGGAGCCCCAGAACTGGCAGCTCCGAGAGTTCAAGCTGGCGCGGCTGTGCCAGACCGACCACGGACCGTGTCATCTCCAGTTCGTTCCCGTTACCGTCAAGGGCAATCCGTTCGGAGAGCTGTTCGGTTCCAACTCGTCGGATCCGCGGGCAACTCGGTTCAAGCGACACTACCTGACGCAGGTCGAGAACCTGGCGATCGAAGACGTGAACCAGTTCTTTGCCGCAGTTCCCGACCGCTTCAATGCCGGCCAGAGCTCCTCCCAGGGCATCGAGAACGACTATTCGGTGCACCTCGCCCAGAGCCCCCGCTTCGAGCGCGCCCTCGATCGACGGCTCCGGCGACTGGGGATCAGCCTCACGCCCGAACATCTGGCTCGGCGTTCCACGGCGATCTCCTGCGCAGGCTGTCACCAGCTCAGCAACAATGCGCCCAACAACCAGCTGGGGGGACGCATCGTATGGCCGGCTTCCCTGGGCTTCGTCCACGTCAGTGAACAACAGACCCAGAGCATCGACGGGGATGAGCACTTCCTGATCTCGCCGGCGCTCGAGAACGTCTTCATCCCGCACCGCGAAGCCGCCTTCGAGCGGTATCTCGACGGTCTGCCGTGTTCGGAATGCCAGTCGATCGCCCTCGAGGCAGACGCACCGCTCGCTTCCATCGTGGTTCCGCTCGCGAGCGACGACCGCTCCACGCTGGATCGTGTATCGGACCAGGTGCGTGCCCTCGACGCCGAACGCAAGGCCGGTCTGTCCGACGAGACCCTCGGCGGTGTGCGGCTCGTGCACTAGCCAGCTTCGGGGCAGGCGTACTGTCGCACGGCAGGGTCCGCACGCGGGCGCACTCGCGCCCCGCGTGCGGACGACCCCGATGCGGGGAATGCTGGACGAGAAATGGTGAGCCGGTACGCAACTGATGTGCAGATGTCGCCATTTTTTTGCGACACCGCCTGACGCTGCGTGGCACTCACTCCGAGACGGCTTCATTCGCGACCGTCTGCTGCGAATGGGATCCGGAGGAGTGCTCTGCATGGCGAAAGATCTCAGTTCCTCGATCGAGTTTCTCGCCGTGCAAGACTGTGTGTGGAAACAGCGGGGAAACGCGGTCACGCTTCGTAGCGACCTGCGGGAGTTCATGAAGCGGCTGATCGACGGCTATCCGCCCGGTCTGCACGCGCACGAACTCATCGACATCGATCGGATCTGCTTCCAGGTCGAGCGCATCTACCAGCCAGGCGGCCGGTTGGCCGACCTCGGTGGCGGGCTCGGAATGTTCACTCCCGTCTGCGCGGCGTTCGGTATGCGTGCCTTCCTGGTCGACGATTTTGCCGACCGAGTCAACGCGGATTACGCGATCGAGGATTTCGTGGCTCATCAGGGCCTGGGCGTTCATGTCATTCGCACGCCCGTTCTCGAGTGGGGCCGCTACTTCGAGTCCGACAGCCTCGACATCGTGACCTCGTTCGACAGCCTCGAGCACTGGCACCACTCTCCGCGGCCCGTGTTCGCCGAGGCGTTCCGGGTACTCAAGCCTGGAGGCTCGTTGCTGATTTCTGCTCCCAACGCCGTGAATCTCGCCAAGCGCGTGAGTGTCCCCCTCGGGCGCGGAAACTGGTCCCACTTCGAAGACTGGTTCTACCCGGAGACGTTCAGAGCGCACGTGAGAGAGCCCGTGCTCGCAGACCTGTTGCGGATGGTCGACGAACTCGGCTTCGTCAAGGGCGGAATCTGGGGTCGCAACTGGGCCGGCTACCACGGGGGCAGGCTCAAGCGGGCACTGACGCGTTTGATCGATCACCCGCTGCGCGCGCGACCGACCCTGTGCAGCGACTTGTACGTGTTGGCACAAAAACCCGCCTGATCGGTCCCAGTCCTCCTCCTTCTCGCACGAGATTCCTTTGCCAGCCGCATGTGTGCGCGCAGCCCCTCGTACCGCAGCAATCGCGGGCGCTGCGGGTTTAGAATGGCCCGAATCAAGACGGGGAGGTCGCCGTGGAGAAGCTCATCATTGCCGTCGGGCTCAACGAGAACGTCACCCGCGAGCAGAACCCGAACGTTCCCATCACGCCCGACGAGATCGCCGAGGACATCGCTGCGTGCGTGGACGCCGGGGCGTCGGTCATCCACCTCCACGCCCGCGATCCGAAGACGGGCGAGCCGCGGATGAACGATCCCGCGCAGTACCTCGACATCTTCCGCGCCATCCAGCGCCGGGTGGACGTGCCCTGCTATCCCACGTACCCCACCTGGTCGGATTGCGAGGAGCGCTACCAGCACGTGGTCGCCCTCGCCGAGGACCCGGACTGCTCCCTCGAGGTGGCGCCCGTGATCGGCGGCACGACCAACCTCGGCGTCATCGACCGGGAGAAGCGGCAGCTCCGCTACACCACGGGCCCGGGCGAGTCGGTGCTGTTCAATCCGTACGGGTACATGGCCCATCACCTCGAGTTCGCGCGCAAGCACGACCTCTGGGTCTCGCACGACATCTTCGAGCCGGGCATGGTCCGCAACGCGATCGCCTTCTGGGAGATGGGCGCCTACCAGCGGCCCATGTTGCTCAAGTTCTTCATGGCGGAGAACCACGCCTTCGGTTTCCCGCCCGAGATCCGCTACCTCGAGACCCTGGTCTCGCTGCTGCCCGAGGAGCTCGACTGCGAGTGGCTGTTCCTGCCCTTCGGCGTCGAGTTCGGGCGTTGCTGGGAGATCTCGACGTGGTGCATCGAGAATGGCGGACACGTCCGGGTCGGCGTCGGCGACAACCCATCCGGGCCCGGCTACCTGCCGACCAACGCCGAACGGGTCCACCAGATCGCCGAGGCCTCGCGCGAGCGGGGCCGCGCGGTGGCCAGCGTGACCGACGTTCGCACGCGCTTCGCCCCGCTGGCGCACTGAGGTGCGGGACGCTCCCGCGCCTTCGTCTACGAGGGGAGGGCGCGGACCCTCGCCCCCGAGAGCCTCGAGTCCACACGCCACGCGATGAGCAGCCTTCCGCCCGTGAGTCTGGCCATCTCCGCGATGAAGAACTCGTCCAGGATTGTGAAGAGTTGCTTCCTCACTGCCCGGGAGTGACCTCGTACAGGCGCTTCACACCGACCACCCCGGCGACGAGCAGGAGCAGAGCCAAGGCGATGAGCCAGGGTCCGCTCGGAGCGGGCAGGCTGGGGGGCGCGAGCAGCGCGCGCGCGTTCTTGCAGGCGATCTTTTCTGCGGTGGCCTGGGAGAGCTCTCCCAGGACCCCGCGGTAGTAGCTCACCACGTCGTCGAGTTGATCCACGCGATCGTCGGAAGCGATGTCGAGCCCGAACAGGAAGCGCTGGGGGTGATCCTCGAAGAGATCGCGCCACTCCGTCTTGAGGGTGAACGTACCCTCGGATTCGGTACTGAGCGATTGGAGCGCGACCGGCCACCCGCGGATGTAGTACGGATTGCGGGTGGAGAGGTCGGCGTAGAGGTTGTCGAACTCCTCGATCAGGGCGCGCACGGTCGTGGCCTCCGTGTCTCCGAGGTGGGCCCAGAGGAAGCGCGTGTCGGAATTGGCCGAGAGCGCCGCGCGCAGCTCCTCGATGCGGGAAGCGATGTCGACTTCGGGAGCGCTCTTGTCGCGGGTCTCGAAGTGGATCGAGACCGGAACTCCGTGCGTCCCCGCCAGGGCGTAGATCGCCATGGCGGTCGTCTCGTCGGCGGCGATGTTCGCGGCGAGAATGGGGGGGCCGCTGTGGCGGAGCGTCATTTCGCCGACCCCGGTTGCGCCGTCCCCGAGCTGGGCTGCGACGACGTCGTCCGCGGTGGAGGGGAAGGTTTTCTCACCATCGACGACGACGGTGGGCGCTCTGGCGAAAGCGAAGACCGGGTAGGCGCTCGCGGACTGCATGTCGCGGACGGCCTCATTGGCGGTGGCGTCGGGCGTGGCCAGGGCGATCATGCCGAGGGCCACACCGGCGGCGGCCAGTTCGTCGAGCTTGACCTCGCCTGCCGCGGCGTCCGCGATGTTGCGGAGGTGGTTGTGCCCGTCGAACAGTCCCATGGTCGACGCCGGGAGACCGGTGTCGCACGCGATGGCGTCCACAGCACCGGCCGTGCGCGACCCCGCGATGACCGCCGCGCAGAGGAGTGAGAGGGTGAGGACGCCGGGCGTCGCGGCACGCGCGATCCCTGCGGGTCTCGCCCCGGTCGTGCCCGGTCTCTGCATACTGCGTCTAGTCTACCCGCCTTTCCGCTCGCCCTCGGTGATGCTGCGGGGGATCGTGCCCGGGCGGCTTTGCACCCTCGGCGTCAGCGCCGGGGCGCCGGCCCAGTGTCCGGCAGCTCGCCGTCGACGTCCCGAAAACCGTAGTCCTCGGCGAGTTCGCGCGACGTGAAGGGCTTGCCCGAGCGCTTCATGCGCTCCGCGTCCCCGGCCATCGCGACGACCCCGCGCCAAACATGCACCGGCTGCGCGTCATGTGGTCGAGTTGGACCCAGCGGTCCGCCACGTGGAGCGGGTGGTGATCGGGAATGGACGTGACACCCGTGCCCAGGCGGATGTGCTTCGTCACCTGTGCGGCCGCGGCGATGAACAACTCCGGCGAGGCGATGCACTCGAAGCCTCCCGAGTGGTGCTCGCCGATCCAGGCCTCGTCGAAGCCCAGCCGGTCGAGCCACTGCACGAGTTCGAGATCGCCGTCGAGCGCGAGGGTCGGATTCTGACCCGAGGGGGGAAGGGCGCGGTGAAGATGCCGAAACGCGAGCGACTCACGAAAGCGAACTCTTCGACGGTCTGGCCGCCACGCTATCACGGGCTCACGGGCTTCCCGATCTTGCCGCGCGTGCGTCTCGCAACGCCGACGGCGGTCGCCGCCAGCAGCACTAGCAGCACTAGCAGGCCCAGCGGTCGGAGCGCGGGCAGGGCGACCGGCGCGTCCGTCACATGGGGATCCGTGCCCGCCGCGACTTCGTCTCCGTCGCTCACGCCGTCGTCGTTGGAGCAGGGGGTCGATGCCCTCGCCGCAGCGCGAAAGGTAGATCCCGCTCCCGGGGCAGACCCCGGTCGGTTCTTCGCAAAGATGCGGTCGCGCAGGGGTCTTCCAGCCGGTCGATCAGCCACGCGGCGGACGATCCGTTCGGCTGCAGGAACGCAGCGCGTAGCGACGGGAAGTGGCGCTGGGTCATCGATGATGGGGTACCGTCCGTGAGAACTCCGCGCCGGGAGGATCCGCGATGGACGTTGGAAAGATGTCCGAGGCGCCCGGAGCCACCCGTTATGCGTGGTTCGTGATGGGCCTGCTGATGCTCACGACGGCGCTCAACGTCGCGGACCGGAACCTGCTCTCGATCCTGGCCCGGCCCATCCAGCAGGAGTTCCAGATTTCGGATACCGCGATGGGGCTGCTCGGGGGCTTCTGGTTTGCGGTGGTCCACAATCTCGCGATCTTTCCGATCGCGCGGCTTGCGGACCGCCGCGAGAGGCGCTCGATCATCAGCGTCGGACTCGTCGCCTGGAGCGGGTTTACGGCGCTCTCCGGCTTCGTCCAGAACTACCTGCAACTCCTGCTTGCCCGTATCGGAGTGAGCGCCGCCGAGAGTGCCGGCAGCGCGCCCGTTCATTCGCTGATCTCCGACTTCTTTCCGGTCCGCCAGCGCGCCACCGCGCTCGGCCTGATCTCGGTGGGTGGGGTGGCGGGCATCGGGCTGGGCCTCGCGGTCGGCGGCGTCGTGGCACAGACCTGGGGCTGGCGGAGCGCATTCTTCGTATTCGGTCTTCCGGGCGTACTGCTGGGGCTGCTCGTTCACTATTTCGTGCGCGAGCCAGCGCGCGGATTGCTGGACGGGATCGCGGCCGACGACTCGCCGCCGCCCCGCTTGCGAGAGGTGGCAACGTACCTGCTGGGCCGCCAATCCTACCTCCACATGGTGATCGCGTCGGCCTTCCACGCCTTTTCCAGTATGGGGACCTCGTTCTGGTATCCCGTCTATCTGGGACGCATCCACGGTCTCGATCTGGCGGGTGTCGGCATCACCTACGCCCTGGTGGGTCCCTTCCTGTCGGCGATCGGTGCGTTCGTCGGCGGCCGCCTCGCCGATCGCCTGGGGCGTCGCGACGCGCGCTGGTACATGCGGCTGCCCGCGCTGAGTTCGGTCGTCGCGCTGCCGTCGAGCATCGCCTTCATCATGTGGCCGGCGAGCTCGACCTTCGTACTCGGAGATCAGCTGCTGCCCGTCGCGCTGCTGGTCGTCATGCCGGCTTCGTTCTTCGGTGGGATGTGGAACGGTCCCACGCTCGCGATGACACAGACGATCGCGAAGCCGCGTATGCGTGCGCTGGCGTCCGCGTTCACGACGGGGAGCTACAACCTCGTCGGGCTGGGGCTGGGCCCGGTGCTCGTCGGCTGGCTGAGCGACCGCTTCGCGCCGAGCTACGGGAACGACGGGCTGCGCTACGCACTGTTGATCGTCGCGCTTGCTCACGTGATAGGCGCCGTGCACAATGGCCTGGCCGCGCGTCGGCTTCGCGCCGACATCGAGGCCGCGAAGACCTGAAGCGAGTCCGGGCCGCGACCCGAAAAGGAGGCGCGAGAGGCGTGATGAAGGTTTCTGGCACTGCACTCGTCACTGGATCGAGCCGCGGCATCGGGCGTGCGGTCGCCCTCGAGCTCGCAAGGCGCGGTTTCGAAGTGGTTGCGAGCATGCGCAACCCGGACGACGGAGAGTCGTTGCTCGCCGCTGCATCCGACGAGCAGCTCGCCCTTCGAGTCGATCGACTCGATGTCACCGATGCCGCCAACCTCTCCATGCCCGAGGGTCTGCGCGTGCTGGTCAACAATGCGGGGGTCGAGGATGAGTACCTCCCCGTCGAACACACCTCTCTCGACCTGTGGGAGCGCATGTTCCGAACCAACGTCTTCGGTCTGGTCGAGGTCACCCGCCGCGCGATCCCGACCCTGCGGGCCAACGGTGGGGGCGTGATCTGCAACGTCACGTCGTCGTCGCTGCTCCACCCCGTGCCCTTCTACGCCGCGTACCGCGCGAGCAAGGCGGCCGTCTCCGCACTCGGGGAATCACTGCGCAGCGAGCTCGCCCCGTTCGGCATCCGTCTGGTCGAGATCATGCCGGGACCGATCGAGACCGACATGCTCGCCGGCTCCGACCGCCCACCCGAGGCATTGCGCTACCCGGAGTACCGCGCGCTGGCCGAGCAGTCGTTGGAAGGTCGGCGGAGCGTCGAGGGCAAGACCACGCCGAGCGCGATCGCCGCCGGCCTGATTGCCGACGCGATACTCGACGACGACGCACCCCTGCGGAGTGGCTGTGACCCGATGAGCCGCGACATGCTCAGTGGCTGGCGCAGCATGAGTGATCAAGAGTGGCTGGCTGCACTCACTGGCTCGGGAGCGCCAGGGGATACGGTGTAGCGCCCGAGGCGCACCGGGGAACAGCGACCCTGCGCATCGACGATGGGGTCGTTTCGCGTGCCCGCAGCGTCATCGAATCGATCACTGCCTTCACGAACCCCGGGCATCGGGCGGCCCCGGAGAACGACGCGATGAAGGTCGTGCGCTGCTTCGGCCTCCTCGATGACTAGCGGCAGCAGCCCACCAGCACGTCGGCGAGGTCGGCGGGCCTCGACAGGAAGGGGGAGTGGCTTCCGTCCATCAGGATGGGCTCGCGGCCGTCTAGCCACTCGAGCGCCTCGCTGCGAGCCCACGTCATGCGCACGGCACGGTCGTTGCGGGCGAGGATCACGTCGCGTGGGACATCGGGCCAGCGTTCGATGGGCGAGGGCTCGGACAGGGGCTTGGGACCCTGCCAGCGCAGCTGTGCGGCCGCCCAGTCGGCCGTTTGCGGGTCGCAGTCGTGGTAGAAGATTTCGACCGCGCTCTTGGCCTCCATCCCGCGCGCCCCGTCGGCGCGCTCCAGCCACTCGGCGGTGGCGTATTCGTCCGTCACCATGCCGGAGAACGTGTCGGGGTCGATGGGGCCAAGCGCGGTGGGCACACAGCACAGGAAGATCAGCCGGGAGACGGGACGATGCGAAGCCACCGCCGGTAGCGTGCGTCCGCCCATCGAGTGCCCGACCAGGATCACATCACGCGCTGCGCCGAGCTGCGCCTCCACCGCGGCGGCGTACTCCGCGAGGCCGGCACTGCCATCGTCGCAGGGGAGATCCGCGGCCAGGGCCCGGTGCCCCCGCCGCTCGAGCTCCGGGATGAGGTCCCTCCAGCACCAGGCTCCGTGCATCGATCCGTGTACCAGCGCGAAGACGCTCACGGCCCCAGTCTGCCGGAAGCGCGGGACGATCGGGTCGAGATTCGGGCGGCCCTGGAGTGGCGCCGCTCTTGGGTCGCAAATCCCCGGGTTCGGTCGATGGTGTTGCGACGGGTGGAGTCGACTGCGAAGGCCAGGGACTCCCCGTGCCCGATTGTTCCCCGTTTCCCACGAATTGAATCCCGTGCTCAGGGTGGGAATCACACCTGATGTACTCCATGGACGTGCTTGGAACGACATGCTCCAGCGATGTGGTGATTGTTTTCACCGAAACCAACGCCGATCGGTGTCAGGAACTCGGCGTGCACCTCGAACTGCCGGTGCACGGTACCGGGACCGACATTCCGGTTACGGGTGTTCTGTCAGATCGAAGGCGGATTGCACCCGGACGCCGCACGCGGCTGATCGCTATTGGCTTGACCGACGGGGTTCGAAGGAAGATAGTCGACTGATCGTAAACTACTTGTTGAGCTGGATGCCTCCATGAACCTCCTGCTCGTCCGCACCGTCGGTCTGCTTTCGCTGCTCACCCTGTTCTCGATTCCCGCCGCTGCGGAGGATGCAGTCGACGCCTGCATCGCCAAAAAAGTCGAGGCTCTCGGGAAAGACCTTCACTGTCGCCTCGATAACGCGTCCGACGAATTCGCTTCCGGAGACGAGGTGTCGGATCGCACCTGCGACGCACGTCTGGAAAGACGGATTGCGCGGGCCGACCGTATCTACGGCGCCGCGTGTCCCACTTCGCGAGACGGAACATCGCTTCGGGACTGGACCGAGAACCTCTCGAAGCGCGTCGTGCATGCGGTAGACGGGACCCACCCCACCGTCGATTTCGAGCAGTACATGGCAGAGCGCGGACCCAAGGACCCGGACCCCAGGCAGCACATGCGAGCGCTGATCGAATACGCGGAGCAGAACCGGGCTGCGGCCGTCAAGTTCTGCGCGCAGCAGGACCCGAAGGTTTCGGCAGCCGAGTGCGCGGGCGGGATCCCGTTCTGCGCGTTTGTGGTTGATCGAAACACGGACTCGGTCGTGGCGCAAGCTTGTAACCACGGTGCAGCGAACCCGATGCTCCACGGAGAGGTCGCCGTCATCAATGCCGCCGCGAACGTCTTTCAGGCGCGTGGCATCCCCTTTACGAGCGTTGCCTCGGGTCACGACCTCTACACCACCGGCGAACCGTGCGCGATGTGCTCGGGGTCGATCATGTGGGCGGGCTTCAAGACCGCGTTCTTCGGGAGCACCGTTGGATATCTGAGCAACTTCTATTCCCAGATCCAGATCAGCAATTGGGAACTCGCGGGTCTCTGGACCGAATGTCAAGAAGATCCGTTTACGGTACGGACGCGTGTCGTCGGACCGATCATGGAAGATGAGAACAACGCCCTGTTCGACGAGTTCGGCTTCAAGTTCTGCCCGGCGGCCTCCCATGATCATTAGAACGCGCGCCACCCAAGGTTCGGGGAAGCCAGCGCGCTCGTGGCCCCCGGATCGGGTTTCGATATGGGGCGTTGAATCGAAGGTGGGTTCGGCTTGGGCCGACCCCGCACGCGAGATCGCGAATTTCACGCGCTTCCCGCAGGCGAACGCGTGATCCGTGGGCGCCAACATTCCCGGCGTGAAGCGGGTCTTCATGCCCTGCGGCGCCGGCGTTTTCCCGTACCGGCAACGCGGCGACGAACTGGAGAGCAAGGCTGTGAGGGGTTCGAATCGAGCCCATGAGCAGCCCGGCAGAGGTGACGGGCCAGCCGCTCGTCGAAAATTCCAAGCTGCCGTTGTCGATCGTCCTCGTCTACGGCCTGCCCGCCATCGGGCTCAGCCTGCCGAACATGCTGCTCGGGCTCTACTTCTTCAAGTTTGCGACCGACGTGCTGTACGTCGCGCCCGGTGTCCTCGGCCTGCTGTTCGGCTTATCGCGTCTCTGGGATGCCGTGTCGGACCCGGTCGCCGGTTACTACTCGGATCGAACCCAATCGCCCATGGGGCGGCGACGGCCGTGGATGCTGGCGGGCGCCTTCGCCCTCGCGATCTCGATCGTGCTCTTGTGGGTCCCGCCCGCCAGCCTGGAAGGCATCTGGATCACGCTGTGGGTGGGCGTCGGCCTGCTGCTGATGACCACCGCCTCGACCGTGTTCGGCGTTCCGTACGGTGCGCTCGGCGCTGAACTCACGACCGACCACCACGATCGGACGCGATTGTTCGCGTACCGGAGCGCGATCGGGGGTGTGGGCACCGTGCTGGCACTGGGCGCGTTCTATCTCTTGATGGAGGCCGAGAAGCCCGCCGAGTCGTGGCTCGGTCTGCCATCTCGCGAGGTCGCGCTCGGCATCGCGATTCTCGGATCGGTACTCGCGCTCGGCAGCATCCTCACACTGGTGGCCGTGATCCGGGAGCGCCCGGACTACCAGACGCGGGGCCCCGATCAGATCTTCCGCGCGTTCTACGACGTCTTCAGCAACCGTCACGCGCGGCAGTTGCTGTTCGTCTTCACGGTGCAGACCTTTGGAACGGCATCGATGGGGCTGTTGGCCGCCTACCTGTTCCAGTACATCCTGAAGACCCCGAACTGGATGGCAGCGGTACTGATCGCGGGCTTCGTCGTTCCGATGGCGATCTCGATCCCGTTCTGGGTGCGGATCTCTCGACGCTTCGGCAAGGCACGTTGTTACACCGCGACGCTCTGGACGCTGGGGGTTCTCTACTGCCTGGTCTACTTCGGACTTCGCGATTGGGGGTTCGAAGACAACCCCCAGCTGATCGTGCTCTCGATCCCGCCCGCCGGCGTCCTCGGCGTCGTGAGTGCCTGCGGCTTCGTCGTCGCCCCGAGCATCAAGGCCGACGTCATCGACTTCGACGAATACCAGACCAACCAGCGGAAGGAGGGCGCGTACCTCGCCGCCTGGTCGTTCGTCCAGAAGAGCGCCGCGGCACTCGCGGCCGTGCTCCTGGGCGCCGTCCTGCAGTTCGTCGGCTACACGCCCGGCGCGGAGCAGAGCGGACCGACGCAGTTCGCCATCATGGCGCTGATCTCGTTCGTTCCCGGTATCGGGTTCCTGGTGGCGGCGATCGTCTTCGGTCGCTTCGATCTCGATGAGGCGGAGCACGCGCGCATCCGCGCAGAGCTGGACGCACGGGCGCTCGCCACCACCGAGCCATGAGCTCGTTGGCGCGACGAGCCGGTCAGGTCTTGCCGTGCTCTCGGGTGGATTCGGGCCAGGTCGCTGCGAGCTTGGGCTCGTCTTGACCACCGGCCCTGCCCAACCCGGACCTCCCCGGTTTCACGACTCACAACCCGACACAGGCCGTCGGTCAGGGCGACGTGTGAGACCTGTCGCCCAGACGGAAGAACCTGAGGAGCCACCGAAGCAGCCTCCGCTTCCTCTCGTCGCGGTCGGGCCGAACCGTGCGAATGGCGTCGCAGCCTTCGTAGGGCGTGCCGTCCCAGGTCTGCCAGCGCAGGCAGGCCTTCTCGGCGCCCTGCGCCAGGCCGGACCTGCGCCGTCCGTACCAGGCAAACAGGTCGACGTCCCCGTCAGCGTCGACGTCGCGGTAGATCGCCCGCCGGGGCCAGGCGGGCGCAGCTCCTGGGCCGAAGCGAAGGGTATCCGGATCCACCGCGGTCACGTCGAAGGAGGGCGATCCCAGCACCGCGACCGGCACGACCCCAGGCGAGAACGTGTTCACGAAGTTGTGTGGGTTCCCGGGTTTCACGTCGATCGCGACGTCGTTGCGCGGGAGTTCGGCTGCTCCCTCCGCATCGGCGCAGCTCGGATCCTCCGGGTGGTCGGTCAGCCCGTCGGCGTCGTTGTCGATACCGTCGCTGCACTCGGGCACGGCCTGGAGGTCGGGACCCAGCACGAACAGTCCGCGGTTGATGTCGCTCACTACGACCACGCCGCTCTCGAAGAAGGGATAGACGCCCCAGGCCCCGCTGAAAGCCAGTCCGTCGCGACCGGGAAAGGTGTCGAAGTAGGCGACTTCGGTCAGCTCGGCACCCAAGAGATCGCCGGTGCGCAGCACGCGCAGCCCGGAGCGGTAGTTCGCTTCGAATACATGGTTTCCAATCACGGCGATGTTGTGGCCGATGGAGCGCTGGGCACCGGTGTAGGCGCCGACGACGAAGGGCGCCTCCAGGTCAGCGACGTCCCACACGTAGGTGCGGACGTTGTGGCCATTCCGCAACTCGTCCAGCTCGTCGCCCAGCAGGAAGTAGCGATGATCGTCGGTGAGCCAGCCCTGATGGGTGTATCCGCTGCCCGCGTAGCCTTGGCGCGACAGCATCCGGGGAGCGTCCTTGTTCGTCACGTCGACCACGGTGAGGGTGTCTTCGTTGGAGTTGAAGCAGACTTCCCGGCCGGTGTGATCGGTGTCGGGCCCGCGGTAGACCACGCACTGGGCATCGTGCGTGTAGCCATCATCGCCGAAGCAGCCGACAAAGAGGGGTTCCTGGGGCCGCGTCACGTCCACCATGTGCAGCCCCCCGGCACAGGTCCGCGTGCCCACCGCGTAGGCGATGCCCGTCTTCTCGTCGAGCGCCAGATTGTGGCTGTTGCCGAAGCCGGTGTAGAGGAGCGTGGGTGCGAACACCACGGGAGGGTTCACCACACCCTCGAGGGCGCTCAGGTCGAAGATCTGGAGACCGTGGCCGGGCGCCTCGCTGACGATGAAGGCGTGGTCCCGGTACGTCTTGATGTCTCGCCAGCTCGAGTTCAAGGTCTCGGTGGGGAGTAGTCCCAGGTAGACCGGCTGCGCTGGATCGCTTACGTCCACAAAGGCCGTGCCGCCGCGCAGCCCAATCATCGCGTACTCGCGACCGCTCCTTCGGTCGGTCCAACCCCAGATGTCGTTGGCGTGCCCCGCGCCGAAGATGCCCGTCGGAAGCCAGGCGAGGAGGTCGACGTTCCAGCAGGGGAAACCCTGGGCCGCACCAGCGTCGCAGACCGCCTCGGGCTGGGCCTCGATACCGCCCACTTCTGCGCCTTCGATCTCCTTGTCGTGGGCGAGGGCCCCGTGGCCGACCACCAGCAAGGCGAGAAACGCGGGAACCAACCGGTACATGCTCTACAAAATATCACGTCGCTGCGAATGATGGCGTTCGCAGCGCCCGGGAGGAGCGGGATCCCAGCAGCCGGCCCGCGATCCCTTCGGGTCGCGACCATCGGGGCTGAGCCCGCTGCAGATCACGTCCGGCGTACGCCCCGCCTCTGGCCGAGCCAGAGACCAGCCGTCAAGAGCATCAGTGCCAGTAGCGTTCGCCCGACATCCGAGGAAGCCGGAACGGCCGCCACGCATTCGGAGATCGGCGCATGGGCGCAGCCGTTGACCGCGTCACAACTGTCCGCGGTGCACGGGTCGAGGTCGTCGCAATCCGTGGGCAATCCGGCCTGACAGATTCCAACAGCACAGGTATTGGCGGCCGTGCAGGAATCGCCCTCACTGCAGATGCCGCCCTCGTTGGTGGGATCCGCCTCGCAGGCGTCGCTGGCTTCGTTGCACACCCCGGCGTTGCACGGGTCGGCGCTGGCCGAACAGTCCATCGCGGCGCCGCCGTCACACACACCGGCCGTGCACGTCTCGCCCGTACTGCAGAAGAGACCGTCATCGCAGACACTGCCCGACGTCTCGAACTCACAGACGTCCGAGCAGCAATCGCCTGGGGTCGTGTTGCCGTCATCGCAAACTTCACCGGTTTCGAGGACTCCGTTGCCACACACGGCCAGCAATTGCGCCACGGCGAGATCGACTCGGGTGCGGGGGAAGGACAAACCGTTGTCGGGATTCGTCACCATCGGAGCACCGATTTCGAGCGAACTCAGGATTTGGTCCGGAGTCAGGCTCGCGTCCGCCTCCAGCAGGAGAGCAGCTTGGCCAGCGGCGTATGGGCTGGAAATCGATGTGCCACCGAGATTGCGCGTCCCACCTCCGATCATCGGCACCGTGGCCTGGTAATGGGGTGCCAGAATGTCGAGCAGAGAACCGCTGTTGGTGTGGCAAACGAAGGAGTCCGCGAATGCAGGTTGATCGGTGCAGAGAGTTATCGAGCATGTCGCTCCACACCAACTCACCGATTCGAACATTGCATCGTAGACGCCGCCCACGGAGAATGCTTCGGGGACACAGGCCGGAAACGAGATGCCGTTGTCGAAGCCTTCGTTCCCCGAAGCGACGAATACCGATACCCCGAGGTCTTTGAGTTGAGCGATGGCGTCAGCCGTATTGCTTCCGGTGCACGGGGATGCTGCCGCGTTGTCGTACGCGACCCCATCGCCCAGGCTGAGATTGACGATCTTGATGCCGTAGGTCGCATGGTTGGTGATCACCCAGTCGAGGCCATCGGCTACATCGGAAAAGTTGCCCGCGCCCGCGGCGCCGATCACCTTGACTGCGACGATCGATGCGTCGGGGGCAATGCCCATGTTGGTGACCGAACTCGAAACGATGACGCCTGCGCTTCCCGTACCGTGTCCCACATCGTCTTCGGCTGCGCCTGCTCCGGTCTGCGTATCGCCTCCGCCCGGACAGCAACCAAAGGGCCCGGGCGCATCATCACAGAAACAGGCTTCCGCGATCAGACTCGAGGCCAGATCGGGATGATCGGTATCGATGCCCGTGTCGATCACTGCCACCGTCACCCCACTGCCGGTCACGCCGAGAGATTGGACGATGGTCGCTCCCACGAGCGCCCCGCCCTGGGTGATGGCTGGGTAGGCAATGCGGTCGATATCGATTGATACCACCTCGGGATCGCTCATCAGGGCTTCGATCGCCCGAGCATCCGCCCAACCACTGAAGCCACTGAGCCAACGGTACCGATGGCCGACCCTGAAGCGTCCGCGGTTCATCCGCGCGAATACCGCACGTCGTCTCGCACGAATACGATCGGGGCGGCTTACCCGGGAAGCCCCGGAATCGGGTCGCCGCAACGCGACGGAAATGCGAATCCCTTCGCTTGGGATCGGCTGACCGAGCGCTTCCCGCAACATCCGGGTTCGCTGATCAGCCGCTGCTGAACTCGATTGCGGTGCGAACCCAAACGCGACCGTCAGTCCTATACCCATCCAGATGAGGTGGATGAAGCTTGTTCGCTTTCCTCGCATCAATCTTTCGTTCAGTCCGCGCACAGGAATGCGACTCTGGTTCAAGTGTCTCATAAATGTGACCTGGAAAGAATGGCGAACTCGTGCAGAAGCCGGATCAATCGAGCCATGGAACGTGCAGATGCTGTCAGCCCGCGCGTAGTCGCCTCTGCGCAGGCTTGAGTGGTATGTGATCGATGATGTGCAAGTGAGGCGCAACTGTGACGCACACTCGACTCGACGTTCCATGCGGATCTGCTGGAGCGCTCACGCCAGATCGTTCGCTGGACGTTCTCTTGACGACCTGGAGATCGTCGCGGCAGGTCTTGGAGCGAACTCGCGAGAATCCTGGGCTCTGGATCCCACGGCGCACGGGCACCGCGTCCTCGGTCCACGGGAGGTCGTGCACCGGCCATGGCAACTCATCGCGCCTGGTCCGCACCTGACTCGCGCGGTGGCTACCGCAATGACGCGAAGCCCTTGTGTACCGTGATCTCTAGTTCTTCGAGAGGATGCCCGCTTCCCGATACTCGCGGAGCCGGTACTGGATCTTCCGGGGCGACATACCCAGTATGGCGGCGGCCCTCGACGTGGAGCCTCCAACGGCCTCGAGGGTGCTCAGGATGGCGACGCGCTCGATCTCGGAGATCGCGCTGCCGGGGATGACCATGTTGTTGTTGGAGGTATCCGTCGCCTTCCCGTTGTTGAGGGCCGGCCCCAGATGTTCGGGGTGAATGAAGTTCTCGGTGGACATCACCACGATCCGCTCGATGACGTTTTCGAGTTCGCGTACGTTGCCGGGCCAAGTGTGGGCCATCAGAAGCTCGACGCTCTCGGGATTGAAGCCCTCGATGCAACGATTGTGCTGCTTGGATAGGCGGCCGAGTATGTCGTTGGCGAGCAGACCGATGTCCGATACACGCGCGCGCAGCGGTGGCATATCGATGTGCACAATGTCGAGGCGGTAGTACAGGTCTTCCCGGAGGGCACCCGCCTTCATCAGCGCGTGGAGATCCTGGTTGCTGGCGGCGATCAGGCGCACGTCGACGCGGATCGTCTGGTTGCCACCCACCCGCTCGAATTCGCGCTCCTGGAGGAACCGCAGCAGCTTCACCTGGGTTTGGGGTGTGATCTCGGATATTTCGTCGAGGAACAGGGTGCCGCCGTCTGCCTGCATGAAACGCCCCTCGCGGCGGCTGATGGCCCCGGTGAACGCTCCCCGCTCGTGGCCGAAGAGCTCTGACTCCAGGATCGACTCGGCCAGCGCCGCGCAGGTGAGCTTCACGAAGGGCTGCATCGCCCGCTTACTCTGCTCGTGCAGGGACGTTGCCACCAGCTCCTTGCCCGTTCCCGTCTCGCCCGTTACGAGTACCGTGGCCGACGTCGGCGCCACCTGCTGGATCATGTTGCGCACGAGCTGGATCGACGGATGCTTGCCGAGAATCCCGTTAGGCTTGTACCTATCCGCTTCATCTGAATTCAATCTGAGCTCAGGCGCTCCCTCGAGGCTGAGTTCACGATTCGAGGACTTATTATTATTCACCATCGTTCTGGTCCTGATGCCCATCCGCAAACGGTTCGACCGCTCGAAGCCAGCCGAGAAGTGCGGGGGGTCGGGTAATGTTCTCTTGCTGCATGTTGATCATTTCCATCATCAGAGAACCCATGTCCGAGAATCCCAGGCAGTTTGGTGTGGCGAAGGCGATAGCGCGTGCTCTCTGCGCCTTTACCGCATCGTGCGCAATACCTGCACATTACTGTTCTTCAGTGAAGCCAGAATGAAGAAGCCTGACGACCGCCGTGGCGGTCAAGGAGCCCGGGTCATGGTCGGCCTCTGCATACCGGTACCAGTCTCTGAGCTGGCCTTCGTCGAAGGCAACAGCCGGCAGAAACAAGCGCAAACGCACGTCGGGAGGGAGGTTTCGGAAGCGAAGACGCTTCGCGAACTAGCGCGAGAGAACACGGAGTCGAAGAAGAGGGTCGCGGATCTCTCGCTGGACGACCGAATGCTGAAGGACCTGAATTCAAGAGTCAGGCTGGACTCACCGAGGGATGCCGAGGTCGAGAAGCCCGGGTCGTGCGCGAGGATTGC
>JABSQW010000281.1 GCA_013215605.1 Myxococcales bacterium
CGGTAGCAATCGGTGCCGGTCGGCGTGCGCTCGCCGGGCGGGGTGTGTTTGGGATCGGGGAGGTTGCCCCAACGCGTCGTGGTGTAGGTGACGACGCCCGGCCGCGAGGCGTTGTCACGGCCTTCGAGACACGGGAAGACCTCGCGCTCGGCACCGCGGTGCACGGCGTTGTAGCGCGTGTGCCAGATCGCGATCGAATCGTCGTCGACGAGCGTGGGCAGCAATGAGCGCGTATGAGTCGAGAGTGCGAGGTGCTTCACGCGTCCGCGCTCGCGCAACTCGAGCGCGGCGTCGAGCACGGCCCGGGGCGGCGGCTTGTTGTGCCAACCCAGCAGGAGAACGTCGGTGTAGTCGGTGCCGAGCTTGCGGAGTCCACGCTCGACGAACGTCTTCAACAGCGTCGACGATCTCGAGTAGCTCTGCAAGACGAGGACGAGGCGATCACGCCGATCCTTCGCGATCTCGCGGATCGCGGCGCCCATCTGCTCGCGTCGAATACTCCCCCAGTAGAAATAGTTGACCCCCCGATCGAAGGCCTCGAGGTAGGCCGCCGTGGGCGCCTTGAACGACGAGCCGAGCCCGAGTTTCGACACCGAAAGCCCGCTTCTACCGAGCGTCACGCGTTGGGGAAATCCGGCCATGAGCACACCTCCTTCTCATCGTGTGGGAATCGTCGGAATCAGGCGTACGTCCACTGCTTCGGGGGCCTGCTGGCATCGTTGGCGTATTCCATGCACTGGACGTCGAACCAGATCGGGAGCAGGTACTTCACGTAGAAGGCGCGGACGACCGCGCCCTCGCCAGCCTGCAGATCGTCGTACTCCTTGATCTGCACGCGGTCGTCGCGCTCCTGCCACTTCTTCGACTTCTCGAGCAGCGCGTCGACCTCGTCCCGCGTCTCGTAGAGGATTCCGAGATGGTCGAAGCCCGGCGAGCTGATGTGGACCCGCTGCTCGGTAACGAGAATGAACTGGCTCGTCTCGGGATCCGTCCGCAGCAGCAGACCGATCTGCTTGAGAATCGGTACGTCGAGTGAATCCCACCCGAAGAGATCGTTGTAGAATTCCGCGATCTCTTTGCGTTGCTCGGTGAGTACGCCCTTGGGAAGCGTGAGCTCCATGTGGTTGAACCGCGGTGCGCTCATCGGACGAACCTCCAGTGAGAATGCAGGGAAAACGGAGAACCCCTGGGATCACCCGACAGTTTCGCATATTGGCGAGCCTCGCGGGACTTCTGATCAACGCCTGCGCGGTTCTCGGTGTGGTGTACAGCTCTCTCGAGCTGCTCGAGCCCGCCTCCGTTCCCGAACCGGGCGCGGTGTATCATGGATCAAACACCGGAGGGCCACCGTGTCCGAGACCCATCTGACCTTCTGCCGTTTCTGCCACGCCTCGTGCGCGATCAAAGTCACCGTCGAGGACGGTCGCGCGGTCTCCGTGATCGGCGACAAGGACAATCCGGTGTACCACGGGTACACGTGCGCGAAGGGACGCGCGCTTCCCGAGCAGCACGCCCACCCAGAGCGTCTGCTGCGAAGCCAGAAGCGCGAAGCCGACGGCACCTTCGCGAACATCTCGAGCGAACGGGCGATGGACGAGATCGCCGCGAAGGTCGCGTCGATCGTCGAGCGCCACGGACCGCGCTCGGTTGCGCTCTACACCGGCACCTTCTCGTTCCCCTACCCAGCGAGCGCGCCCCTGGCGGGCGCCTGGCTGAACGCCATCGGCTCGCCGATGCACTTCACCAGCGCCACCATCGACCAGCCGGGAAAGACGATCGCCCCCGCCCTCCACGGTCGCTGGGAGGGCGGCCCCCATGTCTTCGACGACTCGGACACCTGGATGCTCGTCGGAGCGAACCCGACGGTGTCGAAGTCGATCGGCATCCCCTGCATGAACCCGTCGAAGCACCTCCACGATGCGATGAAGCGAGGCATGCAGCTCGTGGTCATCGATCCGAGAGCGAGCGAGGCCGCGAAGGCGGCGACGGTGCACCTGCAGTGCCGTCCCGGCGAGGACCCGACGATCCTCGCGGCAATCGCCCGCGTGATCCTCAGCGAGGGTCTCGAGGACACCGAGTTCGTCGCACGCCACACCCAGGGCATCTCGGAGCTGCGACGCGCGATCGAGCCCTTCACGCCGGAGTACGCGGCGCAGCGCGCGGGCGTCGCGGCCGCGGACATCGTCCTCGCGGCGCGCACGTTCGCCAACGGCCGTCGCGGCTTCGTGAACGCCGGCACCGGCCCCAACATGGCGCCACGCGGCAACCTCACCGAGTACCTCTGCCTCGTGATCTCGACGCTCTGCGGCCGTTGGCTGAGGGAGGGCGAACGCATTCCCAACCCGAGCGTGCTCCTCGCATCACTCGAATCGAAGGCCGAGGTCAGCCCGCCCTTCCCCGCCTGGGGTTTCGGTGAGAAGATCCGCGTCCGCGGCCTCACCAACACGGCGAGCGGCATGCCCACCGCGGCGCTCGCCGACGAGATCCTGCTCCCCGGCGAAGGTCAGGTGAAGGCGCTCTTCAGCCTGGGCGGCAACCCCATGGCGGCGTGGCCCGATCAGCACAAGACCCTCGCCGCTCTCCAGGCCCTCGAGCTCAACGTCACCGTCGACATCAAGATGTCCGCCACCGCGAAGCTCGCCGACTACGTGATTGCGCCGAAGCTCTCCCTCGAGGTCGCGGGCATGACGATGCCCGCGGAATCGCTCACCCCCTATGCGATGGGCTACCCCGTCCCCTACGGACAGTACTCGCCCGCCATCGTCGATGCGCCCGAGGGGTCGGATGTCATCGAAGACTGGGAGTTCTTCTACGGACTCGCCCAGCGAATGAACCTGCCGCTCTCCCTCGAAGCCGCCTACTCGTGGGGCCCCGACACCGAGGCGCCCGCCCGCACCGAGCTCGACATGCTCGACAAGCCCACCACCGATGAGCTGTTCGAGTACCTCACGAAGGACGCGCGCATCCCGCTCGCCGAGGTGAAGAGATACCCCGAAGGTCACATCTTCGAGGCGCCCGACGCGGTGGTGGCACCCGGCAACCCCGATTCCGATGACCGGCTCGAGCTGTCGAACGGGGTGATGATCGCCGAGCTCGACGACGTCGCCCGCGAGACACCCGCGACCGGCGGCGAATACCCCTTCCACCTCGTGAGTCGCCGTCTGCCAGACGTCCACAACTCGGCGGGGCGCGACATCCCGAAGCTCGTGCGAAAGTACACCTACAACCCCGCCTTCATGAACCCCGTCGACCTCGAGGGCTTGCACCTCGCACCCGGCGACGTGGTGGAGATCGC
>JABSQW010000282.1 GCA_013215605.1 Myxococcales bacterium
CGGCCTGCTTCGCAAACTCGGCGATCGTCGTCGTTCCGATCAGGTTGTGGTCCTTGTCGAGCAGGTCGAACAGCCGTCCCTCGGGATCTTGCAGCGCGAAGAATACGATTGCGCCCTCGGGGCCCGCGTACTCCATGTGAACGTCACCGCCGGGACTGTGGCGGTACGTCCCGGCTGGGCGTACCGAGTGGTTCGTCTCGTTCCCGTCCGCGTCGACGTCGACCACGTGATGCTCGCCTTGCAGCACCAGCGTGCTCGTGGCGGCGACGTGCTTGTGGAAATGGCAGTAGGAGTCCGGGGCCCATTTGACCAGTAGATCGAGCGTGCCGTTTTCCTCCTGGTAGCCGAGCACGGCCATCCAGTAGTCGATCGGGTAGTCGAACTCGGGACCGCCCTCGATATGGCTCCACTGGATCTGACTGTCGTCGAAGAATGCGGCTTTCATGGGTCCTCCTGCTCGTCGTTGGAGTATAGGCACTCTTTGTTTACGGCGTCTGAATCGATATGCGATGAAAAGTTCCTTCGCGGAGGGGAGAGCGGGAGACCTCTTCTCACTGGAGCGCTGCGTCCGATCCGTAGAGCTTCTGTCAACCAAGAACCGGTGAGCCCAATACGGGGCCAGCCCGGCGCATAGCGCTGGCTGGTTCTCAGCGCGATTCGTCGAAGGCGGCCAGCCGCGAAGCGCCGTGGAGGCGGCCCGACAGATCGGCGGGCCCGCGGTAGAGGAGCGTGAAGCGTCGCGATGCGAAGCGGGGAGACGTGGCGTCTCCGCTGAAGGTGTCGTCGTAGACTCCGATGAGCTGGGAGCCCGCGTCGCCTTCGCGCCACTGCAGCTCGCGCACGTACCAGCGGGCGCGGCCCTCCGGGTCGACGATGGAACTCAGGATCTCCTGCACGCAGAGGCTGTAGAGGGCGCGGATCTCCGCGTAGCGCGTGGCGATGGCATCGCGGCCCCGCAGCGCCTCGCCCCTGGGAATGTGCCAGACCGCATCGGGCGCCCAGGTGTCCGCGAAGGCCTCCACGTCGAACCGCGCCACCGCGTCGCAGTAACGCCCCACCAACGCTCGCAGGGCTTCCACCTCGTACACAGCGAGACGATAGCCGCTCAGCCCCCGGGCGCGGACCGCGCCGTGTCGCGATGCTTCCCCCCGTAGGCGAGCGCCATCAACGCCGGCGATACCAGGATGTCGATCAGGAAGGCGTTCGCGATGGTGAGGGCGGTGAGCAGGCCGAAGTAGAAGAGGTTGGTGAGCTCCGCGAGAGTGAAGATCGCAAAGCCCGCGGTGAGCACCACCGAGGTGACGAAGAGAGCCTGGCCGGTGGTGCGCAGCGTCTCGGCGCTGGCTTGGCTTACGTCGCCACTCTCCTCGTAGTAGCGCCGGAAGTTGTGGAGGTAGTGGATGGTGTCGTCGACCGCCAGGCCGATCGCGATGCCACCGATCATCAACGTGAAGGCATCCATCGTGATGCCCCCCCAACCCATGATGCCCAGCGTGATGAGGATGGGTGCCAGGTTGGGGATCATGCTGGCCAGGCCGATGCGCAGCGATCCGAGCAGCAGCATCATGAGCGGGGTGATGATCAGGAGCGCCAGCACGTAACTGCTCGCCAGGGAGCTGATGAGCGCGCGGATGGTGGTGGACATCACCGCCGCGAAACCCGTGGCATGAATCGCGACCCCGGGTCCGAAGTGAGCTTCGAAACGCGCGACCGATTCTTCGATGAAGGGCGGGTAGCGCATCGGATCCACGTAGGGGAGCCGGATCGACATGCGCGCCATGCTGAAGCGCGAGTCGACCATGGTCTCGAGGGCGTCCGTGCCGCTGCTCTCGAAGAGCAGCAACTCCTGGGCGATCAGCCGGCGGTCCTGGGGGATCCGGTGGAAGTCTGCACTGCCGTCGTTCAGAGCCTGGTTGATCTCCTTCACCACGTCGGCGACGGAGATCGTCTTGCCAACGTCGAGCCCCCTGGCTCGCGCAAGTTCCCGCAGCTCCGCGGGCAGTGCATCGAGGGCCTTCAGCGCTTCCACTCGCTGGACGCCGTTTTCCTGTCCGGTATCGGCCACCACCTCGAGGCTCATGGAGCCCTGCAATTCGGCATCGAAGAGAGCGGTGACGGCGTGCAGGGGGTGGGCGGCGGGGAGCCAACTCATGATGTCGTGTCCGAAGTGGATCTTCGAGGCGCCGACCAGGCTCACGGCCACCACGAGCACGGTGATCCCGACCGCCGCCCGGGCGTGCCGGATCGAGAACTCTCCCACTGCGACCAGCGCGTTCCCGAGTCGGCCGCTGTCCGGTGCTGTCCCGGCTTCGCGACCTGCCCGTGACTTGCGGCGCAGCGGCAGCACGGAGACGAAGGCGGGCAGCAGGACGAGGCAGTAGACGAGGGCAAGCAGGATCCCGATGGGCGCGAAGGTCCCGATCGCCGCGACGGGCGCGGCCTTGGCGGCAACGAAGGAAAGCAGGCCCCCGGCGGTGGTGAGGCTGGCCATGCAAACCGCCAGGCCCGAGTGGCCCAGCGCCTGTGCGATGGCATCCTCGCGACTCTCCCCGGCATCGAAGTGCTGGAAGAAGATGGTCAGGATGTGAACCGCGGCGCCGACGCCCACCGCCAACAACATGGACGGCAGGATCTGGTGGACGGCGCTCATTTGTTCACCCGCGATCACCATGATCCCGATGGTGCCGGAGGCCGCGGGCGCCACGACCAGGAGCGGAAGCAGCACGCCTGAAACCCGCCGGAAGAGCACTGAGAGGAGCAGGGCGATGACGCCCACCATCATGCCGACGAAGCGAACCATGTCCCGCTCCATCATGCCGATGACCTCCGCCTGCAGCACGGGAGCCCCGGCCAGGGAGATCTCGAAGCCCTCGCCCGCGAAGCGATCGGCCACCTGCCGCATCGCTTGCACGGCGGCCCGGTTTTCGGCGCCGGTGAGGAAGGCCAGCGGGGCGCCGCTCTCCTCGTCCTCAGTGAACTCGATCGGGTCTTCCGCCCCCAAACCCTCCGAGGAATACGCGCTCGTCTCGATCGTCACCAGGCTGAGCCGGGCGTCGCTGGAAATCAGCAGGTTCTGGTAGAGGGGGTTCGCGAGCGCGTAGGCGCGCAGCCGCCGCCAGGCTTC
>JABSQW010000283.1 GCA_013215605.1 Myxococcales bacterium
ATTCGGCGACGGCTGCCAATCGCCCGAACATCCTGATCTACCTGGTCGATACCTTGCGTGCGGACGCCCTTGGCGTGTATGGGAATCCGGTCGTTCTCACGCCGAACATTGACGCATTCGCGGCCGATTCGGTCGTCTTCGTGAACGCCTTTGCCAATTCTTCGTGGACGCGGCCCTCGGTCGCGTCGCTGTTCACCGGCCTGTACCCGCTGTCCCACGGCACCGAGACGCGCCATGACGCGCTGCCCCCCGGTGTGCCGACCCTCGCCACGCAAATGAGGGCAGCCGGTTATCGGACCGGCTTCATCAACACGAACCCGAACGTCGGCTCGGCATTTGGCTTCGACCGCGGCTTCGATGAGATCATCGAACTCTACACGCGCTCGGAGAAGGGCGGTGTGAATCCCAGCGAGCTCATCACGCCATCCGACTACGCGAGCGAGCGAGCGATCCAGTGGCTCGACGACTCTACGGTTCCCTTTCTGCTCGTCGTCCACACCATTGATCCGCACAATCCCTATCGACCACCGCAGGAATTCGATCTCTACGGAGGCGACTACGACGGTCCGATCGACGGAACCACAACGAAGACGTCCAAGATGGAGCTCACAGAGGCGGATCGAGAACGCGTGCGTTCACTCTACTACGGTGAAGTCAGCTTCAACGACGCATCTTTCGGGACGTTGTTGAACGCGCTCACGGAACGTGCGCTTCTCGATGAAACCCTGGTTGTGTTCACATCCGATCACGGCGAGGAGCTGTGGGAGTTTGGCAAGTTGGGCCACGCGAAGTCGCTGAGCGACGTGGTCACCCGGGTGCCGCTGATCGTTCGGCTGCCCGCGGGTGCCGGAGAACTCGGCGGCACTCGAATCGAGCGTCCGGTAGAGCTGGTGGACCTGATGCCGACGCTGCTCGATCAGGTCGCTCTTGCGCACCCGGAGGATCTCGGAGGGAGAAACCTGTTCGAAGACGCCGAAGACGCGGCGCCGCGAAACCTGTTCGCGAGCCTCATCCTCCGGAGGGCGCGGCTGCGCGCGGTGCGAGCCTATCCCTACAAGCTGATCCGCGACCTGGAGACGGACGAAGAGAAATTGGTGGACTTGCGGAACGAGGGCGCCGAAGGGGGCGAGCCTTCCGGCCCTACCGCCAACGCGGCACGCGCGCTGTTGCGCGCTGCGCTCGATCTCCACCAGGCGCGTGAGAGGCGAGGCAGGGAAGACGCGCCACTGATCTCGGTCCCGGAGGACGTCGAGGCGGCGTTGCGGGAACTCGGCTACGTCGAGGAGACCGAGTCTGACGCGGAGTTGCCGCGAGGCTCGGTGGAGCGAAGCTACTGAGCGACGGGATATCGTTTCCTCAGCGGTTGCTTCAACGCCTTCAGGGAACTCGTGCAGAGGGACCCACAGCCTCTCCAGGGAGCGGCGGAACATTGCGGACTCGGAACCGGATCGGAGTGCAAGCGACAGTGGGGATTGCGTTCTGCTCGGCAATGGCATCGGCATGGATGACCGCCGATCAGCGCGAATTCGAAGTAGTGAACATTTCCGAGATCTACTACGGCAGCGGCAGTCACCCGAATCGCCCCGCGGTCTTCAGGGCCGATGAGGTCTGGGCTGAGATCCCCGAGTACAGCAAGCTCCTCGAGTTGGAGTTGACCGGGCTCGATCGGCACTACCACGTGTTGCTGAAGCGGGCGCGGCTTCAGTTCCATGGCGCCCTGAAAAAGCTCGCTCGCAGGGACGGTTACGACATGATTGGCGAAATCGGTTCAGTTCTCGCAGTCGGCGAGAAAAGGGCGTCGATTCCGATCGTCACCCAGGACCTCGTCGATATCCTGGCCCGGGACGGACGGCCAAGAAAGGAGTGATCGGACGGGCCGACGATTCCCTTCGTCGTCTCGCGCCGATTCGTTGTTTCTCCGGCAGGAACGGTGTCAATGCTCTCGCAAGCTCGAGACTTCGACCGAAGACTTCCGTGGCTCAAGACACCCGCGGTGATCGTGGTCCTTCTGATCGTCGTGTCTGGTTCGGTCTACAGCCTTCAGGGTATGAACACGATCTTGGGTCGCGACAATGCGATCTTCCTGTACGCAGGTGAGCAGTTTGCCGATGGTGTCCCTCCTTATGTGAGCATTTTCGAGAACAAGGGGCCCATGCCATCGTTCCTCGCAGGTTGGTCGATTTCACTGGCGAGACCATTGGGTATCGAGCCGATCTACGTCGTTCGGGCCGCCTTCCTCTTGTTGAGCAGCATGTCAGTGGCAGCGCTCTTCCTGCTCGCATTCAATCTCTTCCATTCGCGGTCCATCGGGCTCCTCTCGGCGCTGACGTTCTTGACATTTCTCGGGTTCGGAAGATTCGCATGTGCGGGCCCGAGGGCCAAGACTCCAATGGTCTTGTTCCAGATTCTTGCGCTCACGCTCATGGTGCGTCGTTCGTGGTTCTGGGCGTCTTTCTGTGGCGCGCTCGCATGCCTGGTATGGCAACCCGCGGGCATCTTTGTCATCGCACCCATCGTTCTTTCCTACCTGCAATCAACTCGCGGCCGAGAGCGAGTCGATGCGGTACGCCGAGCCTTGTTGGGGGGCGCATTCCCCTTTGCTCTCACAGCGGCGTATTACGCGATCAAAGGCAACCTGTTGGATGCCGTCTATGGTTTTGGGCTCTTCAACTTCGTCTATCTCAGCCGCGAGGCGCGCGATTGGCACGAGGGGATCGTCAACCCACTTCGAGCCATCTACATCAAGGATCCGGCCACCGCACCGATTCTCGTGGCGGGATTCATCGCCATGCTTGCTC
The DNA here is from genome assembly GCA_013215605.1 of Myxococcales bacterium. Taxonomy (GTDB): domain Bacteria; phylum Myxococcota_A; class UBA9160; order UBA9160; family SMWR01; genus JABSQW01. The sequence goes on from JABSQW010000283.1 coordinate 2,799, forward strand.
TCTACGTCGTTCGAGTTCGAGGGCAAAACGGCAGCATCGCGAGAACGCTGAAAGAGGATGCCTTCGCCGGTGTCTTGCTGACGTTTCCGATTCCCATCATCTGGAGCTATTTCGATTTTCAGAAGTATCCCGACGCTTTCGTGTTCTTGCCGTACCTGGTCGTGGCTTTCGCCTGGGGCGCCTGGTGCGCCGTGGGTGCCCTGGTCTCGACGCTTGGGCGGGGAAGAGGGCTCCGGATGGCCATCCTGGCGGTCCTCGCTGTTGCCTCGGTTGGAACCTCTGCGTCCCGGTATGTCGCGGTGGGTGATCAGGGGCTCCTCGTTCAGCAACGACAGGCGAAGGAGATACGCGCGATGGTGTCTCCGGGCACAGCGCTGTTGGCGATCGGGTCCCCGCAGATCCACGCGATCCTGAACGAAGCGAACCTGACTCGCTACGGAATCATGATCGTCGGGATGGGTGCCTACATCGACGACAAGGAGCCGGGTGGATTCGAGGGCTGGCTGGAGAGAATCGAAAGCCAGAAGCCACCTCTCGTCATCCATGGCTACACGTCTGGACTCCAAGCAACCAAGCTCAGAACCTGGATACAGAACCACTACCGGGAAATCGACGTCGGCTTCCCATTCTTCTCGGTATTTCAACGCCTGGAATGACCGGGCGTAGCCTCTGCTCTTCTCTGTGCTCGAGCAGCGCGACGAGTCCTTCGGCCGCTTCTTGGCGGGTCTGTTGGCAGACGTCGTGGGACTCTGCGGGCGCGGTCAGCGCAGCGGAACCGTGCGCGTGTCGCGGCCCGAGCGAAGCAGCGTTCCCGGGGTATCACCGCTGGTGCGGTCTTCCGTGACGATCGTCGCGCCATTTACGATCACGCGCTTCACGCCGAGGGCGGGGGCCACGAGTCTCTTGCTGTCGCCCGGGAGGTCGTGGATCTCGGTGATGTCGCCGGCCCCGATCTTGTCGGGATCGAACACCACGACGTCGGCGCGCGCGCCCTCGCGCAGCACGCCGCGATCGCGCAGGCCGAAGAGCTCCGCGGGAGCGCGGGTGATGAGCTCGACTGCGCGCTCGATTGCCACGATTCTGCGGCCGCGCAGGCAGTCGCCCAGGAAGATGGTCGGGTAGGGGGATCCGCACATGCGGTCGAGGTGCGCCCCGGCATCGGATCCGCCGAGCAGAACGTCGGGGTGATCCCAGACCTCGGCCCGCAGCTTCCAGCTCGCCTCGTCGTCACCGCGAGCCGCTGGCCACAGCACGGTGCGCAACTCGTCTTCGAGCACCACGTCGACCAGCGTGTCGAAATGCGAGGCGCCGCGCTCGTCGGCGATCTCGGCGATCGTTCGACCCGACAGGTCGCGGTTCTTCTCCGAGAACGTCTCGCCCACGCGGTAGGTTCCCCAGTGAGCCAGGCCGGCCAGCACACCGGCTCCCTTCGAGTGCGACCGTTCGTCCATTTCGCGCCGGATGGCGGGATCGCGGAGCTTCTCCATCCTCTCGGGGATGGGCAGCGTCAGCACCTCCGCCCATCCGGGGATCGAGTGAAGCGCACAGTGCGTGCGCAAGCTCATGCACATGCCGACGAGGATGGGCATGGTGAGGGCCACGATTCTGCCGCCGCGCTCGGCGACGCGTTCCGACGCACCCAGTTGCTGCCGGACCCGCTCCGGCGACCGCGCGTCGATGCCCAGAACGTTCCAGTTTGCGAGGCGCTGTGCGGCGAGTGACATGCGGGCCGCCAGGTCGATGTCGTCGTCCTCGAATCCGTTGAGACAGCCGTTGCTGATGAACTCGAGCGTCGTGCCCTCGTGGCCGCTCACGACCTCACACAGCGTCACCACTTCGTCGACCGATGCCCAGCGCGACGGCACGGGCTCGCCGTCGCCATCCGTGTGGGTGAAGGCGCGCGATGTCGAGAAGCCGAGACCACCCGCGGCGAGCGACGCGTCGAGCAGCCGTGCCATGGCGTCGATCTGCGCTGAGTTTGCCTCGTTGCCGATCGAGTCGGCGCCCATCACCGCGCGGCGCAACGCGCAGTGGCCGACGAGGAAGCCCGCGTTCACGCCGAGCTTCCCCTCGAGGCGGCCGAGGTAGTCATCGAAGCTCTCCCAGTCCCACGGGAGGCCGGTTTCGAGCGCGGCCAGGGGCATGCCTTCGACCTTGGACATCATGCGCCGCAGATAGTCCGCGTCGCTGGGGACGAGGGGGGCGAGGGTGAAGCCGCAGTTGCCGCCGATCACCGTGGTGACCCCGTGGAAGTTCGACGGCGTGGCGAAGGGGTCCCAGAAGAGCTGAGCGTCGTAGTGGGTGTGGGGATCGATGAAACCGGGCGTGACCATCTGCCCGGTGGCGTCGAGCGTCTCGCTAGCCGGCTCGTCGACCGTGCCCAGTGCCTCGATGAAACCGGCCTTGATGCCGACGTCCGCACGGCGCGCGGGCTCGCCGCTGCCGTCTACGACGGTTCCTCCGCGAATCAAGAGATCGAGCACGGTCGGGCCTCCTCGGTGTCACCCTAGAACGGAGACGGTAGCCGGTCCATTGGACATTCGATCACCGCGGGACGCTCGCCCGCCAGGGCCTCGCGTACGGCGTCGCCGAGCTGTTCGGCAGCGTCGATGCGAATGCCATCGGCGCCGAACGAGCGCGCGAAGGCCGCGAAGTCGGGATTGCGCAGCTGGGTGCCGATCTCCCGGCCGCCGAAGCGCTCGCGCTGGTCGCGGTTCGAGTTCCCGAACGCTCCATCGTTGAACACGACGGTGACGGTCGCGATGTCGTGCTGGACCGCAGTGGCGAGCTCCGTCCCTGCGAAGAGGAATCCGCCGTCGCCGATGACCGTCACCACGGGGCGATCCGGGCGAGCGACCTTTGCGCCGAGAGCCGTGGGGAACGCGAAGCCGAGTGTCCCCATGTACGAGGACGACAGATACGTGCGTGGCTCGTACACGCGAAACAGCATGTGCGCCATGTAGCCGACGGTGGTCGTGCCCGCGGAGAGAATCGTCTCGTCCGGAAGCGCGTCGCGCAGCATCTCGACGAGGGCGGCCTGGGGGCCGACCTTGCGCAGCTCCTCCTCGACGCTCGCGCGGGCCGCGCGGAGCTCCGAGACGCGCGACGCGCGCGACGCGATGCCGTCGAGCTCGGCGAGGAGGAACTGCAGTGCGAGGCGCGCGTCGGCCTCGATCCCGTAGGCGCCGGAGAAGTGGCGTCCGGTCTCCTCGGGGTCGACATCGATGTGGATCACGCGCTGTGAGGGCAGGGCACCGGTGTTCTGGAACCGCGTGCCCACCGCGAGGATGACATCCGCGTCTTGAATCAGGGGATGCAGGCGGCGGTTCACCCATGCTGTGCCGACCGCGAGGGGATTGGCATCGCTGATGGCTCCCTTGCCCTCGCGCGACGTCACGCACGCCGCGCTCAGCTTCTCGGCGAGGGCGGTGAACGCTGCGGATGCGTCCCCCTGCACCACGCCTCCGCCCGCGTACAAAAGAGGGCGCTCGGCGGCGGCGAGCCACTCGGCGGCCCGCTTCAACCGCTCGGGATCGCCCGCGCTGCGCTCCGGAGGCACGGGGTCGAGGAGCTGGATGTCCGCGGTCTCGGCCAGCGCCTCGGGCGGGATCTCGATTTCCACCGGGCGCGGCCGGCCGACCTGCATCTGGCGGAAGGCCTCGCGCACGGCGGCTGGCACCGCGGTGGCTTCGAGGACGCGCTGCGCCCACTTCGTGATCGGCCGTACCAGCTCGAGCTGGTCGTGGACGTCGTGGAGCAGGCCCAGGTCCTTTCCGATGCCGTCGCGGGGTACCTGCCCGGCGATGAGGAGCACCGGCGACGATGTGGCCCACGCCGTTGCGAGACCCGCGGCTGCGTTGTAGACGCCCACGCCCGGCACCACGAGCGCGACACCCGGACGCCCGCCGGCGCGCGCGTACCCGTCGGCCATGTACGTGGTGCCCTGTTCGTGGCGCGTCGTGATGAAGCGCAGCTCGTCGCGTTCGCCGTACAACCCGTCGAGGGCATGCATGATCTGATCGCCCGGGAGCCCAAAGATCGTGGTGACGCCCTCGCGCACGAGGGACTTCGCAAGGGCCTGTCCGCCCGTGAGCGATCCGACTGTGGCGTCTGTCGTCATCTCTAAGCTCTCCCGGGTGTCCGAGAAACACCCGGAGGGTGCCAACCGGATATCATGATGCGCTCTTCGAGTCACGGGAGGGAAGCCCCAGGTGCCGAACGAAAAGCTCTACATCCACGAGTTCATCGACATCATCGCGCACAACCGCGCGAAGTACATGCATCACATGACGGCGAACTGGAGCCCCATCGCGCAGGAGGAGCGCAATCAGCTCTGCTTCGGCGTGTGGGGCGTCGTCGGCACGACGAGGGGCTGGCCCGAGGTGGTGAACCTCTGGGAGGAGGAGGGCTTCGAGGGACAAGCCCGTTCGTTCCGCCACGAGTTCAACCACGCGAGCCTGCAGAATCCGAGCCTGCACGATTGGTGGGCGGTGGCCGCGGATCTGCGGCGCCACGGAGACGATCGCCTGCTCGTGCCCGCTCCCTGGACCCGGACGATCGAGGAGCTCTGCGCAGACGGTGTCAGCGGCGAAGCCTACGCGCACGAGCACGTGAAGACCGTTCCCGGGAAATCGGCCGAGTACATCGCGCGCGTGCGCGACATCGGAATTCCTACCTACGAGAAGTACGGCTTCGAGCTGTGCGGCGCGTTCGAGACCGCGATGGTCAATGACTCCGAGTGCATCATCCTCTGGGCGATTCCCACGTGGGAGCAATGGGCGGCCTTCGAAGCCGCGCAACGCCGCGACGACGCCATCGCGAAGTGGCGCGCGAGCATCGAGGGCGTCGCGCTGGACTGGCACCGCTGTCTGCTCGTCGACTCGCCGCTGTCGCCGTTGCGAACGGGGCGCCAACCGCGCATCGAGGACCGCAAGGCACTCAGCGAGATCTCCTGACTGGCCGACCCACTCTGCATCGATCTTGTTGACAAGCGAAGCCGTCTCTCGATAATGGTCGGATGGGTGACCTCTACGACTTCGAATTCTTTCGCACCGAGAGTAGCGCCGACGGCGTCCTGACCGTCACGCTCGACCGCCCCAAACGCCGCAACGCCATCAGTCCCGAGATGCACGCCGAGCTCGCGCCGCTGTTGGCGCGTATCGCGGCCGACGATTCGGTGCGCGTGGTCGTGATCACGGGCGCGGGCGAGAAGGCGTTCTGCGTCGGCGCGGACTTCGGCGGCATGCAGAACAACCTCGACGCCGGCGGCTACGACGATGGACACCCGAGCCTCATGAACGACTCCGCGGCCATCGTCCGGTCGCAGCTGTCGATCCGTCAGCCCATGATCGCGGCGATCAACGGAGACGCCATGGGCATTGGCGCCACGCTCGCTTTCTTCTGCGACATCGTGTTGATCGCGGAACACGCGCGCATCGGGGATCCCCACGTGAAGGCCGGCATCGTCGCGGGCGACGGCGGCGCGATCCTGTGGCCGCTTCTGCTGGGGCTGCACCGCGGCAAGGAGCTGCTCATGACGGGCGACATCATGACCGCCCAGGATGCGGACCGGATGGGCCTCGTCAATCACGTCTACCCCGCCGACCAGCTCATGGACGAGGCGCGCAAGCTCGCAAAGCGCCTCGCCGAGGGTCCGCAGGTGGCCATCCAGTTCAACAAACGGCTCGCCAACGCCGACCTCATCGATCGCGTGAATCGCCTGCTCGATACGTCGCTCGCCATGGAGGCGATGACGTTCGAGACGGCCGATCACCGCGAGGCGATCCGGGCCTTCATCGAGAAGCGCGACCCGGTGTTCGGCAAGGGGCGCGAATGAGCTTTCAGGTTGCGCGCCAGGCGGGAGCGCTCGGTGCGTACATCACGGGAATCGATCTCGACGCCGGGGTGGACGACGCCACGTTCGAAAAGCTGGGCGATGCGTTCCTCGAGCACCACGTGATCTGCTTCCGGGGACAGACGCTGAGTCCCGCCCAGCACCTCGAGTTCTCGGCGCGGTGGGGCGACATCTTCGTGCACCCCTACGTGGAGAGCATCGAGGGCCATTCGGGCATCATGGAGGTCGGCGATCCGCATCCGATCACGGTGACCTGGCACTCCGACTCCACCCACGCAAAGGCGCCACCGCGGATGTCCCTGCTCTTCGCCCGCGAGCTGCCCGCGTTTGGCGGCGACACGATGTTCGCCAGCCAGCACGCCGCCTTCGACGCGTTGTCGCCCGCACTGGCGAATCTGCTCGAGGGACTGCGAGCGGTGCACAAGGGCACGGAGCTCGCAGCCCAGGGCGGACTCACCCGCCAGGAGGTTTCGTCGACACACCCCGTGGTGCGCCGTCACCCCGTCAACGGGCGCAAGGCGCTCTACGTCAATGCCGACTACACGAAACACTTCGAGGGCATGACCGAGGAGGAGAGCGCGCCGCTGCTCGCGTACCTCTACGCGCACGCGTGTCGCCCGGCGTTCACCTGGCGCCACCACTGGGAGCTCGGCGACCTGCTCATATGGGACAACGCGAGTGTCCAGCACGCGGTGGTGCCGGACGTCGCGAGCGGGGAGCGTTTGCTCCACCGCGTGACCGTCGAAGGCGACGTCCCCGTTTGAGTGCGTCGAAAGAGAGCGGCGTGCGGACGGCAGCCGATGCCCTGCGTGACTACTGTGCGGGCATTCTCGGCGGTGTCGGCGTGCCCGACGACCAGGCGGCGCTGGTGGCGCACAGCCTGGTCGAGGCCGACCTCCGCGGCGTCGCGTCGCACGGGTCGAATCTCGTCGCGCTCTACGTCTCGCGCATCCGCGCGGGGTCGATGCAGCCGCGCACCGAGATCCGCGTGATCGACGATCAGGGCGCCACGCTCCAGCTCGACGGCGGCCTCGGCCCTGGCCAGGTGGCCGGCGTGCACGCCATCGACCGGGCGGTCGAGCGGGCGCGGGAATACGGGGTCGCCGCGGTGAGCGTGCGCGAGAGCACGCACCTCGGAGCTCTCGGCTACTACACGCTGCGCGCCGCGAAGGAGGGTGTCTTCGCCATGGCGTTCCAGAACGGGCCGACGATCGTTCCCCCGTTCGGCGGTATCACGCCCGTGTTCTCGACCAATCCGGTCTCGTACGCGGTTCCCGCCGGGGCGGAGGCGCCGATCGTCTACGACGTCGCCACCACCGCGATCGCGGGAAACAAGCTCATCCTCGCGCGCAAGCAGGGCGACCCGATCCCGGAGGGCTGGGCCTCCGACGAGCGCGGAGTGCCCACGACCGACCCGCATCGCGCGTCGATCGAGGGCCTGCAGTGGTTTGGCGGACACAAGGGGTTCGGTATCGCGATGCTCGTCGAGATTCTGGCCGGGCTGCTCACGAACAGCTCGTTCGGGCGAACGGAGATCGGCGACTCCGCCTTCACCGGGCGCGAGCGGGTCGCGAAGGGCTACCTGTTCCTCGCCCTCGACGTGTCGCGATTCCTTCCCCTCGACGAGTTCCGCCAACGCACGGACACCCTGATCCGCGATGTGCGCGACTCCGAGCCCGCCCAAGGCGTCGAGCGCGTTCTCGTCCCTGGCGAGATCGAACATCGGCGTTGGCTCGAATGCTCGAAGCGGGGCGTGCCCCTGCCCGCGGCTCTCCTGGCGGAGCTCGAAGCGCTCGGCGCTGAGTTCGGCCTGGGGGCGATCCCGCGCCCAGCCGACTGACCCGGGGCTGTCCCCCGGACGCACACTCGCTTGAAAACACGGACCGTGCCGGGTGATGCTGCGAAACGCCGACCGGGCCCGGCCCACGGCCAACGAGGAGCGGACATGGAACTTGGAAGACTTGGCGTCTGGGCGTCGCTCGAGGGGCTCGAGCTACCGGAGGCCATCGAAGCCGCGCAGCGTATCGAGAGCCTCGGCTACTCGGCGCTCTGGCATCCCATGGCGATGCGCCGCGATCTGTTGATCGTGGCGTCGTCGATCTTGACGAATACCGAGCGGCTGATCGTCGGCACCGGGATCATTCCCATCTTCGAACGCGAAGCCTCGGTGATGGCTGCGGGCCAGCGCACCCTCGACGAGCAGTCGGGTGGGCGTTTTCTGCTGGGACTCGGGGTGTCGCATCCGCCCATCGTCGAGGGGATCCACGGACTGACCTATGGCCCGCCCCTCACGACGATGCGGAACTATCTCGACAAGATGGACCGCGGGCTCGACTTCAGCGCGCTCACGGGTGGGCCGCCGGCGGCGAAGGATACTCCGCCCGTGCAGACCGGCCCGCCGCGTGTCCTCGCCGCGCTCGGCCCCAAGATGCTCGCGCTCTCGCGCGACCGCGCGCAGGGCGCCCATCCCTACTTCATGCCGCCCGAGCACACGAAGGAGGCGCGCGAGATCCTCGGACCCGACGCGTGGCTGTGTCCCGAGGTCAAGGTGGTGCTGGAGGCGGACCCGAGTCGCGCACGCGCGGCCGGCCGCGCGGCCGGCGCGACGAACATCGCGCTCGAGAACTACCGCAAGAGCTGGCGGAAGTACGGCCTGGAGGACGCGGATTTCGCCGACGGCGGCTCGGATCGTCTGATCGATGCGACCATCGCCTGGGGAAAGCAGTCGGATGTCGAGAAGTTCATCCAGTCGCACCTCGACGCGGGCGCGACGCAGGTCTGCCTGCAGTTCGTGCACCCCGAAGGCCGCACTGCGGGTCTCCCCTGGGACGCCATCGAGGCGCTTGCCCCCGGCCGCTGACGGAGCCGCAAATCGGCGACCCGCGCTAGTCTCCAGCAATGGCCAAATCGCTGCGCGAAAAACTCGTCGATCCCCTCGTCTACCCCCTCGTGGACTCGATTCCCGCCTCGGGGGAGGTCTTCGAGATCGCCGACGGCGTCTGGTGGATCCGCCAGCCCATGCCGGGCCGGCTCGACCACATCAACGTGTGGGCCCTGCGCGACGGCGACGGCATCACGATCGTCGACACGGGGATCAACACCCAGCA
>JABSQW010000284.1 GCA_013215605.1 Myxococcales bacterium
AGCACCGCCTTCATGCCGAGGAAGCAGCCGACCTGGTTGACGTCGATCACCTGCCGGTACTCCTCGAGCGTCATCTCCTCCATGGGCTTGTAGACCATGATGCCGGCGTTGTTGACCAGCGCGTCGACGCGTCCGTAACGGCGAGCCGCCGTCTCGGCGAACGCCTCCCAGCTCTCGGGGTCGGAAACGTCGTGGTGGACGTACTCCGCCGCGTCGCCGAGAGACTCCGCGACGGCCTTGCCCTCGGCGTCGAGTACATCGCCCAAGACGACCTTTGCCCCCTCGGCAACGAAGAGCCGCGCCTCGGCCTCGCCCTGGCCGCGCGCGGCGCCGGTGATCAGTACGACCTTCCCGTCGAGTTTTCCAGGAGCACTCATCGCTGGGGCACCATTCCTCAGTAGAGCGGCGACCAACTGCTCGTGCGCAGCAGCCGGCTCTGCCAGTCATCGCGGTAATCGAGCGCCTTTTGCATGTAGCTTCCCGGCCCCTTGTGCTCGAGGGCCGTTTCGTTCGCGATCAGGCGCAGTAGCGCGTCGTGATTCACGATCTTCTGCCAGAGGATCGCCTCCCGGCGCTGGTGGGTGCCGTGGGCGATCTGAAAGCAGGCCTGGATGTCGAGCATCATCCGATCGCTCGGGTACTTGCTGAGGATCTGGTAGTAGTCGACGTCCCACATCCGGATGTAATCGTCGAGAGACGAGTAGGGCCACCCGGTGTCTTCCATGAAGAGCGACAGCTCGTGCTCGCGGGCATCCGTGGGAACCGTCGCGAGATCGACTTCCTGCAGCGGTGACCAATAGACAGGGATGAGGATCTTTCCCGTCACGTCGCGTCGGAGCGCATCGAGCTCGCCCATCCATTTCTGGAGATCGCCGGACTGGATGCGTTGCGCGAGTCGCTCCCACGCAGCGCCGTCGGAGATGCCCGTCAGGGTGACGACCTGGTACGACTTCCCCGAGCCGTGCGCCTGATTCGCATAGTAGAGCAATCGGGCCTCGTCGCCCTCGGCGAGGGCGCGCATCCATCCATCCCGGACGGCGGCTTCGAACTCGTCCTCGCGCTTCCCCGTGACTTCGTGGACTTCGTGAAGAAACAGCACCTCGAATCTCCTTATCGAATACCCATATGCCGATACTACGCGTCGAACGCGCGCGCTGTCATTCGAAAACCCGACGACTCCTGTTCATCCAAGGGGCGAGAACGTCGCCGGGGAGAAGAACTTCCGGCTGCCTGCTCGGCGAAGCGACTCCAGTATCTCGATCCACTCGGCCATTGCGGGATCGAGGACCGCTTCACGGCGCAGCTCGTTCCAGTGCGACCAGTCCTGCAAGCGAAAGATGGCCACGACGTCGACGTCTTCACCGAGCGAAGTCGGGGTGTGCCAGCACGCAACCAGCTCCATGCCGCGGGCAGTCGCCGCCGGAAGGAACGTCGACTCGAAGGCCTTCAAGAATCGATCGGTGTCGGCGGCGGCGACGACGGTCGTGTCCAGCATGTAGAGCATGCGGTCCCTCAAGCCACCGAACGCGCCGGGCCGGCACCCGTCAAGCCGTAGTGGAGGTCGACGGACCGCTCGATGACGGACGCCACGCCCTCCTGGAAGCCGGCGCGCTCGGCCTGCGCGAGGGGCGAATCTCCCTCCAGATAGGATCGCAGGCTCCGCTCGCTCTCGAACGCCTGCTCCCAGATGTGGCTCCAGGCGCCGGGAAACCACTCGGCGCCCATCGTGTTCGGCTCCGCGATCGAGACCAGGAGCTCGGGAGAGCGGTGCGGGGTATCGCGCATTTCATCGAGGAGATCATTGACACGCTCGGCGGGCGTGCCCGCTTCCACGTTGAAGACGACGAGCCTGCGGACGCC
>JABSQW010000285.1 GCA_013215605.1 Myxococcales bacterium
AGGGCACAGGAGGGGAACTGGCGGGCCCGCCTGGTTCCGGGACCTCGTACAACCGGGTTCCCTTCCACATGATTGCGAACGACGGCAACCTCATGGAGCACGCGGTCTACTTCGACGGCAACAAGACGGTCGGGGGACTGACCGCCCACAAGGGCATCCTCCCCACTCAAGGCGTTGGCGAGCGCTACGACATCATCGTCGACTTCGGCCCGTTCGCGCCCGGCACCAAGCTCTACATGGTGAACCTGCTGGAGCACCGCAACGGCAAGGCCCCGCACGAGAAGATTCCGCTCGGGGAGGTGCTGAACGGAACCTATGCCCCCCAGGTCGAGAACGGTCGCAACAAGACCGACACGACGGTCGCGAAATTCCTGGAGTTCCGGGTGCACGCGTACGCCGGCGTCGACCGGAGCATGAACCCCACCGAATACACTCCCGAGGGCGGAAAGAAGATGGTCCCGCTGCCCGGGTTCACGCAGGAAGACCTGGACAACGCGGTTCACCGCAGCTTCGATTTCGGTCGCTCGTCCGGTACCGACAGCCAGCCGTGGACGATCAAGACCGATGGTGGCGCCGGGTTCAACGCGGATCCGCGACGGGTATCGGCAGCGCCCAACCTGGGGTACGACAAGAAGGGCGTGGCGGAGATCTGGCACCTGAAGAGCCCTGGCGGCTGGGCCCACCCGATCCACATCCACTTCGAGGAGGGCCAGATCCTGAAGCGGGGCGGGAAGGCTCCTCCGGAATGGGAGAAGTGGGCCCGCAAGGACTTTTACCGGCTTGGACCCATGGAAGACAGCGGATTTACCATCGATCTAGCCGTCCGGTTCCGGGAATTCGTCGGGACCTACATGGAGCACTGCCACAACACGGCGCACGAGGACCACGCGATGCTCCTGCGCTTCGACACCGAGTCGCCGGACCAGGTCCGGGTCATGCCGGCGCCGATGCCCACGTGGGACGGGGTCGGTTACGTCTCCTCCTACGCCCTGCCGACGTTCCGATCCGGCGATCTGAAGGCCAAGGCGGACTACGTCGGAGGCGTGAACGGCGCCGGAAGTTCCATCCCTGTCCCCAGTCCCGATGGCGATGACGATGGGGTGTCAGACGACATCGACAACTGCCGTGAGTTCCCGAACTCCGATCAGCGCGATTCCAACGGCGATGGCTACGGAAATTGGTGCGACCCGGATTTCGACGACAACGGTATCGTCAACTTCTCGGATTTCATGCAATTCCGAATGGGCTGGGGGGGCGACAATCCCGACATCGACTTGAACGGCGATGGCACCATCAACTTCGGGGATTTCGGAATTCTCATCAGTCGCTTCTTCGGTCCACCGGGGCCCGGCGCAACGCAATGACCGGATTCGGGGTCATGCGTACCCCGTGTGGCGGCCGGGGAACAAGGTCGTGGTCGACGTCGCGGGCGTGATCGTGCGGGTGAAAGCGTCGACGCGACAGGCGTTCCGGTTCGCTGGCGTCGCGGCCCTGGTCTTCGCCCTGTGCGGGTCTCTCCCCGCCACGGCGAAGTCCGGTTCCGGGCGATCGGGCGGCGATCGCTGGGGAGCAAACTACTTTCCCAACGTACCGCTCCTGACCCATGAAGGAGAGACGGTCCACTTCTTCGACGATCTCATCGAAGGAAAAGTGGTCGTCATCAACTTCATCTACACGAGCTGCACGGATGCCTGCCCGCTAGGCACGGCCCGGTTCAAGAC
>JABSQW010000286.1 GCA_013215605.1 Myxococcales bacterium
CCCAGGTGGCGATTCGGGTGGCGCGTGATGTCGAACTCGAAGGGGCGCTCGAACACGCGGTCATCCCGGTTGGCCGAAGCGTAGAACATCACGAGGTGCTCGCCCTTGCGCAGCGTCGTGCCGTGGAGCTCGACATCCCTCAGCATCGTGCGGCGCATGTAGTTGACGGGAGACGACCAGCGGATCACCTCTTCCACGGTCGTCTTCGTGAGGTCGGGATGCTTGCAGAGGAGATCGAGCTGCTCGGGATTCGCAAGCAGCGCCGCCATCCCACCCGAGATCGCGTTGCGCGTAGTGTCGTGGCCTGCGGTGAAGACGATCAGGTAGTAGCCGAAGGTCTCGACCGGGCCCATCGGCTCCCCGTTGGCCAACTTCGCGTTGGCGAGCATGCTGGCCAGGTCGTCGCGGGGGTTCGCACGGCGGTCCTCGACGATGCGGTTGAAGAGCTGGAAGAATTCGGCGCCGATCTCCGCTGTCGCCAATTTGCGGTCTTCTCCCTTTCGCTGCAGGTCCGGGTCTTCAGAGGCGAAGAGTTGTTGAGTGAGTTCGAGCACCGTCTCCTCGTCCTCCCGGTCGATGCCGAGGAGGGTAGAGAGCACGCGGAGCGGGTGGCGCTGCGAGATCATCTCGACGAAGTCGCACTCTCCCTCCTCGCCGAGCTTGTCGATCTGCTCGCGGGCGCTCTCGGTAACGATCTCGTCGAGGCGATGGATGCTGCGTGGCGTGAAGAAGCCGCTCGCCACTTTGCGGAAGTCGCGGTGCTCCGGCGGGTCCATCTCGATGATGGTCTTCATGCTCGCGAACGCGCCGCTCTCGCGGTTGCGCTCCTCGACCTGCTCGCGGGTCATCAACGCCGGTCCGACCCGATTGCTGAAGATCTCGGGCTTGGTCGAGATGTCCATGATGTCCGCGTGGCGGGTAATGGCCCAGAAATGCTCGTACTCGTCGGTCTCGACGCGGTGGACGGGTGCGTGCTCGCGCAGCTGGGTCCACACGTCGTGGGGTTGCCCGCCGACGCCGTAGTTCCGGGGGATGATCAGGTCGTTGGGGTCGATGTCGAACGCCATCCCGAGGGCCTCCCTGCGCTTCCACGCATTCTAGCGCGAACCGCGAACGACCCGAGTTCCCCGAGGTGGGTTCGCTAGCCGCTGGTACTGAACTGGAACGGGAGCGATTTGGGTCCACGGACCAGGAACGAGCCGTGTCGTTCAAGGTGACCGTCCGCCAGTCGGTAGTCGGGAAAGCGCGTGAAGAGGGTCTCGAGAGCGATGCGCGCCTCGAGGCGAGCGAGGGACGCGCCGAGGCAGAAGTGATTTCCGAGTCCGAGCGCGAGGTGTCCCTGCGTGTTGCGCGCGATGTCGAAGCGGTCTGGATCGGAAAAGTATTCGGCGTCGCGGTTGGCGGCGCCGAGCAGCACGATCACCATGGCGCGCTCTGGGATCGAAACGCCGCGGATCTGTGTGTCACGCGTGGTCAGCCGCATGAGGAGCTGGATCGGGGAGTCGTAGCGCAACGTCTCCTCGAGGAGCTGCGGGATCCGCTCCGGCTCCTCGCGAATCCGTTCGGCCTGCTCGGGGTTGTCGCGCAGCGCGAGGAGTGCGTTGCCGATGAGGTTCGTCGTCGTTTCCGAGCCCGCGGCCAGCAGCAGGCTCGCGAAGCCGACCACCTGCTCGGTTTCGAGGACACCTTCCTCTTCCTGGGCGTGGATGAGCAGCGAGATCAGGTCTTCGCCCGGCTCGCGCCGACGCTGTTCCGCCACTTCGCTCATGTACGTCCGGAATTCGCGGAAGAGCTCCCAACGCGGACCGCCACCCGAAGTGGAGCCGATGATCAGCGCGGTCGACCAGCGTTTGAAGTCGTCGCGCCGCGCGGGGTCGAGACCGAGGAGCTCGGCGATCACCGCTACGGGGAGAGGGTTCGCAAAGGCCTCGACGAGGTCGCAGTGGCCCTGCCTCTCGAACCCGCCCACGAGCTCGTCGGCGATCTTTCGGATGCGCGGCTCGAGCTCCCCGATGCGGCGCGGAGTGAAGCCGCGGTTCACGATGGCGCGGTGTTCTCCGTGTTCCGGCGGGTCGAGTCCGATCAGGGAACCCTCGGTGGGCGACGGTTCACTTCCTGCCGGCTGCCGGCCGCCCCCCATCGCGGCCGACGAGAACACGTCGGGGTTGCGGAGCACCGCCGTCACATCTTCGTGGCGCGACACCGCGTAGATGCGCCGCGGGAGACGCATGGCCGGGGAGCGTTCGACCCCCGACGTCTTCGCCTCACGACGCATCTGGATCGCCGTGCGGAGGAGTCCCGGCTGGCCAGCTTCCCGCCGCATCTTCGCGAACCGCCAGATCAGGTTCGCCACGGCGAAGGGACCGACGCGGACGCGGAGAACCGGCGCGTCATCGCGCAGCTCCGCGTACTTTGGATAAGGATCCTGGAGGAAGTCTGCGTCGAACGGTCGAAATCGAACGGCCATGGTTGCTCCTGCTTTCGCCTCTGCTGCTGACCACCACGAGCGTGCGCGCCCGTCCGTGGGACTATAGTAGACCCCTTGGCGCGAGGGACTCGAGGAGGCGATTCGATGACGAGCAGCGCAAAGGCGCGCGACCGGGGCTACGTCATCGTTCCGGACGCCATCGACCCGGCGACGGTCGATACACTGCGCGAACAGCTCGCCCCCTACCTGCAGGGCGAGCGGATGGGGCGCAACGATTTCGAGGGCTTGCGGTCGGAGCGCGTCTATCGGCTGCTCGCAAAGGCGCCGGCCGTCGCGGAGCTGATCGAACACGAGGCAGTTCTCGCGGTGTGCGACGATCACCTCGTGACGAGCTACCTGCTCTCGGCGGCGCTCGCCGTGAATCTGCATCCCGGGGAAACGCAGCAGGGATGGCACCAGGACGATGCGCTCGGCGCTGGTCCGCCACCGCGTCCGCCGCAGGGTGTCTCCACGATCTGGGCCCTCGATGACTTCACGGCAGAGAACGGTGCCACGGAGGTCGTTCCCGAAAGTCACACCTGGGACCAACCGCCTGCGAGCAGCGAAGAGATGGATCGCCTCGGCGTACCGCTCGAGATGAGTGCGGGCTCCGTCGCGATCTTCCCCGGGACGCTCTACCACCGCGGCGGCGCGAACCGCTCCGACGAGAAGCGCCTCGGCATGACGATCCAGTACTGCCAGCCCTGGCTGCGCCAACTCGAGAACATGATGCTCGGCGTGCCGCCGGAGCTGGCCGCGCGCTACTCGAAGCGGATCCAGGAGCTGGTGGGCTACGCCCTCGTCGCCGGAACTTTCGTCGGCTACGTCGACGGACGGCACCCCAGAAAACTCATCACAGACGCGACCCAGAGCGAGCGCAAAGGCCGGGAGTGACATGCCGTACGAGACCATCGCTGTCGAGAGGATCGGAGGCGCCCTGGGCGCAATCGTTTCGGGAGTCGACCTCGCGAAGCCGCTCTCCGATGGAGTGTTCCAGGAGATCCACCACGCGCTCGTCGCGAACGAGGTTCTCTTCTTCCACGACCAGGAGCTCTCCGGAGATCAGCAGCTCGAGCTCGCCTCGCGTTTTGGAGAGCTGAGTCTCTATCCGCTCGAGAAGTTCTTCGGCGCCGATCAGCCCGGTCACCAGGTGATCGTCGACAGCGCGGACAACGCGCCCGGCACGGACCTGTGGCACACCGACGTCAGCTGGCTCGAGAAGCCGCCGAAGGTCGCGCTGATCACGGTGCTCGAGACACCGCCCTACGGGGGCGACACGATGTGGGCCTCCACGTCGGCGGCGTACGAGGCGCTGTCACCCACGATTCAGCGCATGCTCGACGGTGTCGAGGCCGTACACTCGTGCCACGGTAGCTTCGTCGAGATCGCCGAGCGCAAGTCGGGGGTCGAGGGTCTCGCCGAGCGCTTTCGCGCCGCCTACCCGGAGGTCGTGCACCCGCTCGTCCGCACACACCCGGTGAGTGGTCGGCGCAGCCTGTACATGACGGACCGCGGCGTGATGCACCGTATCGCGGAGATGAGCGACGCCGAGAGCAGCGCGACCCTCGATTTCCTCGAAGCCCACGTCGACCAGCCGCGCTTTCACTGTCGCTGGCACTGGGAGCTGGGACAGCTCGCCATCTGGGACGAGCGCACGACGTTGCACCGCGGAGTGTCGGATCACTACCCGCAGCGCCGAGTGATCCGGCGCTGCACGGTGGACGGAGAAGCGCCGTTCTTCGATCCGCAACGGAAGGTCGCCGCGGAGTTCGTGCGCGCCTGAGCTGGCGCTACCGCGAGATCTCCTGCTCGATCATCGCGCGCAGCGGGTCGTAGCCGAGGCGCACCAGCGGCTTGCCGTTCACGAAGAAGCTGGGTGTCCCGCTTACCCCGAGCGCGACGCCGTCGCTGCGGTCCATCTCGACGAGCGTGCGGTACAGGCCCGCCTTCATCGAGCGATCGAAGGCCGCCATGTCGAGTCCGATCTGCCGCGCGAAGCCGGGGATGAGGTCGGGCCGCGGATTCTGGTGGTTCCCCCAGGCGGGCTGGTTCTGGAACAGCACTTCGAGCATCTCCCAGAATCGATTCTGCTCGCCCGCCGCCTCGAGCGCGCCCGCGGCGTAGACGGAGTTCTGGTGCAGTGGCATGTAGCGGAGCACGAGTCGCACGCTCTTCGGATACTGGGAGAGTAGTTTCTTCACCCTCGGGTGGAACGCGCGACACGCTTCGCACTCCGGGTCGAGGAACTCGACCAGCGTGACCTTTGCGTCGTCGGGGCCGAGGCTGTGGCTGTGTGATCGTTCGAGGCGCGACGGGTTGGCGGCGGCTGCGCGATTCCGTACGTCGGATTTCGCACGCTTCTCGGAGCTCAGATACAGACCCGCTGCCACTCCAAATGTCACGACCAGTACGGCCGCGACGCTGCCGAGTACGTAGACCTCTCTTCTCACGAACCGACCCCCCGCTGAACGCTCCGGTGGGCAA
>JABSQW010000287.1 GCA_013215605.1 Myxococcales bacterium
CTCTCTCTCTCTCTCTCACTCTCTCTCCACAACCAAGAGAGGTTTTGTGGCGACGCACACACACACACACACACACACACGCCCGGGCGCGCGTGCAGCACCACCACCACCACCACGGACAGAGAGCCAAACATCCGACGGCCGAGCAGCAAGACAGGCTGACCAGGCAGGCGGGGGGGCAGACAAACGAACAGGCAGACGGCCACCACCGACCAGACGGACCACCAGCCAACCGGACAAACACAGGCCGGACCAGACCGGACCAAACCAGACGAGCGGACCAAGACGGACCGATCGGGTCTCCACGTAGTCGAGGAGGGGCAAGCAGCTTGTTGCTGCAACAACGCCACCCTTTGTTTTGGGGGGGACGTTGGCGCTGGGCATGCGTGGTCGCGCAATGACAACCGCACAGCACAACGAGATCGAGCCACGGACACCGTGGCCAGCTGGCGCAAAACGCTTCAGCAGGAGCCACGGCAAACAACCTTAGAGCACATTGGCTCTGGTTTTCCGGGCAAGGGTCGGGCGACTCACACACAGATACGAGTCTCGGACAGCCAAAAGGCCGAAAGAGGGGAGTGCGCCCTCCAAGTTGTGTGCCCCTCAACGCACGCAGCGGAGGTTTCCTTTCGATCGACCGACTTCGACCGACTGCGGCTGACCAAATCCGACTGACCGCGACCGCGCGCCGACTAACTGACGGATATCATCCAGACGACAGAGACCGACCTGACCAATCGCCCGACCTGACCAACCCGACCGACCTGACCGATCCGACCCACTAGCCGACCGACCGACCTGTTGACCGACTGACCGATCGCGGGGCGACAAGCAACACACGCACCGCGAGGAGGATTCGTATGGTCAATCCCCAAACACCAGCACACGCTACGCACGCCGCGGGCGCCACCTCCACCGCCGCCAGCACGTCGAAGATTTGTCATCGTCGTGGCGGTCGTTGTCGTCGTCGTCGTGGTGGTCGTCGTCGTCGTCTTGTTCGTGCTCATGTAGCGAAGTCGCATCAGCCTGCCTACATAAACTCAGAACAGCCGGTCAAGGGCCCCCGCTGGGCCCTCCCTCCCCCCCCCCTCCCCTCCACCTCCCACTCCAAATAGAAAGAACGGAGCGAAAAAAGGACAAAGGACAAAGAAGACAGAGCAACAAGAATCTTGGAGAAGAAGAAAGAAGTAGCCAGGAAGAAGGGACCGAAAGAAAGAAGAAGGAAAGATCCTTCCCTTTCTCCGTGCCCTCTCTCCCTCTCTGACTCTCCCCTCCCTCTCTCTCTCCCACACCCACAACACACTAACCTTCTGACTCGCTGCCGGCGTCCTCGTCAGAGTCGTGTTCATCATCCGCGTCGTCCTCCAGAACTCTGCGGAGGTCCTGTCGTGCGTCCAGCGCCCATCGGTGGCTGCGCGACCAGTCCCGCAGTAGAGTGGTCGAGCGCAGGAACCGGAACAGTACCTTTGCCAGCGCAGCGCACACGCCCGGGTCGAGCGCGTGCCACTGGGTGCGCTCCACGTAAGGACCACCCAGCAGATGGCTGTGCAGGAGGAGGAGCTGCCACGTGAAGAAGCCCTTGATCAGTGTAGTGTCATCCTGGAATGGAGCTTTGTACTTTCTGACTGCCTCGTCCTCGCCGTCAACGGCGTCCAGGCTCAACGTCGAGCGCAGGGCGCCGGCTTGGGCTTGTCGTTGATCCTCCCACGCCACGCAGTATACCAACGCGTGCTCAACCCCGCGAAAGGGGTCGTCTGCCCTCACCGCGGCTCCGCAGTACCGGCACTGGACATCCTTCAGTTCTGGTACGTCGGGGTCGCCGTAGTGGTGCCACAACAAGTAGTTGGTCGGAGCCACCAACAGGCGCATCCTGGCCACCACCACCTCCTCCGTCCGACTTCGCCGAAAAACGAGCGCCCTCGGGGTGGTGTGCCACCGCCACTGGTGGGTGACCACGCTCAGATCGGCGTCGTAGAGCCAGTTCATGGTTGCTCCTTGCCAGAGCACCGACGCGCACAAGTGCTTGTGGCCGGCGTACCTGTGCTCACGGGCGGCCAAGCGCTTCGTGCGCCAGAGCTGCACATACCGGCGCCGGATGAAGTTCTTGGACACCCGGATCGGCGTGGGGAAGAGCGACCGCCCCGTCCCGTCCCACGCCGCGATCTGCGCCGCTACGCCGGCGCGCTCGTCGGCCTTGTCGTTGCCCACGCCGTCCGCATGGCCGGGGGCCCACAGAAAGACCAGGCGGATGCCCACACTGGCCAGCACAGCGCGAGCGCTGGCGATGTGCTCGAGCGCGATGTAGCCGTCCGGCAGGCGACGCGCCGGAGCGCACGGCTGCAGCTCCTGCGCACCGGTCGCGGCCGCCACCACCCCCCACTGATTGTCCGAGACGACGAAGACCACGCCGGTCGCCACCGCTGCCGCGGCGGCGCCGTCGGCGCCTGGCCACACCCACTGCAGTTCGTCCGACCGCCGCGTCGAGTGCGGAGGTCGGACGAAGCCAGGGAGGAGCTGGTGGGTGACCGACACTGTGATGTCGGCCAGGGCCCACAACTCGGACGCGAAGCTGTCGCAGAGGGCGCCGAGGGGGACCCCCCATTCGGCCACCCACTGTTGTCCACACCAGACGGCACACCCTGCTCCACTGCCTTCGCCGGTCCACCGCGCCTGGCCCTCGAGTGTGCACAGTTCAGGAGGCCAGCCGCCGGGCACCGGCCGGACGACGTTCTTTCCATACGCCATCACCGACGCCCCGTCGGTGTAGCAGACCACAGCGCCCGCAACGGCCTCGAGGCGGTCAACCAAGGCCACGGTGTATGCTTGTGCCCGGGCCTTGTCGACCGCGGTGCGCGACGACGCTGGGCCAAAGATTGGCCATGTGCCCCTGGCGCGGTCCATGCGGGGCGGGAAGATCTGCGCGGTCGCGACGGTCGCGTCCTGCAACCGCTCCAGGGAGAGGTCCTGCGCCGGGCGGACTGGCGCCGCCGGGACCACGCCGTCGAGTGGATCAGCGAGCCAGGGCGCGCGCACCCGCTCGGCCAGCAGGCTCTCCACGATCCCGACCCTTCTCCGCTCCATGCCCACCGCAGCGGCAGCTGCGTGCATGAAGGCGAAGGGGCAGCACCGCCACCGCTCGTGTCCATCTCGCCGGAGTTGGAAGTCTGTGAAAGGCCGCCGGTCGATCTGTACGTCGAGCCACATGCACGCTCTCTCAGCCGTCTTGGTATCATGCTGGCACCGCGCCGCGTCGGCCTCCCAGGCCTGCCACTGGGCCCTTAGGATACGCGAGGACGGCAACCGCCGAATGCGCTCTGCAGACAGAGCCGCGCTACGGAGTCGAGACACCTGTAGCGGGGGGTCCCCGGCCTCGTCGACGACGGCGAGCCGAGCAGTGCCGTGCGACACCCCTAGCGCGTAGCACAGGGCGGATCGTTGGATAGCATCCAGCCGGCGCAACTGCGCCGGCGCCGCGACACCCCACACGTCCGAGGCGTACATGAGGGTCGACTTGATCCACGAGCGCCACAGAGTCAGCAGCACGCTCCGGCTGGCGCCCCAGGCTCGGCCCGCGAGACACTTGAGGACCACCAGCCGCTTGGTCGCGCGCGCTACCAGCAAGTCCACGTGCGGAACAAAGGTGGCGTGCGAGTCGAACTTGACGCCGAGGGAGACCATCTCACCCAGGCTGATGATGATGGGCTCGTCGCGCAGGTACAGGCAGGGGAGCGGCCCGACGATGGCGGCCGGGTCGCCCCACCCTTGGTCTTGTGCGTTCGGTATGAAGGCCACGCACCCGACCTTGCCGGTGTCGACCCGAAAGTCTCGCCCGGTGATGGCCGCGATGCACACCACCTCGTCGATGACCTCCCGCTGGAAACGGTGCAGCAACGCGCTGCAGTGCCACCGCCAGTTGGCAACACCCGCCGCAGGGCCTGGCAGCTCGATCCACACCTCCTCATCGTCAGCATAGAGGAAGCCCCCGGCGTGGCCGTCGACCGCGTCGAGGAAGACCCCCGGCGCGTCGTCGATGTCCACCGCGAACAAGATCGGTGACGGACGGCCCCCCTGCGGGACGCCGCACAGCAGATCAACCACCTTGGACAAGGTGCGGCCGACTGCCACGGTGGCGCGTCGGCCAGCAAGGTAGTCGGCCACGAGGCGGAGCAGAGGCCCCCGAACCTCGGCGCGGGTGCGGAGCTTGTGAAGCAAGCCGCGACTCGTGACCTTGTCGTACGCCTTCTTGGCATCGAGTTTGAAGGCGACGACGAACCAACCACGCGACCACGCCTGCTTGATCGTCTGCATCTTGTGGACCAGCGGGTCCACCGAATTCCGCAGGACTCGGAAGCCAAACTGCGCCTTTGACAGTTTGCCGCTTCGCTCCAGCTTCGCGGCAAGACGGTTGGTGAGCACCGCCTCGGCGTCGCTCGCCAGGGCGGTCAGGACACTGATCGGGCGTGTGTGGCTGGGGACAAGGCCATCCACATCTCCTCTGGCCGAGGGTTTCAGCAACGGCGTCACCCGCGCGAGCTTGTACACATCTGGCCAGTGGCCGAGTGCCAACTGCAACGAGGCGAGAGTGGCGAGGACTCGGTCCAGCTCGTCGCCTCCGTGGCGGAGCAGGGCCGAAGGCACCCGGTCGAACCCCGGCGCCGGGTTCTTCCCCGCACGCCGGCCAGACCGCAGTTCCGCCACGGTCACTCGCCGCCCATCCCCTTCTACGGGGAGGCGCGTCGCGTCGCCGGGTGCCAGGCGACGCAGCTCGTGTCCGGCATCACGTGCCCACTGTTGCAGCCGGTCGATGCCAACCCGCACGCGCCGCGCGTTCGGACCTGGTGGCGGTGGTGGGCCGCTCGGAGAGCTCCGGGGGAGACCGAGCGGCCCGCGTCCGTCCGTCCGTGCGGCCCGCTCGACCAGGATTGCTGTCGGCGTCGGTGTCGAGACCGAGGCATAGAAGTCGGCGAGCGTGTCCGCAGCGACCTGGGCGTCCACTGTGGTGGTGTCGTCGGGGCCCACCACAAGACCCCGCCTGGCTACCATCGCTGCGACCCCACCCGTCGGCAGCGTGCCCTTGCGCCCGTCGACCATCTGCACCACGCGCCACACCTCTCCGCTCGGTGTGTAGCGGGACAGGCCATCGGCGAACCCGGTGAAGAAGGCACGGCGGGCCCTGCGCGTGACCAGGCCCATCCTCCTGCCTTTCTTCCCTCGTGCCCGTCGCAGTGCCGTTCGTTCGACCAACGCTGCCGCGCGCCCCTCCGCCGAGAGGGCGCCAAGGCCCCCCGCAGCGTGGACACGCCGAGCATGCGCTGCAACCGCACGTTTGGCGACCCCTAGTTCGTCGAGTGCCTGTTGGCACGCGTCCGTCCAGAAGGGTTGCCGTGCTCTGCCGCGGGAGCGCACCGCCAGGTAACGGTTGGCGTTGCGCACGAGCGTGTTCGTGATGTCGCGCGCGAGTCGGTCTGGGTCGACCGACCACAGCGACCGCCCGGTCGGACCCGCCGCCACGGCCCAGTCGAAGGCCTCGGCCTCCGGCGTCGGTAGCGCGTGCAGTGCGCGGAGAGAGCGCTCCACGCCTTGCCGGAACCGGCGGCGGCGGTCGGGGTCCACGGTGTCCCACCGCCCCTTGGCTGCGACCAAACCCATCGACGAGGCGAGCTGTTGTGCCGTGTTGGCGCCCGGCGCGCGCGACGCGCCGCGTCGACCACGTGACCAAGGTCGCGGACCCGGCCACGGCCGCTCAAAGGTCACCACGTCGTGGTCCGATAGCGGCGCCAGCATGTCCAGGAGATCCCACGACTCGCCAAACAGCGCCGCCTCCGCCGAAGGCACGATGGTGACGTCGATCGCTGACGATCGGTGTCTACCTGCATTCAGGCCCTGTGGGTGGCGAGTGTGGCGCCCATCGTTGAGCACCACGCCGCCCACGTCCGATACCGCCAGTATGAGGGCCGTGCCCGATGGAGAGGTCTCGTAGCACCCACACTCCTCGTGCCAGGCGTTGAGATCCCCTCCCACGATCAGTCCCCCACAGCCGGCCCCGGGGGCTGCTGCCCACACCCGGCGCAACCAGGCGCACAGCGGCCCGTGTGGCGATCCCGGCGACCTGTACACCGACGCCACGAGGAGCTGGCTCGACGACGGGTCGCCCGGCCTGCCCACCGCGCACACGACAACGGAGAGACCAGGCGCGTGCGCCGCCGGCTCCAGGTCTCGTCGTCTCTGGCACAACAGGCCCTTCGGCACGGCCACGGCCGCGCCCCTGCCTGGGTCCGCCGCACCGCCGGGCACGCACGACTCCTCCAACTGGTACCCAGTGGTGTGCACGAGGAGGTCCGCACCGTACAAGGGGCTGGACTTGAACTCCTGGAGCAGCAGCACCGGCCAATGGCTGGTGCTGCCGCTGCCCCCGGCGACGGGCGCCGGCGGCCCCCACAGACGTTTGATCACGTCCAGGAGGGCCGCCTCTTTGGCGTTCGTCGCCCCGCCCGCGTTCCACTGGAGGAAGCGGGCACCACCCGCGCTTAGCGCGCGGGCGGCCGTCGTCTGCGCTCCGCCGTCCCTCTAGGGGTCGGGCTCCTGACGCCGGCGATTCGGCGTGCAGGGGCCCGACCCCTGAGGGACGACGGGAGAGCGGACACAGACGCCGCGCGGGCGTCGGACCCCCGCACCGCTGCTGGAGCAGCGCCAGGGGTGGGGACAGGCGTATCAGGACGCCGAACGTACGAGTTTGGAGGAGGAGGGGTGGTCTGGACAGCCCCATCGAACTCTCCGACAAGCGAGCGACAGTTGGAGTCCCTGGAACTGGGCCCGGCAGCCCCGTGGCTGCGCGTCCGCTTCGCTACCGGTGACGGGCCGGGCTGGTTCGAGCTGGCACCGGGTCCTCCCCTGCTAGGGGGAGGAGGCCTGCCCGACTCGCCGTCGTCGTCCGCTGCACCGCCGTCGGCTCCGTCCGAGTCGCCGCCATCGCCGGCGTCGTCGGCCGTACTACCGATGGCATCCGCAGCATCCTCCGACCACATGGGAGTGCCCTCGGGTCCCAAAGCTCGGAAGGAGAAGCACCAGTGCGCAGAGTCTGACGTGACGTCGCTCACGTCGTATAGGTGGTTGCGATCAAAGATGAGCACATCCCCCCCATCCAGACGGACACTCGTCTTGTTGTCGCTCTTCTCCCGACGACTGTTGAAAAAGGCGGGCCCACCCAGCGACACGCTGACGATGCCTCGCCCTTGCTGGACCAGGTCCTGGTCACCGTCTCTGTGCTCGCCCAGCTTCCCACCTTTCTCCAACCGCACGACCAAGACGGCGTTGAGATGGGGAACGCCAGCCTGCTGCGCTACAGCGAGAAGCTTTGTCACGACGGCAGGGGCTGGGGTGAGCGCCTGGAAGGTATGTTGGCCCCAAGTGCATGATGAGTCCTGAGGGCCGAAGAAGCCGTAGGTGAGCCTTCCCCCGGCGTGCGGTGCCAGCGTGTCGACGGCCCTCTCCAACTCGGCGGTCACAGCCACCGCCTTGGCAACCGCGCCACGGACCAGCAGCAGCATCCCGGAGTCGGGCGTCTCCCATGCTCCGATGGTCGCCTTGGCATCCTTCATCAACGCGACCTCCACCACCTTGAGTTGTTTCGCGGCAGCTGCTGCAGATGCTGCAGCTGCTGCCGTGGTCTGCCGGGCCTGGAGGTCTGCCGCCTCACAGTCCAGAACCCCAAGCACATGTTTCACCACGTCTGCCTGCCCCAACCACGTTTTGGCGTCGAGTGAAGCCGCCGAGACGTGGCCCTGCTTTGCGGAACTCCGGGCGAGGAGGAGGACCAAACCGCTGCTCTGCGTCGCCGGGAACGTCAGCGGGGGTCTTCCGCTGGCGGTTCTCGGACCGACGCAGACCAGCCGCGCGGCCGCGTCTGATCCTGCTCCCCCGCCCCCGTCTTGTCGGTACGTGGTCACCGTGGCGGTCGTGATCGTGAGATAGTCACACAGTAGCTGGGTCATCACGTCACCGGCGTCGGACGCGTAGGCGATGCAGAGGGCCGAAGGCAGCTCCGAGCCTGCCACCCCGAGGCTGGCCTCCCCTTCAACCGCACTACGGTACCCGGCCACACGCCTGGCCAGGTCTAGCCGCGCATTCCCCCTCTGTTCTGTCGCCGCGGCGAAGGCGACCGAGTAGTCCCAGTCATGGATCATGACCACCACTCTCAGCCGCCCTGCGTCGTCCTCAGCGGTAACCCAAGCCTGGAACTGCTGAAGAAGGTTGGTCACCTGCTCACGGGTGTCCTCATCGTTGTTTTGGCGCTGGATTGACATCCACCCCCCGGCCGGTGTTGTGAGATGGGAGGCCGGTGCGCGGGCCGTCTTCCCCTCGCGCTCGGCGAGTACGCTGACACCCACCCTGGCGGCAGAGAACGAGTAGTCGCCGTCCTCAAACTCGCACCCCGCCTCGAGCTCCTTGCGATCCAGGACCTCCTCCCCGGTGTTGTCCCCCAAACTCCAGCCCAGGAAGAGGGCCCATAGCATGAGCACCACATTCCTGTAACCGAGAGCATGATCGCGGTCTCCTCCGGCAGTCGGGGCCGGGCCATGATTGCCCGTGAAGAGAGTGTGGAGGTGCTCCACTCTCTCCGGGGGTACCTCCACATGCTGCATTTTGGAGCCCGTCGGCTCGTACTCGAGGCGGAACTTCGTTCCTGCGTAGAGCCACCGAAAGAAGCCCGACCGGATCTGCAGTGCCTGCCACTTCTCGGTATCCTTGTCCGGAGCCACCGGCGCGGTGGCGCCGTGCGGGATCGGCCGCTTGGTTGCTACCCCGCCAGGCTGAGAGTTGAGGGCCCAGGCCACTGCGTGGAACACGCAGTCGCCGTCCTCGGGCACTGCTTGTGCTATCATGCCACGATCCCTGCAGGCGCTCTGCACCCGCGACCACTCGACATCCACCAGAGCCCGCTCGCTCTCCTGTTGTTCTCTGGACGCCCGTATCGCCGCCTCCAAAGCGGACACGTGTACTTCGCCACTGCCCCGAACCGAAGGGAGGGGGCGAGTCGGACGGACCTTGACCTCGCCTCTGTGCGGAGGGTGCGTCTGGCGACTCTGACTGCCGCGTCGCACCAACTGGAGGGAGGCGCATCCATCCTGCAGCCAGGCCTCAGTCCCATCCAGGAGGCTCTCGAGGCAGGCGTCGGTACCTACCGCGGCGCGCCGCTGCTTGTCGAGAGTACTAGCACCAACTGCTGCGCCTCCACGGCCACCGTGTCTGATCGCCTGGTCACACTTGCCCACTAGGAGGGATAGAGCCACGACCTCGCCACGCAGGTTCTTGGACCAAACAACCGAGCCTTCTGCAAGAAGGGCGGCGTCGAGGAGCTGCTGGGCGCCTGTGATCAAGCAGATCCCCTCCGCCGGTTGCGTGGCGAGGGTGATCTCCCTCAGGACGCCGGCGAGGTTAACCACACCGTCCACAGAGGCCTTGTGGGCACTGGTGAGGCGCTTGGCCCATGCGCTCTGGTCCGGTTGGGTCGTGTCCTCCTCCGCCAAGAGAACGTCCTTCACCTGTCGCTGTCGCAGGCACTGTAGCTGTTTGTTCACTCGCTGGAACAGTTTGGGTAGCACGCACACGAGCTTTTTTGCGATCAGCTTAGTGCGTGCGGCCAGCGGGATGTGACCCGCCAGTCCGTCCGGCTGCAAGGTCCCCGCACTTGGCGCCAGGACGCCCTGCGGCCCGAAGGGAAATGCAGAGCGCTGCCCCGTCGCAGTACCGAGAGAGGAGAAGGAGGAAGAAGAAGAAGAGGAAGAGGAGGAAGATCGAGGAGATTGCGATTGACTATTGAGCGTTGCTAATACTGACCGACCATCCGAAGGATTCTCAGTGGGAGAAAACATGCATAAGGAGTTCACGTAAGAATCGTAAACCGAAGGCTCAGAAGAGATAACAGTAGATGAAGATAATGGCTGAACTCCAAGTTCCATAATCCTTAAGTTGCCTTCTTGAACAAGACGGGACACATC
>JABSQW010000288.1 GCA_013215605.1 Myxococcales bacterium
ACCATCGCCTGCGGCGACAGTCACACGTCGACCCACGGTGCCTTTGGCGCCGTGGCCTTCGGGATCGGAACCAGCCAGGTGCGCGACGCCCTGGCCACCCAGTGCATCACGATGCTGCGCCCGCGAGTCCGCCGCATCGACGTCACGGGCGAGCTCATGCCCGGCGTCTACGCGAAAGACGTGACCCTCGCCATCATCCGCAGGCTCGGTGTGAAGGGCGGCGTGGGCTTCGCGTACGAGTACGGCGGACCGCTGATCCACGCCATGTCCCTCGAAGAGCGCCTCACCGTGTGCAACATGTCGATCGAGGGCGGCGCGCGCTGTGGCTACGTGAACCCCGACGACGTGACGTTCGACTACCTGCGCGGTCGGGAGTACACACCGAAAGGCGACGCCTTCGACCGCGCGGTCGCCTTCTGGCAAGACATCGCGAGCCCTGCCGACGCCAGCTACGACGACCGCGTCGAACTCGACGGCGGCGCGCTCGCTCCGTCGGTGACGTGGGGCATCAACCCGGGGCAGAGCGTCGGTGTCGACGAGACGCTGCCTCGACCCCAGGACGCGCCGGACCAGGAGCGCGCCTCCCTCGAAGAGGCCTACACCTACATGGAGCTGAAGCCGGGCGAGCCCATCGAGGGCACGACGGTGGACGTCGCGTTCGTCGGATCGTGTACCAACGCGCGCATCTCCGACCTGCGCGAAGCCGCTCGAGTGGCCCGGACGGGCACGGTGGCGCCAGGGGTCCGCGCGCTCGTCGTCCCGGGGAGCGAGGCCGTGGCGCGGGAGGCCGTGGCGCTGGGCCTCGACGACGTCTTCAAGACCGCGGGCTTCCAGTGGCGCGAGCCCGGCTGCTCGATGTGTCTCGCCATGAACCCCGACAAGCTCGTCGGCCAGGAGATCTGTGCCTCGACGAGCAATCGCAACTTCAAGGGCCGCCAGGGCTCGCCCGTCGGCCGCACGCTCTTGATGTCACCGGCGATGGTCGCGGCGGCGGCGCTGCACGGAAAGGTCGTCGACGTGCGGGGGATCCTCGGATGAGCCGTGCAGCGAACCTCGAGACCATCGAGCGAGTCAGCGGGCGGGCTTGTGCGCTGCACGGTGACGATATCGATACCGATCGCATCATCCCCGCGCGCTTCCTGCGCGCCATCACGTTCGACGGCCTCGGCGACCACGCCTTCGCCGACGACCGCGCACAGGCCAAGGGCGATCACCCCCTCGACGCCGAACGCTTCGACGGCGCGCGCGTCCTCGTGGTCGGGCACAACTTCGGCTGTGGATCGTCGCGCGAGCACGCCCCCCAGGCACTGATGCGGCGCGGCTTCGCGGCGTTCGTGGGCGGCTCGTTCGCGGAGATCTTCGCGGGGAACTGCACGATGCTCGGCCTGCCCTGCGCCACCCTCGCCGATGCCGACCTCGATGCGCTGATGGACAGCGTCGAAGTCGACCCCGAGCAGGAGGTGACCGTCGACGTCGAGGCGCGCACGGTGACGTCGCGCGCGGGAACCGTCGACGCACACTTCGCGGAGGGCCCGCGCGCGCAACTCCTCGACGGCAGCTGGAACGCCACCGCGGTGCTCCTCGAGGCCGGCGACGCCATCGAGTCGACTGCCGCTCGACTCCCCTACGTGCGGGATTTCAGCGACTGAAAGCGGGCCGGTCGGCGCTCACGCTTGGGTAAACCAGGCCACGCCATCGGCGTCCTCGTCCTGTGTGAGCAGGCCCTGGTCGAGCGCGTAGTGGATGTGCGCGAGACTCTCTCCGGTGGCGAGAAAGTACGTGTAATCGTTGATCTCGGACGAGAAGATCGCTGGGAACACGTCAACCGCGCGCCTCGGCTCTGCGCACATCTCGTGGAGCTTCTCGATCCCGGTCTCGTGGAAATCGATCAGCGCACTCAGACGATCGTGCAACCGGTGAAACGGATCCTGATGGGCGGGGAGCACGAGGAGGTCGGCCGGGAGCACGTCGCGGAGATGCGCGCAAGAGATGAGCCACTCCTTGAGCGGGTTGGCGTGGGGCTCCGAGGGATTCACGCTCACGTTGGGCGTGATGCGCGGCAGCACCTGGTCGCCAGAAATCAAGATCTTCAGCTCGGGGCAGGTGAGGCAGACGTGCTCGGGAGAGTGCCCGCGCCCGACCACCACGCGCCATTCTCGACCGTCGATCTCGAGGCGCTCTTCGTCCGTGAGGCGCCGGTACCCGGCGGGCAGCTGGGAGATCTTCGACCCGAAGCTCCCGAAGCGACTGCGGTAGTTCTCGACCCACTTCTTCGAGAAGCCCACGCGCCGGTAGAAGCGAATCGCGTCCTCGGGAACGTCCGCCGGGCCGTCGGCCGCCATGACCCGGCACATCAGGAACTCCTCGCGGCTCATCCACACCTCCGCGTCGAAGCGACGCGCGAGCCAGCCAGCGAGGCCGGTGTGGTCGCCGTGGAGGTGCGTGCAGATCACGCGATTCACCGGACGCTTTCCGAGGTGCTTCTCGAAGATCATCTCCCAGCAGTCCTGGAGCTGCTGGGTGTTGATCCCCGTGTCGACGATCGTGATGCCGTCGCCGTCGCGCAGGGCCCACACGTTGATGTGGTCGAGCCGGCCCGGCATGGGCTGGCGGATCCACCAGACGCCGTCGGCGATCTCGAAGACCTCCCCCGAG
>JABSQW010000029.1 GCA_013215605.1 Myxococcales bacterium
CGCCATGTTCCCCTCCTTGGCTGACACGCCAAGTATGATCCCCCACGACGGACAATGGATACGATTTATCCGAACTGCCGCGCCCTGGAGAGCCAAGCTCCGCGACGCAGGATCACGTCCTACGAGCTCTCGAAAAGTGTCGCGACGCCGACCCTGGACGACGGCAAGCGGAACGCGATGTCGCTCTCGATGCCCGAAGAGGTGCACAGGGCCTGCGATCGCGCCGAGGGTCGAAATCGCGCGCCGGCGACTCGCGCCCGCCGGTCAGCGCAAAGCGATTCGTTCAGTAGAATTCGAGACGTGGCATCGATGAAAGGACCGGGGCGAGTCGCCTGCCAGCGGGGACTTTGCGTGGGCAGCCTCCTCGCCGCTCTCGCTTCGGCAGTCGTCGTCTCGGGAGGCGCGCTCCCGGCTGCCGCCGCAGACGACGTCCCGCCGCTCACCGGCGTGACCCTCTACGACCCCACGAAGGCGATGAACGGGGTGACCCTCGATCTCACCGAGGATGGCAAGCCGACCCTGTTCGACATGAACGGACGCGTCGTGCACTCCTGGCCCGATGCGCGCGTGCGGGATCGCGCGCGGCTCCTCGACAACGGCAATCTCCTCGCCGTGGGTCGGGCGCGGCGATTGGTCGAGTACGACTGGAACGGCGCGCTGGCCTGGGAGCACCCCCTGACCAGTGGGCTCGTCCATCACGATGTCATCCGGACGCGAAATGGCAACACCCTGTTCATCGTGCTGCCCACCGGCTCGACGGTGGATGACATCGTCGAAGTCGACCGTCAGGGCAACGACGTCTGGCAATGGCGGTCGAGCGAGTACATGGGCCCGATGGTGCAGCAGCTCATCGCTCAGGGCGAGGAAGACGTCACCCACATCAATTCCGTCCATGAGCTACTGGACAACCGCTTGTCGCGCGCTGGAGACGCGCGCTTCCGTCCGGGCAACATCCTCGTCAGTGCGCGCAACCGCCGCGTGGTGTTCGTGATCGACAAAAAGACGAAGCAGATCGTCTGGCGCTTTCTCGAGGGGCTCCACCTTCAGCACGAAGCGCTGATGATTCCGGACGGTTTCGTCGGCGCGGGAAACATATTGATCTTCAACAACCGGACACGTCGCGACGGGTCCTCCGTCCTCGAAGTCGATCCCGGCAGCGGGGAGGTCGTGTGGCGCTACGCAGCGCTCGGCTTCTTCTCGCCGTCGAAGGGCATCGAGCAGCCCCTCCCGAATGGCAACGTCCTCGTCACGTCGAGCCGCGCTGGACGCATCTTCGAGATCACTCGGGACGGCGAGATCGTCTGGGAATTCGTGCGACGCTATGCCAATCGCGCACAGCGCTACCCCTATGATCACTGTGACGCACTCGCCAAGCTCGAACGGCCCGTGGAGAACGCGGTGATGGCTCCGGCCCAGCACCGACACATCGATCTCCCGCTGCACCGGTGGATCCCCCGTGAAAGCAAGCTCGAGGCCGTCAACCTTCGAGAGAGGTTCGTGCTCAAGAAGAACGACAGCTGCGATCGGATGCTCGTCCCCGCTTCGGCGAACCTCTTCCTGGAATTCGGACTGCGGCCGATTGCGATCCGACTGGCGGGCTTCTCCAATTACGCGGGCCGCTTCCGCCTGTCGATCAGCTCCGAGGGGTCGAAGGTTCGCAGCGACCTGATCGACGTCACCCTGCGTCAGGGCGAGAAGATGTCGGATCGTGCCAGAGTCGATCTACGTCCGTACCGGCATCAATGGATCTCACTCTGCACCCACACGGACGTCGTCGGCGAGGGGCTGCCCAGCAAGACCCGGAAGTTCGCGTTCTGGCAGACACCGCGCGTGCTCCCCCAAGGCGCCGCGGCCGAACCCCTGTACGAAGACCGCGAGTTGGAACAGCCACTGGCGGACTTCACCAAAGAGGAACTCGAGGTGCGCCAGGAGCACTTGAAGGCGCTCGGGTACGTGGACTGAACTTTCGGGCGGGACGTCAGCGCGGGCGGCGCGTCTTCGGATCGATTTCCTTCGACTCGAACTCGACGTCGATTGCACCCTCGGGTCGCAGCGCGGGGTCGGCGCTCGATTCGACCGGCGTGTCACGGCCCTTCGAGAGCGCGCGGGACACGCCGGCGCCGATGGCAGCAGCCGGGATGAAACCGGTCAAGGGAATCGTGCAGTAGATGCCTGTCATGAGGGCGGCGAGCCAGCGGCCTCGCGGAGGAAAGCCCAGTGCCGGAGCCAGCCAGTAGCCGACGGCGCCGCCGAGGATCAGGCCCGTGTAGATGCCGATCGCGCCGTAGGTCATGAGGTCGAGGGCGTCGATGGTGAGGCCGGCGATCATCGGGCCGAGGATCTGCTTCAGGCCGCGCTCGACGACGGGAGGCGGGGACGGCTGATCGCCCGGGGGCGTGCTTCGCCAATCGGATCGTGAATCGGGGTCGGTCGGCATGCAGGCTTTCGACTCGCAGCGCTGGTGGGCGGCGCCCTCCTGCAGGAGTCTGGATCAATCCCCCGCGTTTCGCACGCGATCGTCCGGGGACGAGCGCCTCGCGGGTCAACGGCACAGCGACTCGCACGGCGTTCCATCCTGGTCGCCGTCGAGGTGCGAAAGGCCGCATTTTTCGAGGTGGAAGCGCGCCTCCGCGCAGTGGCTCATCTCGCTGCACCGGGTCTTGGGTCCGCACACGGCTTCGAACCTGGGCGCCGACACGGCCGCGGGCGCTTTGCGGCTCGACCGGCGCCAGATCCACGGCGGGTCGCGGTCTGCCTCCGGCAGTGCCCACAGCCCGCGACTCTGGCGGCGCGCCACCTTCTCGAGATCGATCACGTCGAGGTCGCGCACGTAGCGCGTGTACGCCCAGGCGAAACCGCGCCGCACCATCTCGCGGTTGACCTGCACGTCGCCGACGAAGACGTGGGCGACGTACCGGTCGTAGCGGTCCACGTCCACCACTTCGAAGCGCGCGGTGCGCTTCGAGGTCAGGCGCGCCAGCGCTCGCGTCGCTTCCGAGCCGAAGGGCTGGTCTCGCTCCGGAGCATCGATCTCGGCGAGTCGGACGGAGATCTTTTCATCGACCTCCAGGGTGTCGCCGTCGACGACGCGCGTGACCTCACCCGAGAAGTCAAAAGGTGGGGTCTGGGCTTCGCTTGCTGTGCAGGACACTGCGCTGAGTGCGACAGCGAGGACCAGAGAGCCGAGGGTTCGCTTGCGCATCGCGGCCAATGATCGGGCGCGAGCAGGGGAGCCGTCAATGCTGCCCGCGGGGGCAGGCAGCGCGCTGAGGATGTCGTCGGCTACAGCGCACTCCGGTACGATCCATCCCTGTCGGCTGGCACCGCGACGGGAGGCTCCATGCGCTACGACCTCGTGATCCGAAACGGCCGGGTGATCGACGGTTCGGGACTTCCCGCGATCCCCGCCGACGTGGGCATCGTCGATGGACGCATCGCCTGCGTCGGCAGAATCCGCGACGCGGCCGAGGACGTCATCGACGCCGAGGGCCACGTCGTCGCGCCCGGCTTCGTCGACGGTCACACGCACATGGACGCCCAGATCTTCTGGGACCCGCTCGGCACCTGCTCGTGCTGGCACGGGGTGACGAGCGTCGTCATGGGGAATTGCGGGTTCACGCTGGCCCCCGCACGCGACGCCGAGCGCGAGCTCGTCGTGCGCAACCTCGAGCGCGCCGAGGACATCGATGCCGACGCGATGGCACAGGGCATCGACTGGACGTGGGAGACCTTCCCCGAGTACCTCGATGCACTCGAGCGCCTCCCGAAGGGCATCAACTACTCGGCCCAGATCGGCCACTCGGCGCTGCGGACTTTCACGATGGGGGAGCGCGCCTTCGAGGAGGAGGCGAACGACGACGACCTCGCCGCCATGGAGCGCGAGCTGCGCGATGCGCTGCGCGCGGGCGCGCTGGGATTCACCACATCGCGCACACGCAATCACGCCACGTCCGACGACCGACCGGTGGCGAGCCGACTCGCGAGTTGGGACGAGGTGTGCCGGCTCGTCGGCGTGATGAGTGACATGAACACCGGCGTCTTCGAGCTCGCCAACGAGGACTCGCCACGGGGCGACCCGGAGCTCCGCACCGAGTACTTCGACCGCCTGCTCGCCCTCGCAGTCGAAAGCGGGCGGCCCATGTCCTGGGGGATCATCGCGAGTCGCCACCTTTCGGGGGTCTGGCGGGACTGGCTGGCGCTCACCGACCGCGCAGCGGAGCGCGGCGGCCGGATCTTCGCGCAGGTGCACGCGCGCGAGTTCACGGTGGTGCTGTCATTCAAGACCCGGCTGCCCTTCGACGAGCTGCCCGAGTGGCGAGAAGTCCGGCAGCTGCCTCTCGACGCCCAGCGCAAGGCGTTCGAAGATCCCCAGACGCGCGCACGTCTCGTGGCCGCCGCACACCACGGCCACTACGGGAACGCCATCGGCGCCGAGGCGCGCAAGCCCGACTTCGACTGGATACGCGTCGTAAATCGCCCCACGCCGCCGAANCCCACGGTGAACGAGGTCGCGGCGGNGCGCGGCNTCGATCCCGTGGAGTTGATGATCGATCTCGCGCTCGAGACGGACTTCGATCAACTCTTCGGCCAGGTGATCGCGAACGAAGAGCCCGAGACGGTGCTGGAGCTGATGAAGCACCCGCGCTCAGTGGTGACGTTCTCGGACTCCGGGGCGCACGTGTCGCAGATCATGGACTCTTCCCTCGCGACCCACGTGCTCGGCCACCACGTGCGCGAGCAGCAGTCGATCCCGCTCGAGCACGCGGTCCGTATGCTCACCTACGAGCCCGCCACTGCCTGGGGGTTCTCCGATCGCGGACTCGTGCGCGAGGGCTTCGCGGCCGACCTCGTCGTCTTCGACCCCACAACGATCGCTCCGCGCATCCCCGAGGTGCACTTCGACCTCCCGGGCGGCGCGCGGCGCCTGGTCCAGCGCGCGGACGGCATCCTCGCCACGGTGGTCGGCGGCCGCGTGCTGCTGCGCAACGGCGAGCACACGGGAGCGCTTCCCGGCCGGCTCATTCGGGGGCGCGTCGCGGCTTCCGCCTGAACCTCCTCTCGCGTCGGACGGGAACGCGCCAGTGCGCGAAACCTCTCGGCGCGCGCGAGCGCCTAGTCGCCGAAAAGCTCGTCGAGGAAGCCCGGGCGGAAGTAGTCGGCGGGCACGTTCTCGGGTCCGAAGAACGCGGCGAGGGCCAGCAAGGCTTTGGCGGGCTCCTTGGCGATCCGGTCGAAGGCGCGCCGACGTCCCGCGAGGCCGCTTTCGTCGAAGCGCGCGTAGAGCCGTGTGGTGTAGGCCGCTACCGTGCGCAGCCTGCGCATGCGTTCGCGCCGCTCATCGGCATAGGGGGCGAAGAGTCCTTCCCGCCACGGATCTCGGCTGGTCAGCAGGTCGGCCACAAAGCGTGCGTCGCGCATCGTGATCGAGAGACCCTGACCGATGATCGGGTCGTTGTAGCCCGCGGCGTCGCCAATGAGCACCACGCCTTCGGTCGTGACACGATCCGTCCAGGCATCCTGGCTGGGATAGGTGCGGCAGGGCCCGATGGGCCGCGCCTTCGCGATGGCTTCGCTGTGCGGAACACAAGGCATGTCGAAGGCGGCCAGCAGCTTCTGCGCGCCGTCGGCACCTGCGAAGCGGCCGCGATCGGCGAGGTCGAAGTCGGCGTACAGGCGGATCTGGCCGCGGCCCTGCGGAAACACCAGGTAGGCGATGTCCCCGGCCTTGCCCGCCGCCTGGAGGTCTTCGGGCCAGCCCTCGCACTGGTCGATCAGCAGTCCTGCAATCAAGTGATCGACGGGGTCCTCCTCGAGCGGGATTCCGAGTTGTCGTCGCACGGAGGAAGTCCGACCGTCGGCACCGACAATCATGCGGCACGCCACGTCGGACACCTCCGAGGCCGATCGAATGCTCACCCGCGGTGACGTCCCCGCCTGGATCGTCACGTCGTGAACGCCGCGAAGCACGTTCGCGCCCGACTCGGCGGCGAGCGCGA
The DNA here is from genome assembly GCA_013215605.1 of Myxococcales bacterium. Lineage (GTDB taxonomy): Bacteria > Myxococcota_A > UBA9160 > UBA9160 > SMWR01 > JABSQW01. The sequence continues at coordinate 5,997 of JABSQW010000029.1, forward strand.
TCAGCGTGTTCTGCATGCGCACGTGTTCGAGGCACAGCGGTCCCGGACTCCCGGGGTGGAGCGCATCGATGGGAATCGTGCGCGCGGCGGCGTCCTCGGGCGCGGCCAGTTCGTCGTAGGCGATGTGGCGCTTCAGGTGATGTCCGCCCGAAGCGACCAGCGCCTCGTAGCAACCGAGGCTCATGGCCTCGGCAACTCCCCAGGGAGCCATCCACTCGCCGCGCACGCGGTCTTCGAATTCCGTGGTCCGTTCGAGGATCAAGACCTCGAGTCCGCGCTGCGCGAGGGCTCCGCCGAGCGCGCTACCGCCGACACCGCCCCCCACGATCACTACATCGACCCGCTGCACCGGATGGAAACCTCTGTATCTGTCAACATCACGGTCGAGTATGTACCGAACCACCCCCCACAGACAGGCTTGATCGATGAACCTCGCGCTCGAGTTGCTCGAAAACCCCGCCTATCGTCACGTCCTCCTCAACCATCTTCCGATCACCGGCCTGGGCATCGCCTGGCTCGTACTCGCCTGGGCGATGGTCGAGCGCCGCTGGTCGTCACTCTGCTGCGGTCTCGTCCTGGTGCTGTCGATGTCCGGGGCGGTGCTCGCGGTGATGTGGGCAGGCGACGACGCCTATCCCTTCGTGTACGACACGCTCGACGGTGCGGGACGCGAATGGCTCGACTACCACACCCACCTTGCGGATCGCTGGGGGCACCTGCTCACCGCGAACGCGGTGGTGTCTGGCCTCGCCATCGCGGCCGGCGTCTATCGCGAGGGGCTGCGGGTGCGGGCCGGAGTCGTCGTCCTCGTGTCCACCCTCGCGGGGCTCGTCGCGG
>JABSQW010000289.1 GCA_013215605.1 Myxococcales bacterium
ACCGCGACGAATGTCGGAAGCTCGGCATGCCCGACCCCGGCGAGTACCCGACGCCGTCCCCCATCTTCCTGTGGATCGCGAAGGATCCGGAACGCGCCTGGACGCGCCTCATGCCCCACGTGCTCCATCAGCTGCGCTCGTACAGCGAGTGGACGATCGAGGCGTACGGGCGCCCCGTCGGTCCCTACGCGGAAGCCATGACGGAAGAGACCGTGAAGCAGAGTTCGGGCTACCGGGTGCTCACGCCCGAAGGCGCGCTCGAACTCGCCGCAGAGCTGGGCGACCACAGCGTGTTCTTCCTGAACCCACTCCTCGCGGGCATCGATCCCAGCACCTCGTGGGAGATGCTTCACCTGTACGAGCGAGAGGTGCACCCGCACCTGCGCACGAGCTGAGCCAGGAGTCGCGGCTACTGGCGGTGACCGGTCCGAAGCTCCGGAGATCCCAGGCTCGCGCTCTGCCCGCCATCGGCGATCAAGGTCGTCCCGGTGACGAAGGTCGCCTGGTCGGATACCAGGAACAGCGCACAGTTGGCGATTTCCCGGGGCTTCCCGAAGCGACCGAGGGGAATGATGGACTCCATGGCGGCGCGGGCTTCCGCGTCGAACGCGACGTCTCCCTGCTCGGTCGCGATCATGCCCAGACACAGCGAGTTCACCCGGACACCATCCGCGGCGGCCTCGATCGCCGCCGCGCGCGTAAAGCTCTCGAGCCCCGCCTTCGCCGCCGAGTAGCCGCCGAGGCCCGCTTCCGACATGTGGGCCGCCAGGGACGAGATGTTGACGATGGCGCCGCGTCCCGTCGCGGCCATGATGGGCAACGCCGCTTTCACTGCGACGAACACCGCCTCCAACCCGACGCCCAGACTCTTGCGCCACTCGTCGACGCTCATGTCGAGAACGGGCTTGATGACCATCTGCACGGCGTTGTTGACGAGTACATCGAGACTCCCGTGTCGCGCGGCGGTGTCCTCGACGAGCGCGGTCACGTTCTCGGGATCGATCAGGTCGGTAGGAACGGCGTGGGCCTCCCCTCCCGCTTTGCGGATCGCTTCGACGACCGCTTCGAGGAGCTCCGCGCGCCGACCGCAGATCACGACGCGCGCCCCCTCCTCGGCCAGGCGCTTCGCGATCGCCGCGCCAATCCCCGTTCCCCCGCCCGTCACGAGCGCGACCCGGTCTTCGAGCTGCCGCGTCATCGCTCTTGCCCGGGCGCGATGTAGCGCTGGTGTTCTCTCATCGACGGCTTCCCTCCCGCCTCCACCGTACCGCGAAAGCGCACCCGGCTGTGATAGCTTCGAGCCCTTCATCCCATCGCGAGGCCGGAGATGGATCTCGAACACGTCCTGTACGAGGCCGACGGCCCGATCGCCGCGATCACCCTGAACCGGCCCGAGCGACTCAACGCGATCACCGGTCAGACCATGGCCGAGATCGGCGAAGCGCTGGCGCGCTTCCGCGACGACGCCCAGGCGAAGGTGGCGATCCTGACCGGCGCCGGGCGCGGCTTCTGCTCCGGGGGCGACCGCAAGTCCACCGCGGCGCGCATGGAGAAGGGGGACTTCGCGAGCGACGGCGCCCCGGCTGAGCGGCCCTTCCACCGCGCGCAGCAGCTCTTCACCACCCTCGAGAAGCCGATCATCGCCGCGGTCAACGGACCCGCGGTGGGCGGCGGACTCGACCTCGCGCTCTGGTGCGACATTCGCATCGCGTCGGACCGGGCCCGCTTCGGCGAGCTCTACATCGACCGCGGCCTCGTGCCCGACATGGGGGGCCTGTATCTCCTGCCGCGCGTCGTCGGTTACGCCAAGGCCGCCGAGCTGCTGCTCACCGGCGACATCCTCGACGCCGAGGCGGCTCGGGAGATCGGGCTGGTCAACCGCGTCGTACCCCACGAGGAGTTGCTCGACTGCGCTCGCCAGATGGCGCTCAAGATCGCCGCGAAGCCGGGCGGCGGCGTGCAGGCCACCAAGCGCGCACTCGCTCGCATGATGGCGCCCGACTGGGAGCGCGAGAGCGACTACCACCAGGCGCTGCAGACGGAGCTGCTGAAGAGCCGCGACTTCAGCGAAGCAGACCGGGCCTTCGTCGAGAAACGCCCGCCCCGCTTCAGCGGACGCTGAGTCGTAGAGCGTGCCCGGTCCCCTCGACGGCATCCGCATCCTCGACCTGACGATCCTCATCAACGGCCCGTGGGCCACGGTGCTCCTGTCCGACATGGGTGCCGACGTCGTCAAGATCGAGAACCCGCTCCGGCCCGACCCCTACCGCGGCGACGTACAGGGCGGTGTCGACCCGAAGACGGGCCTGCACACCTACTTCGAGACGATGAACCGCAACAAGCGCAGCGTCTCCCTCGACTTGAAGGCCGCGGCAGGTCGCGAGGTCTTCTACCGGCTGGTTCGCGACTTCGACGTCGTCATCTCGAACTTCCGTCCGGGTGTCGTGGAACGCCTCGGCGTCGACTACGAGCACCTCGTCCCCTACAACCCGGCCATCATCAGCGTCACCGCCAGCGGTCTCGGCCGCCGCGGACCCGACGCGGAGCAGGCCGTGGTCGATCTGACCGGGCAGGCGCGCTCCGGTTATCTCGCGCTGACGGCGCTGGAAGACGGGTCGCCGCGGTACGTCGGGAACCACGCGTTGGCAGACCAGGTCGGCGCCACGATGCTCGCCTACGGCACGGTGCTGGCGGTGCTCGCCCGCGAGCGCCAGGGGGTCGGCCAGGACGTCGACGTGTCGCAGCTCGGGAGCATGCTGGCGTTCCAGTCGCTGGCGTTGAACAACTTCCTGTTGATGGGTGCGGAGCCGAAGCCGGCGACGCGCGACGCGCCGCTGAATCCGCTCTTCCACGTCTACCGCGCGGGTGACGGGCAGTGGCTGTCGCTCGCCTGCATCCACTTCGCGCGGCACTGGGCGCCGCTCTGCGGCGCGATGGGACTCGCGGAGGTCGCGGATCTCGCGCCGCCGGATGCTTCGCAAGAAGGCCGGGCGCGCGGGCGGCGCATCGTCGAGCTGTTGACCGAGAGGTTCGCCAGCGACGGGCGGGACGCCTGGCTCGAAAAGCTGCGCCGCGCCGACGTGGTGTGCGCGCCGGTGTCCGACTACCCGGCGCTCGCGCGCGACCCACAGGTGGAAGCCAATGAGCTGATCGTCGCACTCGAGCACCCGGTGGTCGGTCCCGTGCAGCAGGTGGGCGTCCCGGTGAAGCTCTCGAAGACGCCCGGCGCGCCGCGATCGACGGCGCCCGAACACGGTCAGCACACCGAGGAGGTACTGCTCGCGGCGGGCTTTTCCTGGGACGAGATCGGTCGCCTGCGCGAGCAGGGCGTCGTCTGATGGCGAGTTGGTCGGACGGCATCGAGCCCGGCCTCGATCTCGGGACTCGCGAGCTCGTGATCACGCCGGATTGGATCGAGAAATACGCGGGGTCCATCGACGATCGCAACCCGTGGTACAGCGTCGACTCGCCCTTCGGCGGGCCGATCGCCCCGGCCGCGGTGTTCAACTACGAGATGGAGCTCTTCGGAGGCTGGCATCCGCCGAACATCAAGGGACACATCCTCAACACGGACCAGACCTGGGAGTTCCACCGGCCGATGCGTCCCGGGCAAACGATCCTCCTCAAGGGCCGCGTCCACGCTCGCTACGAGAATCGAGGGCGCGAGTACATCTCCATGGAGGCAACGGCCTGGGACGAGGACGGCCAACTCCTCTGCCGCACGGTCACGACCCACGCCTGGCCCGTGCAGCACGCAGACCCCGGCGTAGAGCCCGCGCCGTGAGCGTCCGCTCGGACGAGCTCCCGGTGGGCTTCGAGGTGCCCGCTTTCGGGCGGTCCCTCACCCGCGCCATGGCAATCACCCACGCCTCCCCCATGAAGAACTTCCACACGGTGCTGGAGGACGCCCGGGCACTCGGCTACCCCGACATCGTCATCGCCGGACCGATGTTCACCTGCTTCTTTTCCGAGATGTTCACGCGATTCTTCGGCGCGGCTTGGATTACCGGCGGAACCCTGCAATTCAAGCTCGTGAAGCCCGTGTTCGCGGGACAGACCATCACCGCGAGAGCGGTGGTCACCGGACGCGAGCCCAACGCGGACGGCGTCCGAGTAGAGCTGGAAGCCTGGTGCGAGCGCGAGGAGGACGGCGCGCGCACCTGCGTCGGCACGGCCGCGGTGCAGCTGAGCGCTTGAGTCGGCTCGATGTCGATGGACCGCCGACTCGCCGCGGGCGCGTCGAAGCCGAGCCCATCGCGCTCGATCGTCGGCGCCTACACCATCCAGCGCCACACCGGGTCGTCGGACGCCGGTGCGGGGTTCTCGAGGCCCGGGGTCAGCTCCTTGGGCACCGTCTCCGTGAGCTCGGCCTGGGTCCAGCGACCCTCCTTGGAAACCGCTTGCTGCGCGCCAATCGCCGAGACGCGTGAGATGTTCCCCGCGCTGGCCCGAAAGATCTGTGCGTTGATGTCCTTCGCCTCGTCGCGCGCCAGATACACGACGATGGGCGCGACGTCTTCGGGATCCAGGGCCCTCTGGGGCCGCCGCGGTCCGTCCGAAGCCGGTAGTTCGAGCTTGTACTTGCCCCGCCAATCCGCGCCGGCCTCTCGAAATCGCGACCTGGCGCCCGGCCAGATGGCGTTCACCGTGATCCCGTACACCCCGAGCTCGAGGGCCGACGTGATCGTCAAGCCGAGGACGCCCGCCTTCGATGCGCTGTAGGGCGAGACGCCGGTGCCTCCCCGCAAGGACATGTCCGACGAGAAGTTGATGATGCGTCCGCTGCGCTGCTCGATCATGTGGGGCGCCGCCGCCTTCGTGCAGGCCCAGGGGCCCTTCAGGTTGGTGGCGATGACGGCGTCCCACTCTTCCTCCGTCATGTCCCACAACATGTTGACGCGGGTAATCCCGGCGTTGTTGACCAGGATGTCGATCCGGCCGAAGCAGTCGATGGCCTGCTCGACGAGTCGCTGGGCTCCGTCGACGGTCGCGATGCTCTCGTAGTTCGCGGCGGCCTCGCCTCCCGCCAACCGGATCTCGGAGACGACCGCGTCGGCCATCTGAGCATCCTCGCCGTCGCCCTTGGGGCTGCAGCCCAGGTCGTTGACGATGACCCGGGCCCCCTCCTGCGCCATGGCCAGGACGATGCCTCGGCCGATCCCCCCGCCCGAACCGGTAACCACTGCGACTTTGCCGTCCAGACATTCACCCATGCTGAAACCTCCGTTGGCCGGTGGGCCGTTTTCGACGAGATCGACGCCTGGCCCGCACCCTACCCCGCGGAAAACACGACTGTCCATGCGCCGAAGGGCAAGCGTGCGCGTTGCCTGCGCTCGTCACGTCTCGCCGGGTTGGGTGCCCGTGCTGCGCAGGTGGCACGAAACGCGTCCGCCGTCCCCGGTGGTGATCGCCTCGGGCGCTTCGCGGCTGCACAGGTCGAGTGCCTGACGGCAGCGCGGGTGGAAGTGGCAGCCACTCGGAGGGTCGATCGGGCTGGGAACGTCGCCGCGCAGGGCGATGGACTCTCGCTGCTGTTCGCCACGCGGGCGGGGAACGGGGACGGCAGCGAGCAGGGCTTCCGTGTAGGGGTGCTTCGGGGCCGTGCACACCTGGTCGGCGTCGCCGATCTCGACGATCTCGCCGAGGTACATCACGGCGATGCGCTGACTCATGTGGCGAACGACGGAGAGGTCGTGAGAAATGAAGAGGTAGGAGATCTGACGCTCGGCCTGGAGCTCCTTGAGGAGGTTGACGATCTGCGCCTGGGTGGAGACGTCGAGCGCGCTGACGGGTTCGTCGCAGATGATCAGTCGCGGATCGACGGACAGAGCGCGCGCGATGGCGATGCGCTGGAGCTGGCCGCCCGAGAACTCGTGCGGGCGCCGCCACAGATGCTCGACCTCGAGGCCGACCCGCTCGAGCAGCTCCTGCGAAGGAGCCAGGCACTCGGCTCGACCGAGGCCCCGGTGGGCCATCAGGGGTTCGGCGAGGCTGTCGGCGATCGTGGCGCGAGGGTCGAGCGAGGATTGCGGATCCTGGAAGATCATCTGGAATTCGCGGCGGATCTCGCGGAGTGAAGCGGCGTCGAGCTCGGCGAGGTCGCGACCGTCGAAGCGGATGCTGCCCGCGCTCGGCTCGATCAGCCGGCCGATCAGGCGGCCGAGGGTGGTCTTGCCCGAGCCGGACTCGCCTACGAGCCCGAGGGTTTCGCCGGCGCCGATCTCGAGGTCCACGCCGTCGACGGCCCGCAGCTGGGTGCGAGCGCCCCAACCCGACTCGTCGCGCGTGGTGAACGACTTGCTGACGCCGCGGACCGCGACCAGCGGGAAATCCGACGAATGCGTGACGTGGGCCTGTGTCACGGAGCCCCCTTCAGCTGGAGGTCGGCGTAGCGCAGGCAGCGGGTGCTCCCCTCCCGGTCGAGCTCGATCAGGGGGGTCTCCTGGCTTCGACACTGCTGCATGACATGCGGACAGCGCGGATGGAAGCGACAACCCTCTGGCATTCGCTGCGGCGGCGGAACGTTTCCCGGAATGCCGTACAGGGCCTCGGCCGCGGAGTCGAGTCCGGGCATCGCGGCAAGCAGGCCCTCGGTATAGGGATGGCGCGGTCGCTCGAAGAGCGTCGCGATGTCGGCGTGCTCGACGATCTGGCCGGCGTAGAAGACCGAAACTTCGTCGCAGATCTGGGCGATGACACCGAGGTCGTGGGTCACGAAGAGCATGGCGAGTCCGAGCTCGTCCCGGAGCTCGCGCAGCAGGTCGAGGATCTGAGCCTGCACGGTGACGTCGAGGGCGGTGGTGGGCTCGTCCGCAATCAGCAGGTCGGGCTCGCCGGCGAGCGCCATGGCGATCATCACGCGCTGGCGCATGCCCCCCGACAGCTGGTGGGGGTAGTCGCGCATGCGGTGCCCGGGGTCGGGGATCTGGACGCGCTGCAGCAGCTCGAGGGCGCGCTGCGCGGCATCGCTGCGCCGGACGTCGCGGTGGAGCCGGATCGCCTCGACGAGCTGGTGACCGATGCTGAGTGCGGGGTTGAGGCTCGTCATGGCGTCCTGGAACACCATGGCCATGCGGTCGCCGCGCAGCGAGCGCATCTCGGGGAGGGACAGCTCGAGGAGTTCGCTGCCGCCGAGGCGCACCGAGCCGGCGACGATGTGGCCGGGGGGCGACGGGATCAGGCGCATGACCGACAGGGCGGTCACGGTCTTCCCGGAGCCGCTCTCGCCGACCAGGCCCAGGGTCTGGCCGCGGCGAATGCTGAAGCCGATGTCGTCGACGACGCGCTGCGGACCCGCGGCGCTGTCGAACTCGACGCTGAGCCCGCGCACGTCGAGGACGACCTCGCCCTCGTCGGGGCTCGGCGCGGGCCCGGACCGGCGGACACCGGTCAGCCCGAGGCGTCCCCCCCCGCGATGGCGCAGGGTGCCGGAGCCGAGGGCCAGCGCGTCGCGCAGGCCCTCGCCCAGTGCGTTGAAGGCGAGCACGGTCGCGGCGATGGCGGCGCCGGGGATGAACAACAGCCAGCCCCCCGCGAACACATCGTCGTAGGCGCGCCGCAGCATGCTCCCCCAGCTCGGCTGCGGGGGCTGGATCCCCAGACCCAGATAGCTGAGGGAAGCCTCCACGATCAGCGCGGTACCCAGGGCGATCGACGCCTGCACCAGGAGCGGAGAGGCGACGTTGGGCAGGATGCGCCGGCGCAGGATCCAGCCCGTGGGACTCCCGATCGAGATCGACGCCTCGACGAACACCTCCTCGCGCACCGCCAGCGTCTGCCCGCGGATCAGGCGCGCGAACGACGGCACCAGCACGATGGAGATGGCGATCATGGTGTTGGTGAGGCCCGGCCCGAGCACGCCGGCGATGGCGAGCGCCAGGATGAGCGGCGGCAAGCTCATCAGCGCGTCCATGCTGCGCATGAGGAGGTTGTCGATGCGCCCGCCGAAGAAGCCGGACACCAGCCCCAGTGGCAGCGCGATCAGCAGCGCACCGATGACGACCTGCAGGCTCGCGCGCACCGAGACGCGCGCGCCGTAGATCATGCGGCTCATCACGTCCCGACCGAGGTCGTCGGTGCCGAGCAGGTGCTCGGCGCTGGGACCCTCGAAGGCGCGACGCACGTCGAGCTGGCTGGGATGGGCGGGCGCGATCAGATCAGCGCCGAGAGCCACACAGCACAGCAGCGCCAGGAAGACCAGCGCGACGAGCGCCCCGCGGTCGGCGCGCAGACGCGCCCAGGTGTGCCCGGAACCGGAAGAAGCAACGACTCCTGCGTCGGCCGCGACCGTCACGAGACGCGCACCTTCGGGTTGAGGAGGCCGTAGCTCAGATCGACCAACAGGTTCGCGCCGACGTGCACGACGGCATACACGAGCGTGACGGCCTGGATCACCGGCAGGTCGCGCGACAACATGCCGCGCAGCGCGAAGCTCCCCATCCCCGGCAGGCCGAAGATCTGCTCGATGATCACGCTGCCCCCCACGAGCGTGCTCATCTGCAGTCCCAGGATGGTGACCGCCGGCAGGGCCGCGTTCTTGAGCGCGTGCACGATGAGCACGCGCTGGGTCGTCGCGCCCTTGGCCCAGGCCGTGCGCACATAGTTGCTCGACAGCACCTCGGAGAGCTCGGCGCGCAGCTGGCGCGTGAGCGACGCCGCCATGCGTGCCGACAACGCCACCGCGGGCAGGATGATGTGCCGCAGCCATTCCTGCACGGACTCGCTCGGGTGCGCGTAGCCCAGCACCGGCAGCCAGCCGAGTCGCACGGCAAAGACGAGCACCAGCATCAACGCCAGCCAGAAGCTGGGGATGGCGATGCCGAGGTTCGTGGTCAGCACGATACCGCGGTCCCAGACGCTGCGCGGTCGCATCCCGGCGATGATCCCGCCGGGAATGCTGATCAACAGGGCGATCAACACCGCCAAGCCTCCCACGCTCAGCGTGACGGGAAGCTTGGCGAGCAGATCCTCTGAGACGGGGCGGCCCGAGATGAGTGAACGCCCGAAATCGAAACGCAACGCGTTCCCGAGCCAGCGGCCGTATCGCACCAGGAACGGATCATCGAGACGCAGCTCCGCGCGGATCTCCGCGATGCGCTCGGGACTCGCGTCCGCACCTCCCGCGATCGCCACAGCCGGGTCGCCGGGCAGGAACAGGGCGAGACAGAAGACGGCGAAGCTCACCAG
>JABSQW010000290.1 GCA_013215605.1 Myxococcales bacterium
GAGGATGGTGACCTCGAAGCCGCCGTAGGTGGAACCACCGAGCGCCTCGGCGAACACCGCCGAGTAGAGGGCGCCCTTGGCGAGGCCGCCGTAGGTCTCCGGGTGCCGGAGACCCAGGAAGCCGAGCTCACCCATCTGCCGGATCACTTCGCGGGGGACGCGTCCGTCGACCTCCCACTGGTCGGCATGGGGGACGATCTCCCGGGCGACGAATTCCTGGGTCTGACGCCGGATTGCGTCGAGGTCTTCGTCGAGATAGATGGAGTCTGAGTTCACGGGACTCTCTCTCTCAGGATTCGAAGGCCACCAACACTTCGCCCGCTACGACCGGTGTTCCCGGGCTGCAGCGCACGTCGGAGACCACGCCGGCGCCGCCGGCGGCGAGGTTGTGGAGCATCTTCATGGCTTCGATCACCACGACCACATCTCCTTCGGAGACTCTGTCGCCCGCCTTGACGCGCACCTCGGCGACCTGGCCCGGGAAGGGCGCCGCGACGGCGCCCGCGGTGGCCCCGTTCGTGGCCCCCTTGGTCTCCCATACCTCTTCCCGGCGCAGCACGGCGAAGCTCCGCCGGCGCCCGCTGCGCACCAGGAGCAGACGATCCCCGTGCCGGGCGATCGTGACGCGCTCGATGCGGCCCTCCACGTCGAGCTCGAAGCCGTTCTCGTCGCGCTGGCGCAGTCGCGCGGCCACGGGCCCGTCGCCGAAATCCACGCCCTCGCGGCCGAGCAGGCGCACCGCGAAGCGCCGCTTGCCCTCCTCGAGGAAGACGTCGCAGCTGGCAGTGTGGCCGGCCCGCTCGAGAAGCCGCCACGGGCCGAGGTGCTGCCAGGGCGAGGTGTCGGCGGCTGCGCGGACGTCGTCCTCGCCGATCGCGAGTGCCGCGACGGCGGCGTCCGGCAGCCCGGGCTCGAGGAAGGGCAGGGGCCCCTTCGGGAAGTGCCGGGGGAGGAACTGGGTGGTGGTCACGCCGCTGCGGAAGGCGTCGGAGTCGATCACTTCGCGCAGGAAGCCGAGGTTGTTGTCGGGACCGAAGAGCACCGTGGCGTCGAGGCCCGCGATCAGGCGTTCGATGGCCTCGTCGCGGCTCGGGCCGAAGCCGATGACCTTGGCGATCAGCGAGTCGTAGTGGGGGGTGATCTCCGAGCCGCTCTTGACGCCCGCCTCGATGCGCACACCGGGAAGCGCCGGCCACTCGAGTCGTTCGATTCGACCGGTGCGCGGCAGGAACTTCTTCGCCGGGTCTTCGGCGTTGACGCGCACTTCGATGGCAGCGCCGCTCGCAGAGATGTCGTCCTGGTCGATACCGAGCGGCTCGCCAGCGGCGGCGCGCAGCTGCATCTCGACGAGGTCGAACCCGGTGATCATCTCGGTCACCGGGTGTTCGACCTGCAGACGTGTATTCATCTCGAGGAAGAAGACGTCCTCGTTCTCGGCGTCGAGCACGAACTCGACGGTGCCCGCGGAGTCGTAGCCCACGGCCCGCGCCATCTCGGTGGCGGCCGCGTAGAGCGTGGAACGGGTGGCGTCGGCGAGATGCTGTGCCGGTGCCTCCTCGATGACCTTCTGGTGGCGTCGCTGGATCGAGCACTCGCGCTCGAAGAGGTGCACCACGTTGCCGTGCTTGTCGCCGGCGATCTGCACCTCCACGTGCCGCGGCTCGCGCACGTAGCGCTCGATGATCAGCCGTCCATCACCGAAGGCGCCCTCGGCCTCGCGCCGCGCCTGCTCGGCGGATTTTGCGAACTTCGCCTCATCCTCGACCACGCGGATGCCGCGCCCGCCCCCTCCAGCGCTCGCCTTGATCATCACCGGGAAGCCGATCTGGCGAGCTGCGTTCTCGAGCACCTCGTCGGATTGGTCGTCGCCGTCATAGCCGGGCACGACGGGCACGCCGTGTTCGCGGGCGAGGCGACGCGCTTCGGTCTTCGAGCCCATCAGGCGGATCGCCTCGGGGTGGGGACCGATGAACGTGATCCCGGCGTCGGCGCACGCCTTCGCGAAGTCCGCGTTCTCCGAGAGAAAGCCGTAGCCGGGGTGGACCGCCTCGGCACCACTCTTGCGCGCGGCGTCGACAACGGACTCGATGTCGAGGTAGCTGTCGGCGGCGCGCGGCGGACCGATGCACAAGGCAGCGTCGGCGAGTTCGACGTGCAGCGAGTCGCGGTCGGCCTCGGAGTACACGGCCACCGACCCGATGCCGAGGCGGCGGCAGGTGTGGATGACACGGCAGGCGATCTCTCCGCGATTGGCGATCAGGACCCGTTGGAACACCCTTCGCTCCTCACATGCGGAAGACGCGGTAGCGGGGCGCGTCGTCACCCGGGGCGCGTGCCGCGAGCGCGAGGCACAGTCCCAGGACGGCGCGGGTCTGGGACGGCTCGATCAACCCGTCGTCCCAGATGCGCGACGTCGCGTAGTAGGGGTCGCTCTGTGTCTCGTACTGGTCGGCCACCTCGCTGCGAATCTTCTCGAGCTGCTCCTCGTCGACCTGGTCCCGGTCGAGGCCACCGCGGCGGATATCGACGAGCACGGTCTGCGCGGTCTCGGCGCTCATGGTTGCGATGCGCGAGTTCGGCCAGGCGAAGAGAAAGCGCGGTTGGAAGCCGCGGCCACACATCCCGTAGTTGCCGGCGCCGTAGGAGCCGCCCACGAGCACCGTGAGCTTCGGCACCGTGGAGTTGGCGACGGAGGCCACCATCTTGGCGCCGTCCTTTGCGATGCCGCCGGCCTCTGCGTCGCGCCCGACCATATAGCCCGACGTGTTCTGCAGGAAGAGGATCGGGATGCCGCGCTGGTTGCACATCTCGATGAAATGGGTGGCCTTCAGCGCTGCCGAGGAGAAGATGATGCCGTTGTTGCCGATCAAGCCGACGGGGTACCCGTGGACGTGCGCGGTGCCGGTGACGATCGAGTCGCCGTAGCGCGGCTTGAACTCCTGGAACTCCGAGGCGTCGGCGATCCGCGCGATGATCTCGCGGATGTCGAAGGGAATTCGCGCGTCGTGGTTGACGACGCCGCCGAGCTCTTCGGTGGAATGAAGCGGCGGTCGCGAGGGCTGCGGTGGCGTGGGTACCGGGGGCTGATTCAAGTGCGCGACCGAGTCGCGGAGTTTCGCATAGGCTTCCGGCTCGTCGTAGGCGATGTGATCTGCCACGCCGCTCTCGAGGGTGTGGAGCTCGGCGCCGCCGAGCTCGTCGGGGTCGACGATCTCGCCGAGCGCGGCCTTCACGATGGGCGGGCCGCCGAGGAAGATGCGGCCGATCCCCTCGACGATGATCACCTCGTCGGAGAGCGCGGGCACGTAGGCGCCGCCGGCCGTACAGCCGCCGAGCACCACCGAGAGCTGCGGGAGCCCCGCTGCGGACATTCGGGCCTGGCAGTAGAAGGTTCCGCCGAAGTGGTCCTTGTCGGGGAAGACCTCGTCCTGTAGCGGGAGGAACGCACCGCCGCTGTCGACCAGGTAGAGGGTGGGAAGGCGATTCTCCAGAGCAATCTGCTGGGCGCGGATGTGCTTCTTGATCGACGCCGGCAGCAGGCTCCCACCCTTTACCGTCGCGTCGTTGGCGATGAACATGCACGGGCACCCGTGCACGATGCCGATCCCCGTCACGATGGCGGCGCCGGGTGCCTGATCGTCGTACTGGCCGAAGCCGGCGAGCGTCGAGAGCTCGAGGAAGGGCGTGCCGGGGTCGACGACCATGTCGATGCGCTCGCGGGGCAGGTACTTGCCGCGGGCGCGGTGTCGCTCGATCGAGCGGTCGCGACCTCCCTGCACCACGAACGCCTGTCGCCCGCGCAGCGTGGCGAGCAGGCCCGCGTAGGCGTCCTGGTTTCCGATGAAGAGCGTCCCCTTCGGATCGATGTGGCTCGCAAGCGTGGGCATGAACGCCGAAGATAGTCGATTCGTCGGCCATGTCGTTCATGGCCGAGAAGCTCGCCTACTTCAAAGTGCCCGCCCACGTCGAGCTTCGCGACGCGCCGCTGCCGCGCAACGCGACCGGCAAGCGGATGAAGCACGTGCTCACGGGCGGGGGGGAGAACACGTTCGTCGAAGAGTCGATGGGCCGACGCGAAACCGGATGGTCGGCGGCTCACAGGGCTCGCGTGATCGCAGCGCAGGCAGCGGCGCCGATGGCCGCCGTGGCGAGCAGCGAGCGTCAGAAGGAGGGTTGGCGCCCAAAGGGGCGGTCGCGCCGCTGGAAGACGCTGGAGAAGACCGTCGGCAGTGTCGCGATCCCGCTGCGCAGCGGCGAAGGCACCCCGGCGGACCCCGCTGCGGCTATGATGGAACCGACAGTCCCGGAGGACCCATGAGCTTCGATCTGATCATCCGCAACGGCCGCGTCGTCGACGGTACCGGC
>JABSQW010000291.1 GCA_013215605.1 Myxococcales bacterium
CAGCCCGGGCGCCACGAGCGCGCCGAAGTAGTGGATCACGAGCCCGATCCCCCAGCCGAGGGCCGTAATGAAGGCCGGCCGGAAGCCGGCCACGAACAGCAGGAAGGTGCAGACCGCGAGGTAGCTCACGAGGTGTGTGAGGAAGGCGAGCTTGGTGTTTGCCCGGCGCCGAGCGATCCGATAGGCGCGCTCTTCGGCCGTGAGCTCGCGGCGGCGCAAGCGCCGCGAACGCCTGGGGCGGCGGGCCGGCCGGCCGGCGGCGAACCGTTCCACCTGCGCGTCGAACTCGCCGTCTTCGTCCCAGCGATCGCGCATCGATCCCTCCCCGAAGGCGCCCGACGCATCCGCATCCGGAACGGTGCGGGTGGCCTCAGTATGGTTGGCCCGACGCTGGATTCCCACGACGCCCATACCGGACTGCCAGAGCAAGGCCTGTGCCGAAAACCAAACTCGTTGGTTTTCAATGGGTTATGGACGTGCGCCGCAGCGCATTCCGCAGTCTCCGTGCTGCGCCCGCAGTCGATTCACTGCAGCCTGTGTGCGCTGGGAGATGCCCCGACGGGATTCGCGCGGCGCCGGAGGACGCGTCAAAATACGCACCCCGTCGAACCGAGCCTCGCGGAGACCGGCTGAGCCAGTGGGGCTGAAGGAGAAGAGTGGAGGAGGAATGCCCTTGGCAAAGCTCGAATCCATCGCGGTAATCGGCGCTTCCCTCGCCGGCCTGCGCGCCGTGGAGACCCTCCGCCGACTCGGCTTCGAAGGCCGGATCCACCTCGTGGGCGCCGAGCAGCACCTCCCCTACGACCGCCCGCCGCTCTCGAAGGCGGTCCTGATGGGCGAGCGCGAGCCCGATGCCGTGGGTCTCACGAAGCCCGAGGCCTTCGACGCCCTCGATCTCGACCTGCGGCTCGGCTCCCGCGCGGCGTCACTCGATCTCGAAGGGCGCGCCGTGCTGCTCGAAGACGGAGATCGCGTCGAGTTCGACGGGCTGCTGATCGCCACGGGCGCCACTCCGCGCGAGATCCCGGGCACACCACCGCTCGCCGGGATCCACGTGCTTCGAACCCTCGACGACTGCATGGCGATCCGCGAAGCGCTCGACGCGAGTCCGCGCGTGGCGGTGGTCGGCGCCGGATTCATTGGCGCCGAGGTCGCGGCCTCGTGTCGCGAACGCGGTCTCGATGTCACCATGATCGAGACCTTCGAGACGCCTCTTGCCAACACCCTCAACCCGCAGATTGGCGACCTCGTCGCGGACGTTCACCGCGATCACGGCGTGGATCTTCGCTGTGGGGTGTGCGTCGAGAGCTTCGAGGGGGAGAGTCGCGTCGAACGGGTGAAGCTCGGCGACGGCGGGGTCGTGGACGCGGACGTCGTCATCGTGGGCATCGGCGTGTTTCCGGAGACACGCTGGCTCGAGGGATCCGGCCTCGAACTCGACAACGGCGTGGTCTGCGACGAGACGTGTGCCACGAAGGCGCCGGACGTGGTCGCCGCGGGGGACGTCGCGCGCTGGACCAATCCCCTGTTCGGAGAGTCGATGCGCGTCGAGCACTGGACCAACGCGGTCGAGCAGGGCGAAGCGGCGGCCGAGCGCCTGTTGACCGGTCCCGACGGCGCAAAGCCATTCGCGCCCGTCCCCTACGTGTGGTCCGACCAGTACGACAGGAAGATCATGTCCGCGGGCC
>JABSQW010000292.1 GCA_013215605.1 Myxococcales bacterium
ATCATCTTCGGAATGCCCGGGCTCACCGAGCACCCGCGATCGATTCAACAACTCGTAGCGATCGGCTATCCCTCGGACCGCGACCTCGAGGGCGACCGGAGATTTCGCCGGGATTACGAGCTTCAGCAAATTCGCGTGGCGGACGGGCGGGTCGCATCCGTGTTCCAGCGCCGCGACCTCCGCCGCAGACCTTAACCAGACCGACCCGATCGCCAGCCGCTACATCGCCCCCTGACGGCGCATCGAGAACGCGATCGTCTCGTGCCCCACGGTGAGTGTCGAGGTGCGGGAGCAGCGTGTTTCCCACCTACCGCGTCGCGAATCCGACGCGCACACTCCCGGCTCTCCCCATCCAGCGGGCGAACCGGGGGAAGAACGCTCTCCCCGCTCGAATCTCGAGTTCAGCGACGCGCCAGCTGCGGCGTTCCGGAGTGGTTCACGAAGATCGGAGACGACCACGCGCGGTGCTCGGTCTGCGCGAGACACTCGTCGTCGTCCGAGCGGCTGAAGCAGGGGTCGATCTCGATGCACTGCCCCAGTTCGTCGCGGGTACAGCCGAGGGGGTCGGCGGCCACGGCGAGGCTCGGCTCCTCGATGGCGCGGGCGTAGTAGAGCACGTCCTGGTTCGAGGCCGCGAACTCGTCGTCGCTGAAGGCGACGCGGCAACCCGACGAGTCTTCGGGGCAGGTCAGCCGCTTCCAAGGATCCTCGACGCGCGAAGCCACCGACTGCGCGGCGTCGGTCTGCGGGCGGATGCGGACGATCTCGATGCGCGAGATCTTTCGCCGAACGTCGGACGGGTGGTAGCACTCGCCCTGACAGAGCCGCGCGAGTTGCTCCGGGGACATGGCATCGATTGCGTCGTCGGGGCAGCCCGGCAGCTGTTCGAACGAGCCCGCGGCGCGCACCTGGAAGATCGGCGTCTCGGCGAGTTGCACCTCGCTTCCCATCGGCGCCGGGCGCCCGCCGGGCGCGTTGAGCAGGTCGAACCACAGCAGGATCCGCGGGCCGCTGGTGCCGTACACCTCGCGGCTCTGCAAGGCGTCCCAGATGGCGCCGCGGTCGCGGCGCTCGGCGTGCACGGCCGCGAGCCCGCCGTTCAGGAAGAACGACGCCTGGCGCTCGGTCTCGAACACCGAGAAGATCGCGGCGCCAGTCTCGAGTTTCACCTCGTTGGAGCGCGCGATCGGGTCGCGCTCCGGGGTCTCGCCGAGCGGCGTGTCGATGAATCGCCCAAAGCGCTGTTCGGTGAACTCAGTGCGCGCGAACTCCTTGTAGCCGGTGCCGGGTCGCGCAGAGTGATTGTCGCTGGAGGCGATGAAGCCGAAGCGAAAGCGCAGCGGGTCGCCGGATGCGTCCTCGCGACCGAGCGCCATCATGTACTGCACAGAGCTCTTCGGCCGGTAGTTGAAAGCCGGCTGGAAACAGTCACGGCACTGGCCCGAATCTCCCCAGTCGGCGATCTCGGCGCCGGGAATCGACGCCGCGCCACCATTGAACGGGGCGTCGACGAAGTGCTGCCGGGCAGTGGCCGCGCGTTCCGCGCAGTCGTTCGCTGAGCTGCCCTCAGCGCGGCAACGCGCTTCGATCATCTCGCCGGCGCGCCAACACGACGGCATGAAGTCGGGCGAGGGATGCGGGCAGCTGCGCGCGCCGTCGGCGCCGAGGATCACCTCTTCGAACGCGCGGAACTCCTCGGAGTTTCCGTGTCCGGAGTAGACCTCGACGATCTGCTGCCGATCCGGGTCGTGTTGCTCGCTCGTGAGCTGCTTGTCCCACGCCGACCCCAGGGGCGTGTAGAAGCCCCAGCTCGTGCCGTGGGGGATCACCATGGACTCGAGCCCCCAGTCGTCGAGCTTCGCGAACAGCGTGTTCGGATCGCGGGCGACCTCGCGACAGTCGAGGGGCAGATCGCGGACGGGGACATCGGCCTCGCAGTTCGGTACCGACAAGGTCTCCTTCGTGTACTTCGCGAACTCGGGTCCACCACTGTCGTTCATGAGCAGGCGGACCGCGCCCAGCGCGAAATTGCCGGCGCTCTCCTGGACGTCGGGGACTCCCTCCGGCTGGCCCGCGCTGATCGGCCGGGTGGGTATGGCGCCGTCCTCGAGGTCGCGGAGCACGACATTCTTGTGTCCCCAGTGAGTCTCGGGCGTCGTTCCGACCTGGGTCCACTCCCAGCCCAGGTAGGCCACCGTATCCGGGTTCTCGGTACTGCCCGCCACGGCGTTGCACTGACGGATCGAGTCGACGGTCTCGCTCCAGCGTCGCGGTGTAAGGGCCACCGCGTGGTCGTTGATCGACCAGAAATCGAGGGCCGAGCAGTGCCGCGCGTAGTCGCAGGCGTCGGACACCGGATGCGCGCCGTCGCCGCCCGCCATCGGGAGGCTCATCTGGAACGCGTCGAAGGAGAACGTGGTGTGGACGTGGAGGTCGCCGAACAGCACCTGCTTGGCTCGCGCGACGCCGACGTCGAGCGCCGCCTCGCTCACGCGCCGACCGCGATCGGCCACCACGTCGGCGGAGGCCGCCGCCGCACTCGGCGAGCCGGCGGTCTCGAAATCGAGACCCACACCAGTACCGGCGACGTACACGGTGCCGAGCACCAACAGGACGAGAAGGACGAGAATGCCGACGATACGAACGGCCATGGGGGCCTCCCAGCGCTAGAGCGGTCGCTCACCATAGATCCTTGCAGCGCGGCACGCCCGGGGTCGGCGACCGATCGCGGTCTACCAGAGCAGGCGCAGCGCCACTGCAAAGCCGTGGTCGACGGCATCCGAGGTGACCCGTGCACCGTACGCGAAGCTCAGGGTGGAGCGCTCCGCGAGGCCCGCCTCCCAGTCGATCCCGATGTCCGCACCGTCTCGACCCGTGTCGGCGCCCCGCACCGAGAAGTTTCCGCCGGACACCGCACCCGTGAGGTTCGCGCGCACGCTTCGCTGGGTGTCCGAGTACTCGTGGTACCAACCCAGTCGCAGCGCCGTGCGGGTCTGGAAGCCATTCGAGTAGTAGCTCCGCCCCGAGACCCGCACCGCGAGCTGGGACTGCAGGGATTCGACGATCTGCTCGTCGATTTCCAGATCGAGCGAGCCGGCTCCCGTTTCTGTGAAGGCATCCTGGCTGCTTCGCGCGTACGAGACCGAGACGACGGGCTCGAGATCGAGGTCCCACCACGGCAAGCGCTGCGTAGCAGCCGCCTCGAGGAACGCCGACAGGTCGTGGCCGTCGGGCGTACCCGTCGCCGTGCGGTCGAGGCCCTCGAAGGCAATGCGCCGCTGCGTCTCCAGGTCCGCATAGGCGTAGCGAAACGCTCCGCCCACGAGGAAGCGCGGCGCGAGGTACACGGTGTACAGGGCGGCCTGGTAGAGGTTCGCCGTGCCCCGTCCATTCCCGGATGCGGTCTCGAGGGAGCCGCGCGTGTAGCCCAGCGAGCCACCGACGAGAACGTCGTCGCGCAGTCGCCAGTCGGCACCCGCGGTAGGTCCGAACAGGTCGTAGTCGAGGTGCTTGGAGCCGTGGTTGCGGCCGCTTCGGTCGCCGAAGACGCCGTAGAAGTCGAACCAGGCACCGAGGTCGTCGTCTTCGGGGGAGCGGGCGAAGAGCAGCGGCGCCGGAGTCGCTGCGAGTGTGCGGCTCGGGCCGGACCCGTGAAACGAGCGGAGACGGGGAAGTCTCCGCGCGCTGGGCGATTCCCTGGCTGCGAGATCGCCGTTCACGAGTTCGTCGCGCGCCACCTGGAAACGGGTTCGCAGGGCACTTTCGAAGCGATACTGGCTCGCGATCCGGACAGCGTGCAGACCCACGAGTTCGTCCGCCGCCAGGTCGTCGAGCACTGTCGGGAGATCTTCCTCCGTTACGACCTGGAGGTTGTCGATGACGGTCAGGAAGTCGGCGGTGGGGTCGAGGTACGCGTCTTCGAGCGCACCGGAAACCGCGATCTGGTTCGGCGTCGTCGCGAATTCCGAGATCGCGCTGGCGTTGGTCACGACGTGAATGCGGATCGGAGAGTTGCCAGCGGGGGTGGCGTCGGTGATGTCGAGAAAGGGGAAGTTGTCGACTACGTCGGCGAAGCGATCCGAGGTTGGGGTGGCGAGTACGGTGAAGGTCTTGCCGGCGGTGTAGTTTCCAGGGCCCGGGTTCACCCGGATCACCGCGCCGTTCATCCCGCCATCCACCGTGGCGCTCGTGCCGCTGACCCTCCCACTCGAGCCATCCGCAGCGACGTCCACGGCCAGGGTCGAGCCGGCTTCGAACTGGACGCTGTCGAGGCTCAGCGTGGCCGTGCCGGTCGGCGCGACGCTGCCGTGTACCGTGACGAGGCCGCCCACGCTGGACGTCCCGCCTAGCGTGGCCCCGCTGTTCACTTCCACGGGTCCCGTGAGCGACGCCGCAAGCTCGAGCCGACCCGCGGCCACCGTCGTCGTGGCGGTGTAGGTCTGCGGACTCGCAATGGTGAGCGTGCCTGCGCCCAGCTTCGTCACCGTCTCCATGGCGCTGAAGGTCGTGATCGTTCCCGAGAACGCACCGTCCACGGACTGGTCGAACTCGAGGGCGGTCGCGCTGTTGATCAGGCCGATGGCTCCCTGCAGATTGGAAGTGTTTCCGCGCAGGGTCCCGGCGATGACCTCGGTGCCGCCCGTGTGATCCGCCGTACCGGTCAGCGTCAGGGTTCCGCCGCCCTCCTTCGTGAGCTGGCCACCCCCCGTGAGCGACCCGCTGAAGGTCTTCGACGTGGACTCGATGATCGTGAAGTTGCGCCCGGTGCCGATGTCGACCGCGGCCGCGAGGTTGCCCGCGTCGCCGACGCTGACATCGCCGTCGCGGATCGTGAACGATCCCGTGGAAGTGTTGGCGCCCTCCAGCAAGAGCGCTCCGCTACCCGACTTGATCACGTCCCCCGCGCCGCTGATCGCGCCGCTGAACGTCGCCGCGCCGGCATCGGCGAGCTCGAGGGTCCCGCCACTGTCGACCTGGACGTCGCCGTCAGCGGGAAGCGCACCCTCGCTGGCGATCAACTTGCCCGCCTCCACGGTCGTGCCGCCGGTGAACGTGTTGTCGCCGGTGAGGATGAGCGTGCCCTCGCCGGCCTTACGGAGTGCGCCGGCGCCGGAGAGGATGCCCGCGTAGGTCCCCGGATCGACCTGGTCCGCTTCCGCCGCAGCCGCGAGAGGCATCTCGAAGATTGTGCTCGTCCCCGACTCCACCTCGATGTCGCCCTGGAGACTCCGCGTATCTCCGCGCAGCGACCCCCCTTGGACCGCGGTGCCTCCCGTGTAGCTGTTCGGGTTCACGAGGGTGAGTTCGGCGCTCCCGCTCTTCACGAAGCCGCCGTCGCCCGTCAGGTCGATGTCGAGTTCGAACGCTTCGCTGCGCCGGATCTCGAGGCTGCCTCCGCTGGCGACCGAGAATTCCTGGCCGCTGACATCGAGGTCGCGAAGCAGCACGTCGACGTCGCCGATGTCGAGCCAGGTCTCCATGTCGGGTCCAACCACGCCGAGGAAATCCGGCAGAGCGCTGGCGTCGAGGTTCACGGATTCGGTGATCGGTGAAAGCGCCGTCAGCAGCTCGATCTCCCCCAAGCTGACCAGGTTGACCAGGTTGAAGACGATGTCGTCGGTCCCCGCAGTGGCGTTGGCGAGGTCGATCGCGTCGCGGAAGCTGCCGATCCCGCTGTCGAGGTTGGTGGTCACCAGGATCGTCGCCGCGCGCAGGGCGCTGGGGCCGGCGATCGGCCAGGCCACCGCGAGGACCAGCGCGAGGGTCCGGAAGTGCGCGAGGTTCATCGCCGCAGCCACTCGACGATCGCGGCCACCGCGGCGTCGCGGCCCTTCTCGGCGGGGAAGCCGTAGTGATCGGCATCGATCTCGACGCGGCTGAGGTCTCGGCTGGCGAGGGCGCCCACCACCAGGTCGTGGTCGGACGGGAAGATGCAGTGATCGCCCGTGTAGGCGATGTGGAGACACGGCAGCGTCATGCGGCGCCCGGTCTCGGAGATCTCGGCGCGCGACGCCAGGGCGCTCCAGGTCGAAAGCCACGCCTCGGGCGCCACCATTCGACCGAAGCCCACCGCCCCGTAATTGATCCAGTCCGGGCGCACGCCCCAGAGCGAACCGTAGCTGCGCGACGAAGGGTCGAGGGAGAGCGACACGCTGCGGGGGTCGGCATCGGTTCGGTACACGAACAGGAAGTCGGTGGCGATCGACGCGCGACGATCGGCGGTTGCGCCGCCTTCGCGAAAGCGCTGACGCGCCTCGTTGCGCTTCGCGACTCGCCGCCTCGCCTCGGCGTCGATGCGCTCGATTCGGGCCCGCTGGGCGGCCCGGTAGCGCGAGAGGAACTCCGCGGTGTAGGTCGACGACGCCGGGGGCTCCGCGAATCCGTTCGACGGCTCGAAGGGATCGAGCGCGGGATCGCACGACAGCGGGTCGCGGTCGTCGGTCACCGAGGGGTCGATGGCGTGGAGGAGGAAGTGTCCCTCCCCAGGGTGGGCGGCGAGATAGATCATCGCGTCCGCGCCCGGGAGGTCGAAGGCGTTCAGGTCGAAGGGGTCGCCCGCGGCCGTGTCGCGCAGCCTCTCGCCCATCGGCGCGAGCGCCTGGTGGAGGTAGAAGGTGAACAGCGAGCCTCCGCCCGAATTGCCGCAGAGCACCACGCGGTCGAAGCGCGCGTGAAGGACCGCGAGACCGGCGGCCACGTCGAGGAGCACCACCTCGTGGATCAGCGTCGCGTCGTTGTTGAGCCAGCGGCTGTTGACGACGAGCACGGCAAAGCCGGCGGCGACCAGTCCCGGCACGGTGTAGTGGTGCGAGAAGTTCGCGCGCGGGTGCATGAGACACACGGCGGTTTCCTCGCCGCCGCGCGAGTACAGCCAGCCGTGCGCGATGCCGCGGTCCGGTGTCTCGAGCACGAGCGGCTCGCAGCGCGTGCCCTCGGGCAGCGGGCGGTGCCACTCGGCGACCTTGAACGCGTTGTCATACCGGCCGATTCTCGCCAAGGACTCAGCTCGCGGGACCGGGGAGAATTTCGTCGATGCGCTTCACGGCCTCGGCGGGCAGCGCGACACCCGAAGCGCCGACGTTGTCCTCCAGCTGCGCGAGCCGCGTGACGCCCACGAGGGTGCTCGCTATGGCGGTCTTTCGCAGGCACCACGCGAGGGCGAGCTGCGACATCGTGAGGCCGAGGTCGGCGGCAATCGGCCGCAGCGCGTCGACGCGCGCGAGGAGAGCGTCGTCGAGGTAGTCGTTCATGAAGACGCTCCGCTGCGGATCGGCCGCGCGTGCATCCGCGGGTCGCGCGCCGCCGCCGTACTTGCCGGAGAGGACACCCTGGGCGAGGGGACTGAAGATCAGCTGGGAGAGCCCAGCGGACTCGCAGGCCCCCAGGTGCTCGGCCTCGATATCGCGCCGCACGATCGAGTAGAGCGACTGCTCCGAGACCGGAGCCAAGCCGCCGCGGTCCGTCGCCATCGTACAAGCGGCCTCGACCTGATCGGTCGTCCACAGCGACACCCCCCAGTAGAGGACCTTGCCCTGGCGAATCAGATCCTCGTAGGCGCGCAGTGTCTCCTCGAGCGGCGTTTCGGGATCGAAGCGGTGCGCCTGGTGGAGGTCGAGGTAGTCGGTGCCGAGGCGGCGCAGCGAGGTCTCGACACTCTCGAACAGGTGCTTGCGCGAGAGTCCTCTGTCGTTCGGGCGATCGGACGCCGGGAAGAAGGCTTTCGTCGCGATCACGAGGTGGCGACGCGGAAGCTCCGCGATGGCCCGACCGAGGGCGAGCTCGCAGTCGCCGTCGGAGTAGACGTCGGCCGTGTCGAACAGATTGACACCGAGGTCGTACGCGCGATGCACGATCTCTCGCGTGCCGGCGGCGTCCACACTCGATCCGAGCGTGAGCCACGTGCCAAGGCCGATCTCGCTCACGGCGAGGCCGCTGCGACCCAGATGTCGGTACTGCACCGCGTGCAGTCTACACGAGCCCCGACGGCGCCCCCGCGACCGCGAGGCGTGAGCGACGGGCTCGCTTGCCGACCCCCGGTGGGTTGGGCAGCATCGCGACGTGACCCCTTCTTCGACGAGCTGCGGGAGATCCTGGCCGCGAGCCACGAGCGCGGTGGCGAAGCTCTGGCCTCCGGTCGGGCACGTGCTCCAGCGTGCGAAACGCCTCGCGATCCCGAAGCGCGCGCTTTCGTTTCGCGGCTGGAACGACTGATGCTCGGGCTCGCGGCACCCACCGACCCGGCGTGGGCAAAGCGCGTCCTGGCTGACGTGGACGAGCTCCTCGTCGATCACGCCCACTGTGAGAAGAAGGCGGCCGGCATGGCGGTGCAGCTGATCTTCCGGTACACGCAGCACGCTTTTCTCCACGAGCCGCTATCGCGGTTGGCGCGCGAGGAGCTCGCGCATTTCGAGGAGGTCCTCGGGCACCTCGAGGCCCGCGGCGTGACGTTTCGCTCGCTCAAGCCGAGTCCCTACGCGGGGCGCCTGCGGGAGCCGGTGCGCAGCGCCGAGCCCGAGCGCCTCGTCGATACGCTGCTCGTCTGCTCGCTCATCGAAGCGCGCAGCTGCGAGCGCTTCAAGCAGCTCGCCGACGCCGCAACGGACCCCGCACTCGCCCACTTCTACAAGGGGCTGTTGGCCTGCGAGGCGCGGCATCACCAGGTGTACGTCGACCTCGCGGAACGCCTCGCACCCGCGCATGCGGTTCGCGAGCGGCTGCGCGAGCTGGCGATCCACGAAGCCGAGGTCCTGAAGGACGTCCCCCCGATGCCCCGAATGCACGCTTGACTTCGGGGCGCCGGGACGATTTCGTAGCGTGAACGAAATTTCCCGTGTCGGACCCGTTCGAGTGAAGGAGAGAGATCGATGAGTATTCAGACCGAGCGAGTCGAGATTCCCGCAGGCGATGGAACCATGGGAGGCTACGTCGCGCGTCCCGAAGGCGACGCACGGCTCCCCGCCGTGATCGTCTACATGGAGATCTTCGGCGTGAACTCGCACATCCGCGAAGTGGTGGAACGCGTGGCAGGCGAGGGCTACGTGGCGATCGCCCCGGACTACTTCCACCGCACCGGCCCGGGCGTCGAGTACGGCTACGACGACGAGGGCTTTGCCGGTGGCATGCTGCTCCTCAACCAGCTCGTCGCCGACGAGATGATCGCCGACGCCCAGGCCACCCTCGGCTACCTGAGGACCCGCGTCGACGTGAAGGGCGATCGCATCGGCGCGATGGGCTTCTGCATTGGCGGCCACATGACGTATCTCACGGCGTGCGAGACGGACGTCGCGGTTTCGGCGAGCTTCTACGGCGGCGGCATCGCGGCTCCCCAGGGCCCCGGCGGTGCGCCGCCGACGCTCGGGCGCACCCCGAAGATCCAGGGCTGCATCCTGTGTCTGTTCGGCGAGAAGGACGCGCTGATTCCCGCCGATCAGGTGGAGAGCGTGAAGCGCGCGCTCACCGACGCCGGAACGCGGTTCGAAACCCAGGTCTACCCGGGAGCCGATCACGGCTTCTTCTGCGACCAGCGCGCGAGTTACAACGCGGCTGCGGCCGGCGACGCGTGGGAGCGCGTAAAGGCGCTGTTCGCCGAAGAGCTCTAGCGTTCGGCGGGCACAGCCTCCGCGGTCGCGGGAAGTTCTCCGGGGTCAGTGGCTCCAAGCCAGCGAGACCCCGAGCTCCCAGCTGCGACCGGCCGCCGGATTGAAGAAGGCCGAGGGCACGGCGCTGGGGAAGCCGACGTCGTAGCGCGCGCCGAAATCGCTGTACTCCTCGTCGGCCACGTTCCGCAGGGCCAGCGTCAGCGCGCCCTCCCAGTCATCGCCGAACTGCGGCCGCCACGCGGCCAGCAGGTCCACGACCGCGTAGGAGTCGAGGGGGTCGAGCTTCCGGTCGAAATCGTTGGAGAGGATCCGCTCGCCGACGACGTTGACGTTCGCGGTCAGCTCC
>JABSQW010000293.1 GCA_013215605.1 Myxococcales bacterium
ACCGATGCTCGAGAAGCTCAGGCTCATGACGCGGAACGTGTCCGAGATGCGCCGGCTCGAGTCCTCGTCCCGGGACTGATCGAAGTCGTATCCGGTGGAAACCTTGTAGTCGAGCAGCGCGACATACTGGTCGAGCGCCTCTTCGTGCAGCTCCTGCTTGTAGAGCGTCCAGCCCAGCTTGTAGAGCGCGAGCTCGAAGAAGTCCGAGACCGATCCGCGCGTCGTGATCGCGGCGTAGGCGTCCGTGGCTTCGAGGTAGCGGCGGCGCGTGAAGAAGTACTCGGCCCGGCGGAACTGCACCTCGTCGATGTGGCGCGAGTGCGGGTGCGCGTCGATCAACTGCGCGATCACCGCGATCGCGTCATCAGGACGGCCGAGCTCGTCATAGGCGCGCGCCTTCTGGTAGAGCACGCGGTCGTTGTGCGGGTAGGCGGGATAGGTCGCGAGGATCTGGTCGTAGAGCCCGATCGCCTCGAGCGGCCCCGCGCCGTCCGCGACTTCACCCCCGGGCAGCGCGAGTTCGCGGTCGTCGGCCATGGCGATCTCGTCGCGCGACGCCGCACGCCGCTCGAATGCCCGGTCGGACTCGCCGAATTCGGCGATCGCGGCGGCCCTCGGCGCATCCGAGGACGCGACGCGCCTCGTCTGCGGTGCGGGCAGCACCGCGGCGCCGGGGCCGCCGACGAACCCGTACTCCTTCTCGAGCTTCAGATCCGCGAGGCGGCGCATGGCCTCGGGCGTGAGCGCCGACTCCGGGGCCTCGTCGAGGAAGCGTCGGTAGCCCTTCATGGCTTCGTCGAGGCCGTTCGCGACCTGGATCTCGGTCATGTCCGCCTCGACGCGGTGGAGCTCGGCGAGCGTGCGCTTGTCGGGGTTGCCCGCGCAGGCGACGAAGAAGATCGAGGCCACGACGAGGGCTGTACGAGTGAGTTGCATCGTCGCCCCGTCCTCACTGCACCTGAGCCTGCGCCTTGGCAGCGCGGTCGTAGCTGTCGGCGAACGCGAAGCGTGCGCGGTTCTGGTAGTTGTCGAGCAGATCGCGGCGGGCCACGAGTTCCGCGATGGCAACGGTCTCGAGCCGGTGGCCCTGCCGAGCCATCAGCACCGCCACAGTCTCGAGGGCCTCGCCCATGCGAGCCCGCAGGCCCGCGATCCCCTCGTCGTAGCCGGTGTAGCTGTGCGCGGCGGCCTGCCTCGCGCGAACGAAGGTGTCGTACCGTTCTGTCAGCGCGGCGACGTCCGTGGCCAGCTCGCGCAAATGCCGGTGCGCGTCGGTCAGCCGCTCGTGGTACTGCGTCTCGATCTCCCAGGTCATTGCGCCGCGCAGGCGATCGATCCGCTCGCGCAGCTCCACGGCGCGTTTGCCGTCCGCACCCGCGAGGCCCGCCTCGAACATGTCGAGTCGCGCGACCCACGCCTGCTCGTCGGCCGTGGCGAGCAGCTCGGGCCGCGGTGCGACGAGCAGCTGCTGGAGCCGCGCATCGAGGTGCTCGCGCTGCTCGAGCCGCAAGCGCATTCGGGCGTCGAGCTCGCGAAAGCGACGATCCATCGCGGGGAGCTTCGGCTCGTAGTACTGCCGACGCAGCCCAATCAGGTCGTCGAAGGCGGCGAGGCTGCCCTGCCACCCGACGAGCTTGCGGCGTAGATCCTCGAGATCGAGATAGTTCTGCAGCGCCGACTGGAAGTCGTGCGACGCCATCAGCGTCATCAGGTAGAAGGTCTCGGGCGCGTTCGGCAGACTGCGCAGCCGAATCACCCAGTCCGCATCGCGGCGAATCTCCTCGCGAACGAGCGCCTCGAGGAACGCCCCGCTCCGGATGTTCGCGATCGAGGCGTCGACCTTCCCGAGCTCCCCGGCGAACGACTCGTTGGCCTGCCCATACAGCAGCGCCGCGCGCCCGTGGACCTCGAGCTTCCCGTAGGCATAGGGAAGCGCGAGCCAGGCTTCCTGAACGGCGATGTCGGTCCGCTCGCGCTCCGCCAGCAGGTTCCAGGGAACGAGCGCCCGCTCGAAGTTCTCGGCCGAAGCGTCGGCCCAGCCGGCGCGCAGCAACGCCTGGTTCGAAAACGGTCCCGCGATGCGTACGCGGTCCAGGGAGCGCTGTGCCGCGTCGAACTCCTCCGACTCGAAGCGCAGCGTGCCGAGCACCAGGTTCGACTTGTCGCGGATCGCGAGGGTTGCAGGATCGCTCGTTCGCAGTCGTCCGGCGCGCTCGAGCTGCGCGAGCGCCGCTTCGGCGCGACCGTCCTGCAGCAACGCGATGCCGAGGTTGTAACCCGAGAAGCCACGGAGCGTGTCGGAGCCCTGCAGCCGCCGGAGCGCGTCGACCGCCTCGGAAGCGCGGCTCGTCGCGAGATAGAGGTTCGCGCGCAGGAACGCAACGTCGTCGCGGATCGCCTGTGGAACCGGACCGTGCATACCATCGAGGGCGCGCAGGGCCGCCTCGGGCTGGCCCTTCTGGAACTGGAGCCGCGCTAGCCGGTACACGGCCTCGTTGCGCACCGCATCGTCGACGTCGGCCTCGAGTACGGCGCGGATGGCGCGCCCGGCGCGGTGATGCATCCGGTAGTGGAGTTCGAAGTCGCCGACCGAGAACTCGGCGTGACCGATGAAGGGATGGAGCAAGTCCAGCTCGCGCTCGTCGACTCGGTAGTGCTGGGCGATCTCGGTATCGAGGCGCTCGAGCGCCTCGAACCAGCGCTCCTGGTGGGCGTAATAGAGCGCCTCTCCGAGCCATGGATCGGAGCGATCCTCGGCGGGGGCTGCACTCGCCAAGAGGAGTGCCGCCAGCATCAGGCCGGCGCATTCGGCGCGAGCGAAAGCCACGGGCTACCAGCCTCCGAGCTGGATCTGGGCACCGCCCACTGTCTGGCCCGCGAGGGTCAAACCGACGACCTTCGGCTCGACGTTCTTCTGGAATGGGAAGCTCTCGGTCTGGTCGAACGCCGAGCCACCGGGCAGCGTGCCCGCCATCGACACCTCGATCCGGTGCTCCCCGGTCTGCAGGTTGCCCGTGTAGACTCGCTGCACCCCGCCCTTCCGCAGGGCCGTGAGTTCCCTGAAGCTGTAGATGTGGTGCGCGACGGGCTGACCGTCGATCTGGATCCGCACCGAGCTGAGCTCGACCGCGTCGCCCTCGGCGAGAGACACGAAGACCGCCACTTGTGTATCCGACGGGTACAGCAGCTTTTCCTCGAGCTGCCGCAACTCGTTGGCGATGCCGAGCACGTCCGACTTGATCTCCTGGACCTGCTCGTCCAGACCCCCCATCGCCTCGCCCGCACCGGCGTGCGCAAGTCCAGCCGCGAGCGACACCACGAGGGCGATCTCGAGCACGCGACCGACTCGACACTTGCGGTGCTTCCGCTTCGACTGTGACACCGCGAGGAAAAAGTTCACGGGTGGGTTCCTCCGAGTGGTGTCCCCTCGTAAAGCCTTTCGGATAATCCGCCGTCGCCATGAGTGATAGGGAACACGGAAACTTCAACGCATCTACGCAACACGCGCTGGCAACTCCGCGTGTCGAGCCAAGCCCGCTCGGGGAAATCCCGTGTCGATTCATCCGTCGGTGGTGGAACTCAATTCGGCTCGGAGATCGAATCGAAGCAGAGGATGTCGAGTTCATCCCGGGAAACTGCCGTGCCAGCGTGCAGGGCTTCAGCCTTCACGCGGGTATCGCAGGAAACGCCATCGGCCGCGCAAGGTCTGGCCACTCCGCATCGAGGTATCCATCACGCAGCCCATGAGCCGAACGGCGTGATCGTCACCTCGTCAGAACCTTCCAGGCGATACGAGCGAAGATTTCGGAAACGCGCCGTCACTCGGTAGGAGAGACCGAAGCGCTCCCGGTGGGAAGCACCGTCCAGGTAGTAGGTGAAGCTCTCCGCGTTCCAGAAGGAGACGTGGGTTGGATCCTGATGGGCGGTAATGCCCTGGCCTCGGCCGGCTCTCTCATGGCTGCCAGACGATCAGAGACGACCCGCGGACCATCGAGACCCCGGTAGAACCCGAAATGCCGGGATGCTAGGGAGACTGCGCCTCCGGGGGACGCCCGGGCGGCTCGACCCTGCGCCGGAGCACCTCGAGCAGCTGATCGCGGTAAAAGGAGAGATCGACGATCAGCGTCTCGTTCCCCTGCAGCGCCGACTGCGCGGGCTGGCCCGGGAACATCGAGATGCTGAACAACACACCGGCCAGCTGCCACGGCTCGTTCTCGTGCTCGCTCGCCTTCGACCGGAGGAACGCGGCCCCTCCCGAGTCTCCGCGGGCCGCCTGGGCCTCGTATCCGGTGTCCTGTGGTTCGAACACGGTGACGAACGATCGCGTGAGGGTCGAGCCCAACACCGCTTCACGGCCCACCTCGTGGATCCGGTTGGTCCCCCAGCGCTTCGAGCGGTGCGTCGCCCACTTCACGCCGCGGGCGGAGCGCCACGAGATCGCCTCCCCACCGTCCATGCCGGTTCCGACGAGCAGGACCTCGTCTCCGACCGTTGGCCGGAGGTCCCGGATCGCGAGGTCGGGCAGCTGCGGTCGAGGCTCGATGCGGAAGACGGAGAGATCGGGGTGCTCCTTGGTTCCGGGCGCTCCGCGCAGGGTGATCCGACTCGCCTCCACTGGCTTGTACGTCCGACCCTCGAGCTCGACGTCCCGCATCTCGACGTGCCACGCGGTGATCACCCAGCCGGCACCGAGATAGATCGCCGTCAGCCGGCCGCAGCGCCCGACGTACTTCCAGCCGGGGAACCGCGCGGGCGGCTCGAGCGTCGAGTGCTCGCCCGTTGCATGCACCACCAGCCCCGGCGACGCCGTGGGGAGCAAAAAGATCAGGGCGAACACGCACACGAGCGAGAGAGAGAGGAACGGACGACCCATGGGGACGATTCGCATGCACGGGAGTATGATGCGGGCGCCGCGAATCCGCCCTGAAGCGCACCGGGCCCGGGAGCTTGGGAGGTCGCCTTGGCCAGCCGTGAACAGACCTTCGACTACCCGCCCGCCGACCACGTCATGCGGGACCTGAGG
>JABSQW010000294.1 GCA_013215605.1 Myxococcales bacterium
ATCCGTCAGAGCGCGTCCCGGCTCCCAGCCGCGAACTTCGGCCCCGAACGGCGCTTTCAACGGAGTGACGTCGATCATGGGAAGAGGATACTAGAACGTAAAGGTGAAGAGGACCTTCACGAGCGCTTCCGTGCGGGTCGCCTCCACGCCGTCCGACAGGTCGAGACCCTGGTTGATCACGATGAAGAACTCGCGTCCGTCCTGGATGATCCAGTGGAGCCGCGAGTTGATGCCGCCCCTGTCACTCTGGTTGTCATACTGGAGGAACGTCACCCACGAGATGTCCGGGGTGAACTGCACATTCACGCGAAAGCGCGCGATGTGCGCGGGGGAGTCGCCCCGGGGCAACTGGATGCCGTTCCACTCGTACTCGAGTTCCAGGAGCCAGTGGTACGACGGCCGCCATTCCACGCCGAGCTCCACGCGGGCTCGCCGGCCGTCGAAGAACGTCCCGTAGCCGACTTTGAGGTCGGCCTGGAGCGGTCGGTTGCGGCTCGAGTACGCGCGCACGCTGCCCTCGTCGAATCGGTAGGTCCCGACCGGAATCTCGAGGAACTCGAAGGCATCCTCGACGTCTTCGTAGCGGGTCCGGTAGGCGAACTCGAGGGTGTCACCGAGCGGCGTGGCGAGCACGAGCGGCTTGAAGATGAAGTTGGTGCTCTCGAGATTGTTGCCCGTATCGGTGAAGACCTGCCCAAACACGCGGTGGTCGATCGTCCGAAAAGGGCCCCCGCTGGGTCGGGTGCGGTAACGGAAATTGCCGAAGTAGTGGCGGATGTCGGATCGGTTCACGAAGCCCAGCGCAGGGTCGTAGTTGGCCTGGAGCTCCTCGGCTCCGAGCACCCAATTGATGAGGTCGTTCGGGTACACGAATTTTGCGCCAAAGCCGTGGTCGTCTCCGCTCACACCCTCGTTGATGCTCTTCGCAAACCAGAAGCTCGCTTGCGCGGAATTTCCCGTCCCCTGCCAGTTCGAGTTGCGGTACAGGAAGTCGGCACCGACGGTCGTGCTCGTGCCGCCGCCCTCCGGGTTGCCATTCGTGAGAATGGCGCCGACGGTCGACTCGCCAAAAACGTTCGCGGCGGGGCGGACGACGAGCAGGTTCTGCTTCTCGACCTCTGCGTGGCTGTCGACGTACGTGTTGAGGACGCCGAACTTCGTGGGACCGAGGCGCCCGGTCAGCTTTCCTCCGACGAGGAGGGGTACCGGCTTGCCGGCGGCCGAGAGTCCGATCCGACGCGAGAAGAAGGGACGGCCGTTCTGGCTGATGTCCCCGAAGTCGAAGATCAGGGCATCCTCGAGAAAGAAATCCCGCTTCTCGGGAAAGAAGAGCGCAAAGCGCGAGAGATTCACTTGACGCTCATCGACCTCGACCTCTCCGAAGTCGGTGTTCGCCGTGACCGCAGCGGTGACCGAGGGCAACACCTTGTAGAAAGCGTCGATCGTCGGCTCGAAGTCGGTGTCGCCTTCGTCGAGCAGATGATCGTCGACGCGCCGGAGGGTTCCCGAAGGCACGATGCGAAAGCCGAGCCCCTGATTCGCGCCGAGCATGCCCTCGAGGATTCCCGCGTTGCCGAGATCGCTCAGGAATCGCTGGGGGGCGGGGTCCGCCCAGCGGTCGTCCTCGTCGTTGCGCCGGATTCCGCGGTTGACGTTCAGCCCCCAGGTATCGCCGGTGGGGTCGAAGCTCAGCGACGAGAACGGGATCGCGATCTCCGCCGTCCAGCCCTCGTCGTCGATCGTCGTCTCGACGAACCAGATGGCGTCCCAGCTGATCTCGAAGTTGTCGCCCTCGATCAGCACGTCGTGGCGCATACCGCGCGGGTTGGTCTCGAAGAAGTAGCCGTTGCGGCGGTCGTGGAAGGTGTCGAGGGC
>JABSQW010000295.1 GCA_013215605.1 Myxococcales bacterium
CCAAGAGATCGCTCAGGCCGTTGCGTCGCGCGAACGTCTGCGGCTGCCCCCGATGGCCCCGCCGGGGCGCGAGAGCTCGGCGCGGCCGCGCGCATATTGTCGCCGACCCCGATGCCGTCGGCCATCCCCGCCGCGGGGCAAGAGCCCGAGCCCCGACACGCCAATTCAAGCTTCAGCCCGCGTACGTCCAGCGCAGCCGGGAGGTCATCTGGCTATATCTGGGGTATTACGGGACTGCGCGCGGAGCGCGGGAGGGGGAGCGGCGACCGGTGAACTTCGGGTTCCGATCGCATCGCCGGATAGGGATCCTGGGCGGGTTCGACCCGAACCTCGATGGACTCGCGGACCGCTTGCGCGGTGGCCGCGCCGATGGCGCCCTGGCGCGTCTGGGTTCGCCTCCGAAGGCCGATCAGAAGCGCTCGTGAAACCGGCGGCCCGCCGCCCGACCCGGCCCGCGTGGCTGTTCCTCTACCTGCTCGGGGTGGTGTCCGCGACGCTGTTCCCATTCGCCATTCACTGCGAGCCGGGCGGCGTCGACAGCGATTCCCTGGTCCCCTACGACTTCCTGCAGAACATCGTGCTCTTCTGGCCCCTCGGCGTGGCGTTGCGCGAACGCTCGAGCGTCACCTGCGCGCTGCTGGCACTCCTCCTGAGTCTGGGCGTCGAAGCGGCGCAGTTCTGGGTACTGCGAAGCCCCAGCGTCTGGGACCTCGTGTCGGACACACTCGGCGCCGTACTCGGGTGGCACGTCCATCTCACGAGAGCGCGACCCACGCGGGAGCTGGCGAAGCTCGTGGCGCACTTGGGGGCTCACCGACTGTCGCTCCTCGCGGCTCTCGGCTTGCTCGCGGCATGCATCGCGTCGCAACCGCTGCGTGTCGGGAACGACTTCAGCGGGTGGGAGCCGATGCCGCTCGTGATCGGCAACGAGGCGACCCGCGATCGGCCGTGGTCGGGGTCGATCGCCGAGCTCGCGGTCTTCGACCGGAATGTCGCGAGCGAAGCGGCGAGGATCTGGGACGAGGCCGGTCCGCCCGCCTGGAGCGAAGGCGGACCGTTGCTCTGGATGCGCTTCGCGGATCCCCCCGCCGGCCGCCTCGATGGCCCGACCGGGCCGGCTCCGATCAGCGTCGATCCGCCGGGGGGCTCGGGAATGCGCCGCGGGCGCTCGGGTCTCTCGGTGCGCGACGCCAGCTGGCCACTCCCAGAGCCCGCCGCCTCGCGCCTGCACGAGCAGCTGGTGCAGAGCAACCGCCTCGCGGTCTTCATCCGCGCCACGCCCGACGATCTCGAGGCGACGGGTCCGGCGCGGATCCTGTCGTTCTCGCGCGATCTCGAAGACCGCAATTTCAGCATCGCTCAGTCGGGCCGGGATGTCGTCTTTCGCCTCCGCACCCCGGTCACGAGTTCGAACGGCACGCGCCCCAACGCGCGCTCGTTCCGGGGTCCGTTGACGAACAGCGAGCACCGCATCTGGGCGACCTTCGACGGCAGCTGGAGCCGTATCGAGGTGGACGGCGTGTGTGCGGGGGAGCGTTGGCTCGCGGTGAAGCAGGGGGTTGCTCCGATGGGCGAGACCCTCGGTGCGGCGCTCGTGGCCGGCTGTGGCCTCGCCTCCCTCGGCGGAACGATTCGCCGCCGTCGGGCGTCGATCGCTTCGCGTCTCGTCACCGGTGGATTGCTCGGCATGCTCTTCGTCGCTGTGCTGTGGGCGATCGGCACGTGGTCGCACATGCCCGCCATCGGGCCGTTCGCGTGGGGAATCGGGACGCTGGCCAGCGCGCTCGGCGGCTACGCGGGCGTGTCGATCGATCTCGGGCGCGAAGCGGACGGAACGGAGTAGCGCTGGCTTGCCCAACACCCTCGCACATGTCGGCGTGCAGGTCGCGATCAGTCGCGCGCTGTGGCGCGACGCGGAGCTGCGCTGGATCAGCCTGGGCTGTGTGATCCCGGACCTCCCGTGGATCGCGCAGCGCGCGATCACCACGCTCCTCCCGCAGATCGATCCGTACGAGATGCGCTTCTACGCCGTCGCCCAGGCTTCGCTCGCCGTGTCCCTCGTGGCGTGCGCGGGGTTTGCGCTCTTGTCACGCCGGCCCCGCCACGTGTTCCTCCTGCTGTCGGTGAACGCGGTGCTGCACCTCCTGCTCGACGCGTTGCAGACGAAGTGGGCGAACGGGGTACACCTGTTCGCCCCTTTTTCGTGGACGATCTGGAACGCCGGGTGGTTCTGGCCCGAGAGCCCATGGACGTGGTTCCTGACGGCGCTGGGCCTCGGGGCGTTTGCGTGGTTGTGGCGCGAGCGGCCGCCCGTGCAGGTCGCGCCCGCCCCGGCGATTCGACGCCAGCGGGTGCTCGCCGTCGTGGCTCTCGGAGTCGTGTACATGGCTGCGCCGCTGGTTCTCCGCGCCGGCCCGGAAGAGGCCGACAGCCACTTCGCGCGAACGCTGCGCGACCGCGAGGTGCGCGCGGGCCGCGCGGTGGAGTTCGACCGGGAGGGCCTCGTCGTGACCGACGCGGGTACGTTCGTCAGGACCTTGAGTGGCGAGCGCATCGCACTGGTTGGCGCTCCGGTGTCGGGCCAGCCGATTTCGATTCGCGGTGTGTTTGCCGCTCGCGACCAGGTCCGCGTCTCGGACTGGCACGACCATTCGAGTTGGCCGCGCTGAGCCGCGAGCTACTTCGGACTGGCACTGACCCTCGCGTGCTGGGTGCGCTTCTGGATTTCCGGCTGGCGGGACGCGGGCGGGGGAGTCGGTCGCTAGGACGCGCTCGCTCCCGACGCCCGAAGCCGCTCGAGGAGCGGCGCCTTTGCATCGAGCACGCTGCGCCGCAGCCAGTCGTCGTTGCGCGTGCCCGCTGACCCGGGCGCACGAGGATGCCGATGTCTCCGTCGATTTCGTCGGGCAGGCGTTCGAGGTTTCGGGTGACGCAGTAGCGCACGCCCCGCGTCGATCGAGCTCGCGGAAGTCCCCGTCTCCCCTCGCGAAGCCCCCGGCGGCGGTGGAATCCCGACGCTTCGCCTCGCCAAGCCGTTCGGTCGG
>JABSQW010000296.1 GCA_013215605.1 Myxococcales bacterium
CGCCGGCGCGCCAGCGGGCGGCGCGTGTACGGACCCGACGAGATCGAGAGGCTGCGCTTCATCCAGCGTCTGAAACGGCTCGGGCTGTCTCTCGCGGAGGTCAAGGAGCTCAACGCCGTCTACGCGATCGGAGGCTCGACTCACGACATGCTCTTGCGTCTCGAGGAGCAGCTCGATGCTCACGCGGCGTCCATCCAGGCGCGCATCCGCGAGCTCGAGGGTCTGCAGGGGGAACTTCGCCAGTATCAGCACCACGTCGCAAAGCGCATCCGCGACCTCGCAGAGGGCGCACCCGGCGGAGCGGGCGACCGATAGGGTCAGTGGCGAACGAAGATCCGAGCCCACAGGAGCTCCGCGATCGAAAGGGGTCCAGCATGAGCAACGCAGAGCTCGCCGGCGCCACATCGGTGCGCACGGAGCGCGTTCGCATCGTCACCGCGGCTTCGCTGTTCGACGGACACGACGCGGCGATCAACATCATGCGCCGCATTCTGCAGGCCCAGGGAGCCGAGGTGATCCACCTCGGCCACGATCGCTCGGTCGATGAGATCGTCGATGCCGCGGTGCAGGAGGACGCGCACGCGGTCGCGGTGTCCTCCTACCAGGGCGGACACATGGAGTTCTTCCGCTACCTCGTGGAGCGGCTGCGCGAGCGCGGCGCGCCGAACATCCGTGTGTTTGGAGGCGGCGGCGGAACCATCACGCCCGACGAGGCCGAAGAGCTCCGCGGCGCGGGTGTCGCACGCATCTTCGGCGTCGATGACGGCCGCGCGATGGGACTCGAGGGAATGATCCGCTCGCTCATCGACGAGTGCGCGGTGTCGACCCTCGATGCGACGAGCGATCCCCTCGACGATCTCTCTCCCGATGCGCCCCGGCTCGTGGCGCAGCTCGTGACGCGCCTCGAGCTTGCCGGAGTCGACGCGGACCCGGCGATCCAGGAGTTGCGCGCGCGCCTCGACGAGCGCGCTGCGGCGGCAAAGCGCGTTCCGGTCGTGGGCTTCACCGGCACAGGCGGCGCGGGCAAGTCGAGCGTGATCGACGAGTTCGTACGCCGCTACCGCATCGCGCACCCGGGCCACAGCGTGGCGCTGCTGCTCGTCGATCCGACCCGGCGCCGCTCCGGCGGTGCGCTGCTCGGGGACCGCATCCGCATGAACGCGATCCACGCACCCCGCGTCTTCGCGCGCTCCCTCGCCACACGCCAGGCTCACCTCGCTCTGTCTTCGGCGGTGGGCGACGCGGTGCGCGTGTTCCGCGCCGCCGAGTACGACCTCGTGATCGTGGAAACGGCCGGCATCGGCCAGAGCGACTCGGAGATCGTCGACCTCGTGGACGTGTCGGTCTACGTGATGACGCCCGAGTACGGCGCGCCGTCGCAGCTCGAGAAGATCGACATGCTCGACCTCGCGGAGATCGTCGTGCTCAACAAGTTCGACCGCCAGGGGGCGCTCGACGCGTTGCGCGATGTGCGCAAACAGTGGAAGCGCAACCGCCGGCAGTTCGACCTCGCGGAAGCCGACGTCCCCGTGTACCCGACGGTCGCGAGGCAGTGGGACGACCCGCGCACCAACGTTCTCGCCCGGGTGCTGATCGACCGCGTCGCGGCGGTGCGCGGCCTGCCGGCGGCGACCGTGGCAACGCCGCCCGCCGCGCCGGTTGCAGAGAGCTTCGGCGGACTGATCCCGCCGAAGCGCGAGCGCTACCTCGCAGAGATCGCCGAGACGCTGCGGAGTTGGCGTGCCGACACGGGCGCCCAGGCCGAACGCGCGGCGCGCGCCGGAGCTCTCGTGCGCGTGCTCGACGAGTTCGGCGACACGCCGCCCAAAGGCCTGGCGACGTTCGGCGACGCGGAGGCGGCGGCTGACCCGACCGTC
>JABSQW010000297.1 GCA_013215605.1 Myxococcales bacterium
CCTATCGCAGTTCGAGGCCCTGCAGATCTCCCTTGGCTCGCCAGTCCCTCAGGAGTTGGAAGAACGCGTCGGCGCCGTCGGCGTACACGCCGCCAAACCACCCCCGCCCTTCTCCCGGCTTGCCTTCGTTGTTGTAGTAGCCGGGGGTGCATTCCAGCAGGAAATCCTGCCTCCTGTTCGCGGACTCGTTGATCGTGCGCACCCATTCCGCCTCGGCTTCCTCCGAGGTTTCAATCGTCGTGGCGCCGCTCTTTCGGCCGCGCTCGATGATGTACGCGATGTGCTGGCTCTGCTCGTTGAGCATGTGCGTGAAGTTCGGGGTGAGCCCCGTCTGCGTCCCTCCCATGAAGAAGCAGTTGGGGAAGCCTCGGCTCAGGAAGCCGTGGAAGGTGGACATTCCGTCTGCCCATTTCGAGCTCAGGGCCAGGCCCTCGCGCCCGATGATCTCGTAGCCGGCTCGGCGCGTGTAGTCCGTCCCGACCTCGAAGCCGGTGGCGTAGATGAGGCAGTCGACCTCGTACTCCTGGCCGTCGACCACGATGCCGCCCTCGGAGACCCGCTCCACGCCCCTCCCCTGGGTATCGACGAGGGTCACGTTGGGACGGCCGAACGTGGACAGATACTGGTCGTGGAAACAGGGGCGTTTGCAGAACTGCCGGAAGTAGGGCTTCAGAGCCTCCGCCGTGACCGGATCGTCCACGAAAGAGTCCACGCGATCTCGGATCTGCTCCATCTTCTGGAAGTCCGCCAGCTCCAACTTGGCTTCGATCTGTTCCGGTGTGTCGCCCTCTCCACTTCTGTCGACCATGGATGACAGTTTCTGGATGATGTCCGTCCAGCCGTCGTTCACCAGGTCCTCTTCCTGGAACCCACCCGTCACGAGGATGTTGAAGTTGTCCATCCGCCGCTGCTGCCAGCCGGGCTCCAGGGTCTTCACCCACTCCGGGTCGGTAGGGCGATTGCCTCGTTCGTCGATCGACGATGGCGTGCGCTGGAAGACGAACAGATGCTCTGCCATCTCTCCGACATGGGGGACGCACTGCACGGCCGTCGCCCCGGTGCCGATGATGCCCACACGCTTGCCCCGAAGGCCCGTCAGATTGCCGTTGGTGTCTCCGCCGGTGTACGCGTAGTCCCATCGGCTCGTGTGAAACGAGTGTCCCTCGAAGCTCTCCACCCCGGGGATGCCGGGCAGCTTGGCGAGACTCAACGGCCCGTTCGACATGCACACGAAGCGGGCCTTGATGCGGTCTCCCCGGTTGGTGGAGACGATCCAGCGGGCGGCGTCCGGGTCCCAGTGCAGCCCCGTCACCAACGTCTGAAAACAGGCGTTCGTGTAGAGATCGTAGCGCCTGGCGATGGCCTGACTGTGAGCCAGGATCTCTGGGCCGTGGGAGTACTTCTCCTTGGGGACGTAGTTCATCTCTTCGAGCAGGGGCAGATAGACGTAAGACTCGATGTCACACTGCGCGCCGGGGTAGCGATTCCAGTACCAGGTGCCGCCGAAGTCACCGCCCGACTCGATGATCCGGAGGTCGTCGACGCCGGCCTCGCGCAGGCGCGCCCCCGCCAGGAGACCTCCGAAGCCGCCCCCGATGATCGCGACCTCGATGTCGTCGCTGAGTGGCTCCCGCGTGTAGCCGGGTTCCACGTAGGGATCGTCGAGGTATCGGACGAAGTCGCCGGTGACCTCCCGATATTGATCGTTGCCGTCCGCGCGGATCCGCTTGGCCCGCTCCCGCCGGTACTTCTCTCGCAAGGGGTTCGGATCGAAACCGAAGTCCGCGGGCTCGGGCCGCCGGCGTGAATCGAGCGCCATCTACGGTTCCTCTGCGATTCGATGGCCAGGCTGAGGCCGGACTCGAGGGGGTTCCACGGGCGGGTGTCATTCTACACCTCGAACCACGACGAGTGCCGGTGGATGGGGGCGGCCATCCTCAGGCACGCTGAGAGATTCGAAACGAACCGCAAGATCAACGCGTTCCGTTCGATCGCGGAGGCGCCTCAGGCCGCGGGGATGTGGTCTTTCGCATCCGAGCGGGGTGCCCGCTCGCGTCGCTTCGCCAGGGTGCGCCTCAGGCGAATGAATACGATCACCACCAGAGCCACACCCGCAAAGAACCACGGAGGTCGATCCGCGATCCAGTCGCCCAGCGATTCTCCAACGAACACGACGAAGTACGTGAGAAGCGCCATCCCGGGAATGAAGCCGATCGCCGTTCCGATGAGAAACGGTGTGAAGCGGACCTGCGACAGCCCCAGCAACCAGTGCGCCAGCGGTGTGATGAACAGCGTGAGGCGGACCAGGATCACGGTCTGCAGTCCCTTCGTGACCAGCCGCTCGTCGTAGGCCCGCATCCGCTCGGGTAGGCGCTTCTCGACGAACTCCCGGCCCATGAAGCGCGCGAAGCTGAACGCGACGATTCCCGCACCGACCGAACCCAGCCACGACAGCGCGAATAGCACCGGGAAGGAGAAGAAGATGGCCCCCGGAATCACGAACGCGATCCCGGGGACGAAGAACGACTGGAGGCACGAGAAAGCGAGCACGTAGAGAATGGGCGCCCAGATCCCAAGACCCTCGAGGGCCGCGCGAGCGCGCTCGGGATCCTTTACGAGATCGAGCAGGCCGAAGTAGTAGAGACCGCCGACGATTGCCGCGATTCCCGCGAGCACCGCGATGCGCTTGAACATGTTGCTCCTGTGAGCGTCGTCGGGATCGGTCGCTCCCTCCTCAGTTGAATTCCAGCGTTCCGGTCTCCGAGTCCTCGAGCGACTCGAGGATCGAGGGGTCTTCCCAGACCGGGATGTCCGCCTCGGCGAACCGCTCGCGGCTGCGCTTCGTGACCGCGCCCACTCGCACCAGCGCGGGCATCATCAGGTCCTTGAATGCGTGGATCTGATCGCTGGGAGGATCGATGCTCCTGCCCTCCGCGCGCGCCTCGCTAACCGCCTGAAGGAGGTCGTTCTGATCGATCTCGGCGTTCGCGAGCACCTTCAAAAATCCCGGATCTCCGCCGAAGGCGCTGCCGCGCTCGCGCATGCCCGCCATCACCTTGACGGCGTCGAAGGCGAAGTCGGCAATGTCCTCCCGGTCGTCCTCGTGGAGCTGAGCAATCCCTTCGCCGACGTAGACGTTGCCGAACGCGACGTGCCGCGACTCGTCGCGCAGGACGCCCTCGGTGATCTTCCGCAGCAGGTCGCACGTCGTCCTGCGCCGCATGTTGTGGAAGGAGGCGAGCGCGAGCCCCTCCACCACCATGTTCATTCCGATCGCGATCTTGATCCAGTGGTCGGCCGTCAGCGTGACGTCGATCAGTTTCTTGAGCCAGGTCCCCATCGGGTAGACCATGGCCAGCTTGCTCACGTACTTCTCGTAGACTTCGACGTGACGCGCCTCGTCCATCGTCTGGGTGGCGACGTAGAGCTTGCCCTCGTAGTCGGGCACGGCGTGGGTGAGCGCCGCCGCCGTCATCAGAGCTCCCTGCTCGCCGTGCAGGAACTGCGAGAGCTGGTACGCGGTCATGTGCGCGCGGAACGCCTCGCGGTTCTTCTTGGGCTGCGCCTGGAAGAAGTCGAGCTGCTCCAGACCGAAGCGGGTCTCGTCGATCAACGGGCGCGAGGGATCGATCGGTGTGCTCCAATCGAGGTCCCGCTCGGCGTCCCACTGCGCCTGCTTGCCCTTGGAGTAGAGGTTCTTGAGCTTGTCGCTGTCGATGTCGTAGTCGAACTGCCAGCAGATCTCCATCGGCGACTTCAGGATGTCGGCGGTTTCCCAGTTGGTGCTCATTTGGCGTCCTCCAATACGTAGCGGCAGATCATGTCGCCCAGCGCTGCGAGCACGCGATCGGGGTCGGACCCGGTCGTCGGGCGCACCAGCAGCTGAGTGGCGGCCATGTCGATGGCGTGGTGGATGAGAAATGAGGCGGCGCCCGCGTCGATATTGGCGCGCGCCAGACCCTGCGCCTGCCCGAACTCGATGAGCGCACACAGCCGCTCGATCGCGACCTGCTCGATGCGGTGATACCGCTCGCGCACCTCCTCGTCGCGTCCGGCGAGGGAGAGAATCACCAGGTAGAGCGACGGCTCCTTGCGCAGCCGATCGTAGGATCCGCGCAGCCAGCGGTGGACCGCCGCACGGGGGTCGTCGCCGAAGAACGTCTGGTAGGCGACCTCGCTGCGCCGCTCGGTCAGCGCACGGTCTCCCCAGGCGCCGACGAGGTCGAGCAGAATGGCGCGCTTGTCCGAAAAGTGGTGGTAGACGGTCCCGACCGCGACCGACGCCGCGGTCGCGACGTCCTGCACCGAAGTCGCCTCGTAGCCATTGCGACTGAACAGATCCTTCGCGACGGCAAGCACGCGCGCTCGCGTGGCGACGGCGCGAAGCTGGGGGCGGCGGCGGTGCGGGAGATGAAGAGCCACGCCCTCACTCTACTCGATTCCAAAACCGAATGAAGCCTCGAGTTTTGGCCACAAACTACTGTAATTGATCAACAAATCCGTCCCGCCACAAATAGCCCTCCCTTCACTTTCACAACCGTGCGGGTCGGTCCTCGATCCCGGAGCGGTGCTGGCGCGCGATCGGCTGCAGCGCTTTGTCGAGCTGTTCTCCACGCGACCTCGAACATGGCGTCTCCTGTGGGATCGATCAGACGCGGAAGGTGTGGCCGCCGTCGACGGTCAGGATCTGACCCGTCATCCAAGCGGATGCTTCGGAGAGCAGAAACACGCAGGTGCCCGCGAGATCTTCGGGCTGTCCGCGCCGCTTCAGTGCCATCTGCGACACGATGCCGTCGATGATCTCGCCGGGTACGCCGCCGCGCAGAGCCTCGGTATCGGTCGGACCCGGCGCGATGGCGTTGATGCGGATGTTCATGCCGCCGAGCTCCATCGCGAGATCCCGGGTCAGGCCGTTGATGCCGAGCTTGGTGATCCCGTAGGTCCCGCCCGGCATCCAGGCGGCCGTCGATGACTGGTTGACGATTGCTCCGCCGCCGCGTTCGCTCATCGGACCGAAGCAGGCGCGCACGCAGCGCAGAGCGCCGTGAAGGTTGATGTCGTAGATCTTCAGGTAGTAGTCGAAATCGCCACTCAGCATCGACTCGTGCTTGATGCCTCCGAAGAGCGCCGCGTTGTTCACCAGACCATCGATACCGCCGTAGGTTGCGACCGCGGCTTCCGCCATGGCTTCGCAGGACTCCAGCGACGCGATGTCGACACGCACCGGCGTTGCATCGCCGCCCTCAGCCTGGATCGCGTCGGCGACGCGTTTCGCACCGCCCTCGTCGATATCCGCGGCAACGACTCGTGCACCCGCCTCGGAGATCGCGCGCGCATAGCCCTCGCCGATCCCCCCAGCAGCTCCCGTCACGATCACGACCTTGTCATCGAGTACACCGGTCATTGCATCCCCTCCCAATCTTCTTCCGGTTTTCTTCCGCGCTCCCGAGTTGCCCTGATTCTCGCCTACAGGCCGGGCCTCTTCGAAGAATCTATCTTGACAAAGCCAGGTGGGAAATCCTCCCGTATTCTCGCCCCATGCGACCCGACCCCGGAAGACCCCATCCCGCGACGGCCTCGGGTCGATCCACTCTGCGCCTCGAAAACCTCCGATTCCGGAACGGTGGGCCCGTCGACCTCGCCGTGGAGCCTGGCGAGTGCGTCACCCTGACGGGAATCTCGGGCTCCGGAAAGACCCTGCTGCTTCGCGCCATCGCAGACCTCGACCCGCACAGCGGTGGCGTGTTCCTCGATGGTGTCGATTGCGCATCGATCCGCGCACCGGAGTGGCGCCGCCGAGTGGGTCTCCTGCCCGCCGACAGCCAGTGGTGGCGGGATTCCGTCGGCGAACACTTCCATGAGCTCGATTCGAGCTGGCTTGCGCGTCTCGGGTTCGAAGAGGGCACGCTGGGCTGGCCCGTCGTCCGACTCTCCACGGGAGAGCGCCAGCGCCTCGCCTTGTTGCGGCTTCTCATGAACCGCCCGCAGGTACTCCTGCTCGACGAGCCCACGGCGAACCTCGATCTCGCGAGCACC
>JABSQW010000298.1 GCA_013215605.1 Myxococcales bacterium
CCCTCCACCACGACGGTGGACCGAGGGCGGACGGGGTTCACCCCGTCGACGACGTTGGCGTTGCGAAAGACGATTCGACTCATGGGTCCACGTTACAGCAGCAACAACGAAATGGGGCCGGTGGGCGATCGCCGCCCACCGGCCCCGAAATGCCCGAACGCGATCCCCTCTAGTCGGCGATGGACGCCGGAAGCGTCGCGCCCTCGAATGGAATCAGCAGAATTTCGATCCGGCGGTTCTTCGCGCGACCCTCGGGAGAGTCGTTCGGAACGCGCGGCGAGAATGGACCGCTCGAGACGGCCAGCAGGCGGCTGCCGTCGAAGCCCTCCTCCTGGAGGAGTCGCACCACCGAACCCGCCCGCGCGCCGGCGAGCTCCCAGTTCGTGGGATAGCGGCCCTTGAGGCGACTGCTGATCTGGACGTCATCGGTGTGGCCGACCACCTCGATGCGGGCGTCGGCGCCCAGTAGCTGCGCCGCCACGCGACTCAGCACCTCGGCACCCTGCTCGTCGAGCTGCGTAGAGCCGGAGTCGAACAGGATGTCCTGGGAGAGATTGAGCTGGATGCCGTTGCGCAGCCGCTCGATCTCCACCTTGCCCGAAATGAGCTCGTCCTCGAGACTCGCCACCAATCCGTCGTAGGTGAACTTCATCTCGTTGACCTGCGCGGTCTTCCGTTGGAGCCTCTGCTCGAGCTCCTGGTTGCGATTCTCGAGCGCAGTGCGCTCGGCCGCAATCGAGTCGAGATCGGCCGCGAGGTCGTTGTACTTGCCCGAGGACACGCAGGCTAGCGGTCCCAGCAGCAGCGTGACCGTGCCGAACTGCAGCGCGATCGATCGGATCCCCATCTTCTCCATGGTCTTTCCCCCTGTAATGAGATTTTCGGCAA
Source organism: Myxococcales bacterium (assembly GCA_013215605.1). Lineage (GTDB taxonomy): Bacteria > Myxococcota_A > UBA9160 > UBA9160 > SMWR01 > JABSQW01. The sequence continues at coordinate 889 of JABSQW010000298.1, forward strand.
AGGTAGAAGAAACTTCAGTCGTGCCAAGGATTGGAGCGGAACTCCCATGGGTAAACCACATCAAATGAACCCGATGCCGACGATCGTGATGTCGTCGAGCTGGCCCTTGCCCTTGGAAAACTCGATGAGGCCTTTCCGCAACGCCTGAATGCTTCCTTCCACACCGTGGCCCTTGGCGGTGTGGTTCTCGCTGAGGATGCCGAGGATCCGCTGGGTGCCGAACTGCTCGCCCTCGGGATTGGCGGCCTCGTTGACACCGTCGGTGTAGAGGACCACCTGCGCGCCCGGCTGGAGTTGCATCACTTCTTCTTCGTACTCGGCGTCTTCCAGCACGCCGATCGGGATACCGCCGGCGCGCTCGTCGTGCTCGGCTCTCGCCTCTGCGGCGTCTCCCTCCACGCGGATCGGACCGGGATGACCGGCGGACACGTAGCGCACTTCGCGGCTCTCGAGGTCGAGCACGGCGTACAGGAACGTGCAGAAGTGTCCCGACTGAAGGATCAGTTGGAACCTCCGGTTGAGCTCGGCCGCTACTTCGGCGGGCGAGACGATCTCGTAGTACGGCGGCTCGGAAAGTTCCCGCTTCAGGATGCCCCCCTGTTGCGGGTTGGGAACCAGCGCGCGGCTCAGGCTCACCGAAAGCAGCGCTGCGGACGTTCCGTGACCCGACACGTCGAGGATGTACACGCCAACATGCTTCTCGTCGAGTCGGAACACGTTGAACATGTCGCCGCCGAGGGTCTGACACGCGTCGTACACCCAGGCGAATTCGACACTCGGCAGCGCCGGGGGCGTGTTCGGCAGGTGAGACATCTGCACCTCGGCTGCGGCGCGCAGATCGCGCTCGATGCAGTCGTGTGCCTCCTGGAGACTGCGGACCCTGGCCTCGAGCTTTTCCTGGAGTCGCAGAATCCGCTCCACGACGCGAATCTGTGCGGCGAGCGCACCGGGGCTGATGGGCTTCGAGAGAAACGCGTCGGCCCCGGCGTCGAGACCGTCCGCGAGGTGATCCTCCTGGTCGAGCGAGGTGGAGAGCAGCACCGGGAGATACGGCGTGCGATCGGCCGTGCGGATCCGGCGGCAGAGTTCGGGGCCGTCGAGGTTCGGCATCACCCAGTCGGTAACGACGAGGGAAAACGACGGATCGTCCTCGAGGTGCTGCCATGCAGCTGCGCCGTCCTCGGCGCAGACGACCTCGTGGCCCCACTGCTCGAGAAGATCGGAGACGATCATCCTCGAGACCCTGTCGTCATCCACGACGAGAACCCGCACCTCCCCTCAGTCGGCGAACTGGGGCGAAGAGCTGAAGGAATATTCGAGCCTCTTTCGAATCCGCCCGGGACTGCGCGGCACCGAAATTGGGTGGAATCCGCTGGAACTCCCCAGACCAGCCGGCTCTTGCGTCTCCCTGATCAGGCAGTTCTCCACGCGAACCGCGCCGATCAGAAGCACAACTCGAGTCTCGCCCCGGAAGCGAAACGCGCAGCGAGGCGAAGCCGAACTATGCGAGCTTCAGCACCTTCATCGCGTTCTCGCGCAGGAACTTCGGCCAGACCTTGTCCTTGAAGGCGACGTTTGGCATGTCCGTCATGATGCGCTCGAGGGACAACCCCATCGGGAAGTAGCCGGCGTAGATGATCTTGTCGGCGCCGCGAGTGTTCGCGTAGTTGACGATCTCCTCCGGGTAGTACTTCGGAGCGAATGCGGAGGTCGAGTAGTAGAGATTGGGCCACTTGAGCATGAGCTTCATGGCCAGCTTCTCCCACGGCTCGCATCCGTGCCGCGTGACGAAGACGAGGTCGGGGAAGTCGTACATCACCTGGTCGATGAGCTCGACGTGCTGGCACGCCATCGGCAAGCGCGGTCCGGGAACGCCGGCGCACACGAAGATGGGCACGTCGAGTTCCACGCATTTCGCGTAGTAGGGATAGAACTTCGCGTGGTTGATCGGGACCTGCGGATTGCAACCCGCCGGAAACGCTCCGAACGCGCGCACGCCGTACTCCTCGTACTGGCGCACCATGTCGCGAATGCCCTCCATCCCCTGGTTGGGATCGACGTTGCCCGACGGAACGAAGCGGTCCGGGTGTTCCTTGAGGGCCCGAGCGCTCACATCGCCCCCGACGCCGATGAGGCCGCGCTCGACGCCGAAGCGGTCCATCTCGTGGAGCGTCACGTCGATAGGATTCTCCGTTCCGTAGAGCTCCTTTGGAACGTTCTTGAACATGTACTCGACGGGAAAGTCGAACCCCTCCTTCGACTCCTCGTCCATCAGCTGGGCGCGGATGAAGTCGTACTGTGAGAAGTCGCTGGCCGGGAATCCGATCATGCAATCGATGATTCCAACGTCGGACGGCATGGGCATCTGCACTCCCTCTCGAGACCTCTCGGCGACGAATCTGCGTCCGAGGGAGTGCGATTCTATCACGCGCAGAAACCACCGTTGCGTCACCCGCGGCGCGGCGTCACCCGGTCGAGAAAGCGTCCGATCCTCGCAAAGTACGCGCGACCGCCGACCTGCACCGTGTCGTTGTGCCCGGCGCCCGTGATCGTCTCGAAGGCCTTCGGTTCGGGCGCCATCTCGAACAGCTGGCGGCCGAGCGCATAGGGGACGATGCCGTCGCGGTCGCCGTGGAATGCGAGCAGCGGCGCGCGCATCCCGGTGATCTTCGACCCCGAGTCGAACATGCCCCGCGCCAGCCATCTCGCTGCGGGTCCCATGTGGGCGCCTCCCACTTCGGACAGGGACGGGAATGTGCTCTCGAGAATCACGCCGCCGAGGGCGCGGCCGCGCGCGAGGTCGACGGCGACGGCGCCGCCGAGCGAACGGCCGAAGAGCACGATCCGCTGCTCGGGAATCCCGCGTTCTTCGATCAGATGTGTGAGCCCGGCGCGCGCGTCGGCGTAGACTCCCGCTTCGTCGGGTCGTCCCCCGCTCCGCCCGTACCCCCGGTAGTCGATCAACAGCACGTGGCTCGCCTGCCGGGACAGATCGACGGCGTTGGGCAGGCGGTGCGACGCGTTTCCCGCGTTGCCGTGCAAGAAGAGGATGGCGCGATCCGCGCCAGCGTGCGGAATGAAGAAGCCGTGGAGGCTGACGCCGTCCTCTGCCTCGAGGCGAACCTCTTCGCCCACCACACCGAGATCCGACAGGCTCAGATCGACGCCGGGGCTGGGCTGGAATGCGAAGCGACCGACGACGAAACGGCGCAGCGGCGACGCCAACGCGACGAACATCAGCATCACCACGACGACCGCAAACGCGATTCTCTCCATACCGCGAGAGGATACCCTTCGCCCGCGAGCCAGACGTGGGACGGGGGAGACGCGGCGATCCGATCGCTGCGCCGGTCGGAATCAGCCTGCCGGCAGGCTTCGCCGCGAGAGATCGTCGAACCCCGCCGAGGTGGCGCGGCGGTCAAGCGGGGCGTTCTGACTTTCGGGGGGATGCGCTTTCGCGGTCAGGTGCTCGGCGTTCCCGCGGAGCACGTCGTAGCGAATCCGCTCGCTTCCCTGGGTCACGATGAGCACCTTCGCGAGGCTGGCGGCGAGGTGATAGAACGGCCAGTCGGTGCCGAAGACGAGGCGCTCGCCACCCGTCGCGCGAATCATCTCGTCGAGCTGCGTCACACCCTGGCCGTGAATGCCAAGCCACGCGTTGTCGTGCCGGCGGGCCAGCGCCAGGGCTTCGTGGCCATCTCGCGCGCCCGCGTGTCCGAGCACGAATGGCAACCTGGGAAAGTTGGCCAGCGCCTCTTCGTAGTGACGCGGCAGTGCGTAGCGGTGGGTCGACTCGGGCTCGATTCCCGCGCGCCCCGTGTGGAAGAAGACGACGAGCCCGAGGCGCTCGCACGCGGCGTAGACGTCCATCACGTCGGGATCGTCGGGATAGAAGCGCTGCATCGTCGGATGGAGCTTCACCACCCGAGCGCCCGCCGCCGCGAAGCGCTCGAGCTTCGCGACCCGCTCCGGATCGCGGGGATGCACCGACGCCCCCGGAATCAGGCGATCGGAAACGCCGGCTGCTTCGATCGCCGCGAGCCAGCGCTCGCTGAGATCGTCGCCGAAGGGGAGCCCGAAGGCGATGGGCAGGATCACGGCCTGACCCACGCGCGAGGCATCCATCTCCGCGAGCAGATTCGGAATGGTCTGGGTCTTTGCCGCCGCGCTCCCCCACAGGCCCTGAGACACGGCGCCCCACCACAAGTCGCGCAGATCGGCCGGTGTGAAGTTTGCGTTGACGTACACGTCGAGATCGAGATCGCAGCCGGGATCCTCTCGATCGCAATCGAGCAGGTGTCGCACGCGCGGGGTGCGCGCTTGCAGATCGATCTCGGGTGCGAAGAGCATCGACATGCCGAAGTGACAGTGCACGTCGATCGCGGTCGGGACATCGTCGGCGACGCATCGGAGCGTCCCGTCCGCGTCGAGCTCGAACCACGGGAGCTCGGCCAGCCCGCGGTACCCTCGATAGCGGTGCACGCCGAACCGCCCCTTCCCGGATCGCTCGAGCTCGCTGGCTCGCTGGCTCGCGAGGGCAGCGACGTCGGACTCCGTGTAGCGGCGGGGGTCGTCGTCGCTGCGGCAGCCGCCGAGTGCAGCGCCGGCGGTCGCTGCCGTGAGCAGACCGAGAAATTCGCGACGCTCGATCGACCTCGCCATCGCGAAACCGTAGCCATTCGAAGCCAGGGTGCACCGGCAGCCCGATACGGAGGTCGCCTCGCAGGTCGCCGGGCATCCTCGCCCACGATTGCTCGGTGCACGCCCACCCGAGAGCGTAGAATGCCGGCGGCGAAACCGTTCCGCCGTTTCGGGAACGTTTCGCCTCCGCCGGGTCGCTTCGCCGACGAAATGCGCGCGGCACTCGCAACCACGATGAGGCTGCAGTGAACGCACTGACCGCAGAATTCGTCGGCACCGCCGTCCTCCTGGTCCTGGGAAACGGTGTCGTCGCCAACGTCGTCCTCCGCAAGACGAAGGGCGAGGACTCCGGGTGGATCGTCATCACGCTCGGGTGGGGACTGGCCGTCTTCGTTGCGGTGCTCCTCACCGCGCGATACAGCGGCGCCCACATCAACCCGGCGGTCACCGTCGGTCTCGCCACGGCCGGCCGCTTCGCCTGGGAGCTCGTCCCCGGCTACCTGGGCGCACAGATGCTCGGCGCAGCCCTCGGCGCGACCATCGTGTGGATGCAGTACAGCGACCACTTCGCCGCCACCGACGACGCGGACGGGAAGCTCGCCGTCTTCTGCACCAGTCCGGCCATCCGCCATCCGCTGCCGAATCTCTTCTCGGAGATCGTCGGCACGTTCGTGCTGGTGCTGGCGGTACTCGGCATGGCGACCCCGGAGGTCGGCCTCGGATCCATCGACGCGCTGCCGATCGGTCTGGTAGTCCTCGCGATCGGACTCTGCCTCGGCGGACCGACGGGCTTCGCGATCAACCCCGCGCGCGACCTCGCCCCGCGCATCATGCACGCCATCCTGCCGGTCGACCGCAAACGCGACAGCAACTGGTCGTACGCCTGGATCCCAGTGGCGGGACCGATCCTCGGCAGCTGGCTCGCGGCGGTGGTCTTCGGAGCGCTTACCGCTACTTCGTGATCCCGAAGCGTTCCAGTCCGAACGCGCGAATCGCGTTGCCGCGCATCAGCGCGTAGATCTCGTCAGCGTCGAGGCCCGCGTTGCTGCAGATCTCGGTGGCGACCTTCTCCGTGTCGGGAAACGTCGAATCCGCGTGCGGGTAGTCGGTCTCGAAGGTGATGAGGTCCATGCCGATCCGGTGGCGATTCGCGAGGCCCGTCTCGTCGTCGAAGATGCAGCCGAGGACGCGGCCCTTTATGTAGGAAGTCGGCGCCTCGGGGAGATTCGAGCCGAAGGAGTTGTCCACTCGCTCGGCCCAGAGCTTGTCCATGCGCTCGAGCACGTAGGGCATCCAGCCGACCTGTCCCTCCGAGTAGGCGATCGTGAGGTTCGGGAACCGGGCCAGCGTGCCCGAGAAGACGAAGTCGATCAGCGACCCCATCGCGTTCTGGAACGTCAGGGTGGAGCTCACGATGAAGGGCGCATCCGGCGTCGTGATCGGCATCTTCGACGACGAGCCGATGTGCATGCAGACGACCGTCTCGGTCTCCTGGCACGCCGCGAAGAAGGGATCCCAGTAGCCCGAGTGGACCGACGGGAGGCCCAGCGGGTGGGGGTTCTCGGAGAACGCCACGGCGTAGCTCCCCTTCGCCGCACAGCGGTGGATCTCGTCGACCGCGAGCTGCACGTCCCAGAGCGGGATGATCGTGAGCGGAATCAGACGCCCGTGACCGTCTCCCGCACACCACTCGTCGATCACCCAGTCGTTGTACGCCTTCACGCACAGCAGCCCGAGCGCTTTGTCGTCCCGCTCCATGAAGGTCTGACCGCAGAAGCGCGGCAGCGTGTTGGGGAAGCAGATCGACACCTCGACATGATTGGCTTCCATGTCCTCGAGCCGCTCCTTCTGCTTCCAGCAGCCCGGGCGGATCTCGTCGAAGGTCGTGACGCCGAAGGCCAGGTCGCCGAGGCCAACCGCGGCCGAGAGCCGGGAGAAGGGAGAGACGAGGTCGTCGTAGTACCAGATGTCGGCCCACTCGCCCGACGGATCCGGCGTCCAGTCGAGTCCGGTGGCGCCTCCGAAGCGCCCCTTCTCCCGCTGGATGCGCGGCCCCCGGTCCAGAACCTTCGCCGGTAGCCGACTGGACCACAGGTCCGGCGGTTCCACGACGTGATCGTCCACGGAGATGATCTTGGGTATCGACATGGGCTCACTCTTCGCCTCGTTGCGTCGCGCCATCCTACCGCAGCGCACCCGCACCCGGTCGGATCGGTCGGCACATCGAACCGCCGCCTACGGACATCCGCCAGTCCTGGCGCGAGGGTCCGATCGCGGCCGTGATCGGAGTCGAAGGGCTGGAGTCGCAGGCGAATTCCTACGAGTCCACGGGCTCGATTCGAATGATCTGGCTCCCCGAGCGGTGCTCGAGGAGGATCACCACCTCCCCTGCCGGACCGACCTCGATGTCGCGGAAGCGGCCCAGGCCCTCGATCAGGGTCTCCGTGTGCTGTTCTCCGCTCTCGTCGACCACGAGTCGCCACAGGTCGTTGCGCCCGAGGGTCGCGACGAGGAGGTGATTCTGCCACTTCGGAAAGCCCTTGCCGCGGTAGAACACGATGCTCGAAACGCCGGGCGAAGGGGTCCAGTCGATCTTCGCCGGCTCGAGATCGGCGGGGTCGAACTCGAGCCCGTACTTCTTCGCGTAGGAGATCGGCCGGCCGTCGTAGTCCACACCGAGACTCACCAGCGGCCAACCGTAATTCAAACCGGCGCGGATGATATTGCCCTCGTCACCACCGCGGGGGCCGTGTTCGGAGGACCACATGAGCCGCGTGTGGGGGTCGAAATCCAGTCCCTGGGGATTCCGATGTCCAAGGGTGTAGACGGATGCGAGCGCACCGGGTTTGCCGACGAAGGGGTTGTCCGCTGGCGTGCGCCCGTCGTCGTGCATCCGGTGGATCTTCCCGTAGGGGAACCCGAGGTCCTGGACTCCGCGGTAGTCGGCGAATACGCCGACGCTGAGATACACGTGGCCTTCATCGTCGAAGGCGATACGCGCGGCCGCCCCGTTCTCCTGGCCGTCCAGATAACTCTGTTTGGGGGCCTCCCAGATCGTCTCCTGGTCCGTCCACACGCTGCCATCGAGGCGCCCGCGGATCAGCTTCAACATCGTGACCGGCCGGCCGGTACTCCGACTGACCTCGTTGCAGCCCTCGCAGCGATCGCCGTAGGACAAGTAGATCCAGCCGTTGTCCTCGTAGTTGGGATGCAGGGCGACCTCGTGTGCCCAGCCGCTGCCCGTATAAGTGGTGCCGCGCAGAACGCTGTCGTCGTAGAAGCGCGGCGTGCCGGTGACGCGTGTGGAGGTCGAACCGTCGGCGGACACGATGCGAATTCCGCGCATCTTCTCCGTCACCAGGATGCGTCCATCGGGGAGCGGTGCGATCGAGTACGGCTCGCTCAATCCGCCGAAGACACGGCGCAACACGAAGCGGTGCAGCTCGCTCGAGATGGGTTCCGTGGGGATCACAGGAGGCTCGCCCAAGCCGCGTCGCGCGTCTCGGTGCTCGCCGACGCGCTTCTCGAGGATATAGATCGAGAGACCGCGAATGTCGTCGGCGGGCAGCGTGGCGCCCCACGCCGGCATGCCCTTTTCTGGAGCCCCGATCGCGATGCTCGCGACGACCTCGTCGACGGAATCGCCGTGAATCAATGTCTCTGCCAGAAGCGAAGGCCCCTGTGCGGCTCCCTCGAGGTCGGCCCCGTGGCAGACCGCGCACTGCTTCGCGTAGATCCCTCCCATCTGATCGGGAAGGACCCACGCGTCACGCGCCGGGTCTCCCCCACTCTCTTGCTCCGCTCCGGCTGCGCAAGCGATGAACAATGCGGTACACGCCAGGGCAAGCAGGGTCGCGTCGCCGCCGAGCGTCCGGGCAGATCCAATCGTCATGGTCACCAATATACGGTTTGGAAGCCCGGACCGGTCGAAGCTTCTCGTGAAGCCGATCTCGGGACCGATGTCGTGGTACCCCGGTCATCGCGGCCCGTAGGCCATGCTCGGGAGCCAGGTCACGAGCTCGACCCAGAAGAAGATCACGGCCAACCCCAGCAACTGGATCGCGATGAACGGCGCGACGCCGCGGTAGATGGTGGCGACGCTCACCTCGGCCGGGGCCACGCCCTTCAGGTAGAAGAGCGCGAACCCGACGGGCGGGGTCAGGAACGAGGTCTGCAGACACACCGCGAACAGCACCGTGAACCACACGAGGTCGAAGCCGAGCCCTTCGACGACCGGCGAAACCAGCGGCAGTACGATCAATGTGATCTCGATC
>JABSQW010000003.1:0-15886 GCA_013215605.1 Myxococcales bacterium
CAGCCGAAGATGTTCGAGAAGAACGTGGGTTGCAGCGACATCACCTGGTCGAATGCGATGAGCGTATATCCGAAGGCGTACGTCAGGGCGATGATCGGCGCGAGGACGCGCAGGCGCTTGCGCGAGGCCTCGGCCTCCTCCTCGTCGCCCTTCCAGTCTTTGGCCCAGTTCTCGAAGAAGTCCTTGGTGCGGGCGGGTGCCCGCTCCGCGGCGTTCTTGAGCGTCGGGCGGACCGACGCCTTCAGGAAGGCCAGTGTGAGAAAGGTGCAGAACGCGAGGATCCCGACGTCGGTGGTATAGACGCGGCCGAGTGTGAGCCAGCCCTCTTTCCCGTGCGGTGCCCCGTGGATCCACGGCTCGAAGATGTACTCGCTCCCCGCGTATCCGACGATGCAGAGCACCAACGTGATGGGCACCCACGCCGAGAGGCCCTCTGCGATGTGCCGCAGTGGCCCGCTCCACTTCGCCCCGACGATGACGAGTGCGGAGGCCAGCACCACGCCCGCTTGCGACAGGCCGGCGAAGTAGATGAAGTTCACGTGGTAGGCGCGCCACGTCGTGCTGGGGTCGGTGAAGAGCCCGCCGACGAAGGACATCAGACCGACCGCGATCAGAAACAGGCAGGCGCCGACGTGTGCCCCACGGAGAGGGAGGGGGTTCGCCGTCAAAATCGCGGGCGAGCTCACGGCCGCACTCCCTTCTGTCCGTTGATGTAGCGGAGGTAGTTCACGATGTCCCAGCGATCCTCAGCCGGGATCCGGCCGTAGCCGGGCATCCGGCGGCGTCCGTAGCGGATCGTGGTGTAGAGGTGCCCGTCACTGCGGATCTTCGCGATGCTCCCGGGTCCGTTGACCGCGAGGACCGCCGCGATCGGACCCTGGAGCGGGCCGGTCATGCTGACGGCACCATCGCCGAGACCCGTGTCACCGTGGCAAGTGGCGCAGAAGATCTCGTACTGCTCCTTGCCGTTGTTCAGCGATTCCATGCTCATGGGACGCGGATTGACGAGGCCGTCCGAAGCGGCGTCGATGATGTTCGAGACCGGCGCCTCGCCGCCGTCGATCGGCACCGCGCCCTCGGGTGGCATGAACGCGCCGACCTGGCCCTCGAAATCGACGGCCTCGAAGGGGCCCACCGCCTTCTGCCACTTCATCTGCGGAAACCACGACTCCGACCACTGCTCCCAGCAACCGAACGAGCTGGAAATCGAGAGGATCACGAGCCAGTAGAGCGTTCGCGAGATGCGCGCCTTCTCAGCTGACAAGGCTCACCTCCGTGGCTCGGTTGTCGCGCATCACGGCCTCGATCTCCGCGACGTCGCGGTCGCGACACTTGACGACCACGCCGAACTCCTCAGCGGAAAAACGCGGACTGTACTCCGGGTTTCGCTTGCGCCCGAGCTTGCCGACGATGAACAGGCCAAGGGCCGTGAGCAGACCGCCGAAGAGAATGGTCAGCTCGAAGCCGATGATCGTGTACGGCGGAATCGACGAGAATGGCTTGCCACCCACCATGATCTGCCAGTCGTTGGCCATCCAGATCGTCATCGCGTAGCCGGTGACGACACCGGTGAGGCCGCCCACGAGCGTGTAGCCGCGCACGCGGCTCGGCTTCTCGATTACGGCGTCGTCGATCTCGGCAAACGGTGCAGGAGAATAGGTTTCGATGTCGGTGAAGCCGCGGCCCTTCAGCCGGTTGACCGAGTCGACCACGTCGTTCGGTCGCTCGAAGATGCCAACGATGGTGGGCATCAGTGAGCTCCTTCCCCGTGAACTCGCTCGTGGATCTCGAGCTCTTTGATCTCGGCAATCGCCACGACCGGGAAGATCTTGAGGAAGATCAGGAAGAAGGTGCCGAAGAAGCCGAAGCTACCCGCCACGATGCCCAGCTCCGCCCAGGAAGGCGTGTAGACGCCCCATGCCGCCGGCACATGCTCGAAAGACAGGCCCTCGACGATGATCACATAGCGTTCGAACCACATGCCGATGTTGATGAAGATCGAGAGCACGAACAGGAACGGAACGTTCGTCCGCAGCTTCTTGAACCACAGAAGCTGCGGCAGGATTCCGTTGAAGGTCAACATGCACCAGGTCGAGAACCAGTAGGGGCCAAACGCGCGCATCCAGAAGTGCGTCTGCTCCGCCTCCACCGCGCTGTACCAGGCAATGAAGTACTCGGAGGCGTACGCGTAACCCACGATGATCGACGTGAGCAACAGGAACCTCGACATGTTATCGAGGTGATAATCGGTGATGTACCGCTCTAGACCGTAGATGCGGCGCACCGGGATCATCACTGTGAGCACCATCGCGAAGCCGGAGAAGATGGCGCCCGCGACGAAATAGGGGCCGAAGATCGTGGCGTGCCAGCCGGGCACGATGGACATCGCGAAGTCCCAGGACACGACGCTGTGTACGGAGAGCACGAGCGGCGTGGCCAGTCCCGAGAGATGCAGCGTGGTGCGGCTGTGCGCCTTCCACTGCTTCGAGCTCCCCTGCCACCCACAGGCGAGCACGGTGTAGAGCAGCTTGCGCCAGCCGGTGGCGCGGTCGCGCGCGATGGCGATATCCGGGATGAGGCCGATCGCGAGAAAGACGATCGAGATCGTCGCGTACGTCGTGATCGCGAAGGTGTCCCAGAGAAGCGGGCTCTTGAAGTTCACCCAGAGGCCGCGCTGATTCGGGTACGGCAGGATGAAGTACGACTTCCACATGCGGCCCACGTGGATGCCCAGGAACTGCGCTGCGGTGAGGACCGCAAAGACCGTCATGGCCTCGGCGCTGCGATTGATGGCGTTGCGCCACTTTGCGCGGAAGAGATAGAGGATTGCCGAAATCAGTGTTCCGGCGTGGGCGATGCCGACCCAGAACACGAAGGTGACGATGTAGGCGCCCCAGAAGACCGGGTGCGCGTACCCGGCGATGCCGAGCCCCTTGTAGACCTGATAGATCCAGATGCCGCCAGCGAGCTGCATGAAGAACAGCGTGGTGGCGAGCAGCGCGAAGTAGCCGAGAGACACCCCTTCCATCGGGCGCAGCAGGTCGCGATTGACCCGGGAGTCCTTGAACGCGGGAGCCGGGCGCATCATGGCGGAGACCGATTCCGCGGGCGGCGGAGGAGGCGGTGTCATCTAGTGCTGACCTCCGTCCGCCGCGTCCGTCTCGATGCGCCGCACCTTCGAGAGGTACGTGATCGCTGGCCGCGTATTCAACGAGTGGAGCGCATGGTAGGAACGCGCCGGGTTGTCACGGGCCTGCTGCACAGCTTTGCTCTTCTCATCTCTCAGGTTGCCCAACGTGATCGCCTGGGTCGGGCAGGTCTGCGCGCACGCCGGCGTGACGCCACCGTCGGCGATGGGCCGACCGGCGTCCTTGGCCGGCTGGTCCGCAGCCCGGATGCGCTGGACGCAGAACGTGCACTTCTCCATCACTCCCTGACCCCGCACGGTGACGTCCGGGTTGAGCATCAGCCGCGTGGGCTCCGGCCAGTTCTCGATCTGGTAGTCGAACCAGTTGTAGCGTCGGACCTTGTACGGGCAGTTGTTCGAGCAGTACCGCGTGCCGATACAGCGGTTGTAGATCATGCCGTTGAGACCGTCTTCGGCGTGGTACGTGGCGAAGACGGGGCAAACCGGCTCGCAAGGTCCGGCGCCGCACTGCTGGCACAGCATGGGCGAGTAGCGGATGTCGAGTTCGCCGAGCTCTTCGTGGTCCGTGTAGGCGTGGGAGCTGTTGCCGGGGTGGCGGCTCGCGACGAGCTCCATCGTGCCATCGCCAACGTAACGCTCGATGCGCAGCCACGACATCGTCCGACTGCGGGTGGTTCCTTCTTCGCCTACCGTAGGGATGTTGTTCTCGTAGTAGCAGGCGGCCACGCAAGCGGAGCAACCGGTGCAGCGATCGAGATCGATCGTCATGCCCCAGCGGTAGAGGCTGTCGTCGATCGCGTCGTCCGCCGCGTCGTAGGGGCGCCGAATCTCGTGGCTGCCCTCGCTGCCGTGACCGGACCCGTGTTCGTCGCCGTGATCTCCGGCGGGCTTCGCCGCGAGGGCGGAGAGCGGGACGACGTCACCGAGCTGGCGGCCGCGCTTGTTGTCGCTGCCCTGGCCCTGCGCCATGCGCTCGAAGCGGCCGCTCTTGTCGGCACGGACGCGGGTACTGAGCCACGAGCGGCCACCGCGCTCATCGGTGGCCGTGGGAAGAATGTCGATCACGTTGACGCCGCGCGCCGCGCCATCGCGCGAGGCGTGGAAGCCGACGGTGTGTCCCTGGCCAATGGCGACAGCAATGACGTCGTCGCGGATGCCACCGCGCGGATAGACCGGAACCTCGAGGATGCCCGTGGCCGTCGACAGCGAGATGATGTCGCCGAGCACCACACCGAGCGAGCTCGCGGTTTTGCGGCTGATCTCGGCCCACGACTGCCACATGATCGAAGTGACCGGATCGGGGATCTCCTGGAGAACCGGGAGGTTGGAGCCGCGCCCGTCGTAGAGCATGGGCGAGGGATTCGCGAGCAGGATGAACGGGCCGTCGCCGTCGAGGTCCGGTGCGTCGAATGTGAGCTTGGCGATACTGTCCGCCCGAATCGAGACGTCGCGCGACTGCGTGGAGCCGAATTCGCCGCCCCGGGCCAGTGCATCGCGCCAGTTGGTGTTCGACCACGCCGACTCGAGATGCTCGCGGAACGTGCCGGTCGGGAGCGCCGCAGCGGTACTGCCGCCGATCGCCTTACCCGTCGCGATGAGGGTGTCGCCCATGGAACGCGTGTCGTAGAGCGGACGGATCGTCGGCTGCACGAGCGACCGTACGCCGGGCCGCGGCGCGGCGTCGCCCCACGATTCGAGCGGCGTGTGGTCGGGCAGGATCAGGTGCGCGCTCTGGGTGGTCTCGTCGGGAACCGACGCGAACGAGACGACGAAGTTCACCTTGTCGAGCGCGCCCGCGAAGTCGAGGCCCTTCGGCAGGGAGTACGACGGGTTCGAGTCGTGGATCAGCAGCACGTCGACGCCGCCGGAATTCACCGAAGCGATGAGATCGGAGACCGCCCTGTGGCCGTCGGCCTGCGGTGTTCCGCCCGATGGAAACACGACGGTCTGGCCCACCGCACCGAGCGCGGCGTTCAGCAGCAGCACGGCTGCGTTGGTGGCCACGGCGCGGCGACTCGTGAGCGCGACTCCCGGCGGCAGCGCGAGCGGCCGCTGGGCGGCGGCGACAGACCGGCCGAGCTCGTTGATCGCTTCGCTGGAAACGCCCGTCTTCGACGACGCGCTGTTGGCGTCGAAGCCCTCGAGTACGGAGGCGAGCACGTTGCTGCCACCGCGCTGCTCGAGGGCCACGCGCGCGATCGCCAGGGCGAGGACGCCTTCGCTGCCGGGCTTCGCGGCGAGCCAGCGGTCGGCGCTGCCGGCCGTCTGCGAAAGACGCGGACCGACGTACACGAACTGGGCGCCGCCGGACTCGTGCTTCAGGACGTCGCGCGCTTCGGCGAGCTGGCGGCTGTGCTCGACCGGGGAGCCCGTCTCGGTGAAATCGGACCCGAAGTCGATGATGAAGTCGGCGCGAGACAAGTCGAAGAGCGGTGCGGAATCGACCCCGAAGACCGCCTTCGACGCCGCGGCGAGGGCCTCTGCCTGAAAGGGCTCGTAGCTGACGCGGCCGCCGCCGACGGAGCCGACGAATTCGTCGATGAGCCCGGCGAGCGTCGGCCCGACGCTGCCGCCGAGGACGAAGGTCTTCTTGCCCGCCGCCTTGACCTTGCCAGCCAGCCTGCTCGTCGCATCGCTCCAGGAGATCGGCGCCAGCGCGCCGTCGGCGCCGCGGAGCATCGGCCCCTGGAATCGGTCAGGCGCGTAGGTGCGGTAGAGACCGGCCTGGCCGCGGGCGCAGAGGGCTCCCTGGTTGATGGGATGGTCGGGATTGCCTTCGAGCTTGATCGGGCGGCTCTCGCGAGTGCGGACGTGAAGNCCGCAGGCGGCGGGGCACTCCTGGCAAGTCGACGCATAAGTGACCGGNAGACCCGGCGTGATCTCTTCGGGCTGCACGACGTACGGGATGAGCTTCTGCACGGGATCCGTGCAGCCACTGGCCGCCGCACTGCCGGCGCCGGCACCGACGATCTTCAGAAAATCGCGACGATCGAACTCAGCCATTCGTC
The DNA here is from genome assembly GCA_013215605.1 of Myxococcales bacterium. Taxonomy (GTDB): domain Bacteria; phylum Myxococcota_A; class UBA9160; order UBA9160; family SMWR01; genus JABSQW01. The sequence goes on from JABSQW010000003.1 coordinate 6,157, forward strand.
ATTGGATCCTGTACCCCGTGCCGTTCCCGGCTCGTACTCGAGGTCGCACTTAGTAGTGACACATCAGGCAGTCCTGGGATGCGCCGTTCTCGCGGTGGCACTGTACGCACCAGCCCATCTCGAGCTTCGCGGTCGGCAGTAACCAGGGCCACCACTTGGTGTCGGGAGTCATGTAAAGCTTGTCGAGTTCCTCGACCGGGCCGTGACACTCCTGGCACTCGAAACCAGCCCGAATGTGGCGGTTGTGCCGAAACTGGACGTATTCCGGTAGCCGGTGGATCTGCTGCCAGGGGATGGGCTCCTGGTTCTCCCAGTACTGCTTGAGGTCCCGGATGCCCTCGAACTCCCGGTCGTAGCTGGCTGGGAACAGGCTGTGGCAGCCCATGCACGTCTCGACGGAGGGAACGCCCGCGGCCTGGCTTCGGTCGGTGCCGGAATGACAGTAGAGACACTCGATCTGATACTCGCCGGCGTGATGCTTGTGGCTGAAGGGGATCGGCTGCTCCGGGCCGGGCGCCTCGGGATCCTGCGCGCCCGTGTACGTGCGGCACGCCGACAGCGTTGGCCAGGGCGTGTCGAACTCCGACGGGATCTCGATCTCGAGGTGGGGATCCTCGGCCTGCAGGGCCTTGAGTTCCTGGGCCTCACAGACGCTGTGGGCCACCCGCTTCCCGGCGGCGCTCGCCGGACTGTCGAACGGAGCGATCGTCAGCGCGAGAGCGAGGCCCGCGGCAACGAAAGAAGCGGTGAGAACAACACGGCGAGTCGATCGAATCGGGCTCATGCGCGAGACTGCGGCTCCCGTGGAAAGGCGCGAGGCGTGAGTGATCGGTTCGGTCAGTTCAATGGTTCGAGCGGCGCGCCGCACGGAACTCAAGGCTGGTGCGCGACATCGAACACAGGGCAGCGACCCGGGGCCTTTGAGCGAGCCCACTTGGACCGATGACGGGCCGTGAAATAGTACGGAAGCCGTTGCACGTCAAGACATTGGGGCCCCTTTCGACCGGTCAAAACCAAGTGCGCGACCCGTCTGCAGCGCCCTTTGCAACACCGATGTGCTGCGGTTGCAGGGACCGACCGCGCGAAGGCGATCCGCGCGCAAAGGCGACGCGGCCGAGGGTCCCTCCCCTCACTAGACAAGACCAGATCAAAACGGCGTCACGCGCTTCCGGCGTGCACTTCGACACGAATGCGAGGGTCTCGTCGATTTGATAGGATCACGCGGCTTTTCGTTAGGAATTCCGGTACTTTCGGGATTCCCCAGCGAGTTCGGAAGCGCATCGCGACACGCGGAGAGGAGACCCCCGGTGAGTGTCAACCCCGAGCTTCTCGAGATCCTCGTCTGTCCGGAGTCGAAGCAGCCGGTCGCACCCGCTGCAGCGGACGTCCTCGAGCGCCTCAAGCGCGAGATCAAAGCCGGCAACCTCCGCAACCGCGGCGGCACGAAGGTGACGAAAATCATCACCGAGGCTCTGGTGCGCGAGGACGGCAAGATCCTCTATCCCGTGGACGATGGCATTCCGGTGATGCTGATCGAGGAGTCGATCGAGCTCTGACCCGAGCTCGAGCCGACCGGGGCGCGCACAGCACCGGGATCGCCGCCGGGGGTGTCGGGAGCCCTGGTGTCGGGAGCCCTGGTGTCGGGAGCCTTGGTGTCGGGAGCCCTACTGGGCGAATTCGCGCCGCTTCAGCTGTCGCACGTACTCTTCGAGCTCGGGGTCACTGGCGACGAGCTCGGAGATGCGGCTCTCGAACTCCGCAACGTCGTTCTTGAGCGCCGTGTCGTCGATCTTGATATCGAGATACTCGGTCGCCTTCTGCACCAGGGCCAGCGCGCCGCGCGGATTCGGCGAGCTGCTGATGTAGTGCGGCAAGCCGGCCCACAAGCTGATCACCTCGACGCCGTCAGCGTGCAGCCGCTCCGTCAGCACGCCCACGATCCCGGTCGGGCCCTCGTACCTCGAGCGCTTGACGCCCTGCAATTCGAGCAGCTCGTCCCGCGTGGCGAACCCGCTCACCACGACGGGCAGCGAGTACAGGACGTCGGCGAGGAACGCACCGAGCATCACCACGCGCCGGATGCGGAGCTTTTGCACGAGCTCCGCGACGAGGTCGCAGTAGCGCCGCCAGCGCATGTGGGGCTCGACGGCGACTCCGATCACGATCTCGCGATTCTGGTCGATCGCGCCGTAGCCGAACTTCGCGACGGGCCAGTCGATGATGCGCCGGTCCGCCTCGTCGATGCTCACGGTCGGACGCCGCACCGTGAAGTCGAAGAACTCTTCGCAGTCGATCTCGGCGAGGGGCACGCAGCGGATCGCGCGCTCGATGTACTCCACCGCGATCGTCGCGGACTCGCCCCCGTCGTTCCAGCCGTCGAACGCCAGGAGCAACGGAGCGTCGTCGAGTTCCGGGACCACGTGTAGGTGCAATGCTTCGTCGCGAGTCATCGCCAGGGAGGTTGACACGCTCCCGACTCGGAATACAAGCCCACCCGCTTGGCTGGGAATCGGCGGGCAAAGCCCCCCTGCCAGCCTTCCCTCGGCGCCGCCTCGCTGCGCGCTTCGCTTACCTGCTTGGCTGGGTGGGTCCTCAACGAACCAGCTTGTACCCCCGACCGCGCACCGAAACGATGTGCCCGGGTTGGGAGGCGTCGGCTTCGAGGTAGCGGCGAAGCCGCACGATGAAACTGTCCACGACGCGGGTGTTGGTGTCCGGCCGCAGCCCCCAGACCTCCTCGAGGAGCTCACCGCGGCTCGCCACTCCGCCATCGCGGTCGATCAGCGCGCGCAGCAGCCCCATCTCGCGAGTCGTCAGACTTACGCAGCTGCCGTCCTTGGTCCGCAGCTCAAAGCGGTCGAGGTGAAGCGTCGCATCGCCGATGTGGATCGCCCGCGGGCTCTCGCGGTCGGCCGAGACGTCGTCCCAACGACTGCGGCGCAGCAGCCCCCGGACCCGGGCGAGCAGCTCGTCGAGGCGAAACGGCTTGGTGAGGTAGTCGTCGGCACCCTCTTCGAGGCCACGCACGAGGTCGCTCGGCTCATCCTTCGCGGTCAGGATCAGGATCGGGACGTAGTTTCCAGCCGCGCGCGTCCGGCTCGCAACCTCGAAGCCGGACACCTCGGGAAGCATGAGGTCGAGGATGACGAGGTCGTATCCGACGTCCTCCTCCACGAGCTGCTGCAGCGCCACGGTGCCGTCAGCGGCCACCCGGACGTCGTGTCCCTCCGCCGCGAGGTTGAAGCGCACGCCTTCCGCGAGATGCGCCTCGTCTTCGACGAGCAGGATGCGCGACATCAAGTCGCCGTGTCCGCGGTGCGGAGCGTCACGAGGAAGCGACTGCCTTCTCCCCACCCGGCGCTTCGCGCCTCTACGCGTCCCCCCTGGCGCCGGACGAGATTTCGCACGATGAACAAACCGAGACCCAGGCCGGCTGCGGTGCGCTGCACGTCTCGGCCCACCCGGTAGAAGCGACCGAAGATCTTGCGAAGCTCGCCGGCGGGGATTCCGATACCGCAATCCGAGATTTCGACTCGCACGCGCCCGTCCAGCGGAGTGCAGACGCGGACCTTCACCTCGACGGGAGCGTCGGAGTACTTCACGGCGTTCTCGAGGAGGTTGCCGAACACGAGCGCCAGCTCGCCCTCGTCGCCCTGTACGTCGGGGTGCCGCTCGGCGTCCAGCACCACCGCCTCCGCGGGAAGCTCGTGGCGCGCGCGAATCTCTGCGGTGCAGGCGCGGAGCAGATCGGCCAGCGCGACGGTCCCTTTCGGTCGCTTCACGCGGGGCTCTTCGGCGCGCGCGGCCGCGAGCACCTGTTCGACCGTGTGGTGCAGCCGGTCGAGGTCGAGATCCATGCGTGTGAGGAACTGCTTGCGTTGCTCGGCGTCGAGGTCGTGGCGGCTAATCGTCTCGACGTGAAGGCGAAGTGCCGCCAAGGGCGTCTTCATCTCGTGCGTGACCGCGTCCAGGAACGCCCGCTGCCGCTGGTTCAGGCGCATCTCCCGCACGAGCCACACGCACAACCACGCGAGGCCGATCAGGATCAGCAGCGACACAGCGGCGCCGAGGATCAGGAGCAGCCAGTCGATCGACGACAGCCCGGTCGGCGCAGGTCCGACGTCGCTGACGACGAGGATGAGCCAGCCAGCGCCGAGGGTCAGCACCAGCAGAATGAGTACGCTGCTGAGCGTGACCGGAAATCCGATCGACCGTCGCTTCACCGATCCCTCCGACGCAGAGAATCCTGTTCGCAAAAGGGTACGGTAGAATGCCCCGGTCGCACGCCGTGCACCGCCCGAGGTTCCATTGAACACCGCGAAGAACGTGAACAGGCTGCTGCCTGCCCTCGTGGCGCTGTGCGTCGTCGCACCGGAGGCCTCGGCAGCGCTCCCGCCGGAGAACTCCTGTCCGACGGTCTCGGGGCGACTCGGCGGAAGTGACAAGATCGACGCGTCGCCGACGCTGATCCGCGAGGGGATGATTCTCGGTGCCGACGACATCCTGGCCCTGCGGGAACTGCTCCCCCCGGAAGTGTGGTCGAACCGCGACCAGTTCTTCCACGAAGGCATGCGCATGGAGATCGGGCCGTGCCACCGCCGCTACCCGACCGTGGCCTCCTACGAGGCAGCCACCGCGAAATTCGCGGGATCCGCGCGTGTCGACGAGGATGGCAATCTCCACGACTACGTCTCGGGTCTGCCGTTTCCACAGGCGACGATCGACCCGACATCGCCCGACGCGGCGGTGCGCTGGGCGTGGAATCTCCAGTACCGCTACCGCGGAGCGGGACCCGTGGGGCGGTTCCGGATCGTCGACCTCCCGGGACCGGTGGGCGCGGCGCATATCTATCGCGGCTGGTTCTACTTCATCCAGATCGCCCACCGAGCCGACCTCCCGAAGACCGACTACGCGCTGACGGTCGCCGAGAAGAACCTGTTCGCGGCCGGCGGTCGCTTCGACGAGCCGTTCTCCGCACGTCACCTGGCCTGGACGCAGCTGCGCCCCCGCGAAGCAGATGTGAAGTTCACGACGTCCGACGACACGTTCGTCTACGTCCCGACCATGCGGAAGATTCGGCGCGCCGCGTCGACTCACGTCGACGGCATGTTCACGCCGCGCTACCGCGTCGGCGGTGACACGGGCGGAGGCGGCATCGGCGGACTCCAGTCGGCGGGCGTCAACTACGACGCCCTCGGCGGCAGCAGCGGCGTCGGAGCGCTGAATCCCACGTCCGCGGCATCGGCCGCTCAGACCGAGGCGCTCTACCGCGGCTTCACCGACCTCGCCATTCGGCCCAACGCGTACCGCTGGCGCCTGCGCGGCGAGCAGGAGGTGCTCGCGCCTCTCAACGCCTCGCGCGAGGGGTATCCGCGCGTGAAGGAACGAAACTACGGTCCGAGCGGCCTTTCGGTCGGGAGTGACCGGTGGGACGTCCGTTACGCGGTGATCATCGAGGGGTCGGCGCGCGAGCGCGGCCGCGAGTTCGACCGCCTGTTGCTCTACATCGACTACCAGACCCTGCAGCCGCTCTACATGGTCACCCGCCGCCGCAACGGACGCATCGTCGAGATCACGGTCCCCGTCCACCGCTTCAGTGGAGACGTCTTCGGCTACCTCAAGTGGCCCGACGGCAGCGCCGCCCTCGTCTTCGACCCGGTCGCCGTAGTCGCCTACACCGCGCTCGACAGCAGCGGCTGGCGACGCGAGGGCTACGACATCACGTCCGTGCCGCTGTCCGACGCGAAGGTGCAGAGATACATCTCGTCGGCGTACTTGACGCGTGGAAAGTAGCGCCAGCGGTCAAAGACAGCGCCAGCGGTCAGCGAAAGTGGAACTCGACGAACGTCGAGTTCCCATCACCCCCAACCTCCCCATCCTCCACGCCCACCAACAACGTCAACGCTAGAACGTATACCTCAAGCGCAGAAACACCTCGTCGCGATGCCTCACCAGCGACAGGAGATTGTCCACCGGAACCTTGTAAGCGTTCGCACCAGCGCGGTTCGTAGGCGGACCGATCGAGTTGATCGGCATGTCGCGCAGTTCGGTGCGGCCGAAGAACAGCAGGAACCCCCAGTCTATCGAGAACACGTCCGTGAAGCGGTAGGTGACGTTGGGCAACACGCCGCCCGACTTCGAGTTGAAGTCGTACACGGTGATCAGGTTCGGCAGCAGGCGGTCCTGGAAGTAGCCCGTGAACATCGCGAATGTGAACAGCACGTTGAACGGGCCGTGATTGAAGAACGTGTCCTTGTAGTTCGTCTGGTACTGGAAGAACCACTGGGAGTTGAAGAAGAAGGTCCGGTTCGCGTTCATGAAGTTGATGAACGTCGGCCGATCGACCGAGATCGTGAGATTCAGCGTGTCCTGCCGGGTGACGCCGCTTTCGACTCCGCCGTCCGAGAACGGGGAGCCCTCGATCCACGTGAACTCCATGCCCCAGTTCGACTTCGACACGTCCTCCGCGAAGTCCATCGAGAAGCCGAGAACATTGCGCCGGTCGTAGCGGAGGACCGCCTCGCGACCGCCGTGCCAGGAGAACGTGCGACGACCGAAGCGGCCGTTGCCGCCGGCGCGAATGACCGGAGCGCTCACACCGCCGATGTTGAGGAACCCTTTGACGTTCCGACAGAAGTGCGGTGCGGCGAACGAGCAGCGCTTCTCGGAGAAACCGAGATTCTCCCCGCCCATGATGCGGGGATCGAAGCAGTCGAGGTCCACCGTCTTGTCGTCGTCGATCTCGTTGCACGACGTGACGACCAGGAGGTTCATGAAGTTGAAGGAAAACGCCGCCAACTCCGATTGGAACAGCTGCGTCCGGCCGCCGAGCCCTTCTTCGACGAACTCGGTGTCGAAATCGCGCTCCCCGCACGTCACGATGCTTGTGTCATCGACCACACCGCAGCGCCGCATGATTCCGGGCTCCAAGGCGTCGTACACCGCCCTCGGTATCGTCAGCGGTACTCGCGCAGCGTCCAGGAGGGGCGCGTACGGCTGGATGCACGGATAGACGGCGTCGATCATCTGGCCCGACGCGGCTTCGAGCGCGGTGACCTCTTCGTCGGTCAGTATGCAGCCCGCCAGCGGGTGGTAGAGCGTGTCTGCGTGCATCACGGTCAGCGCGTTGCCGTTGGGATCGGGGTTGTAGTGACGTGAGGTCGACGCCGGCAGCCCGAAGAGCTGGTTGGGGGGGTCAGCCCCTAGGGGCCCACACTTGGTCAACGCGAACTCGGTGGGCGTACTGCCCGGCGTCGAGATGAACTCACCGACTACCGGGCGGCCTTTGATCTCGTGGGCCGTGACGCAACCGTCGATCAGCGGGTTGTAGCCCTTCTGGAACGTGATCCGGATCTCGGTCATGCTGAACTCGACCGCCGACGTGTTCCGATCGTGGCCGTAGGCCTCGAAGTCGTCGGGCTTCGCGATACCGCGGGCGCCGGGAAGCACCGCGAGGCCACCGGGCTCACTCGGGTCGAAGCGGGTCGCCACGGGACCGCCGTCGAAGCCGACCGTACCCGGCTGCCGAAACGCGCGGTCGATCATCGACCAGTGGCTGCCCGTAAAGCCGTTGAGGCCGGGGGTCCCGGTGCCTTCGACACCCGGCCACGCCTGCAGCAACGCGCTTGCCTCGGAGTTCAGAAAGTCGATGCCGCCGCCACCCGTGGAGGGATAGAGCTGGGCGCCGAATATGGATTTCGACTCGACCGTGGTGTCGCAGCGCGTGCCCCAATAGGGGCCGCAGCCGAGCATCGCGCGCTGGTGAGCGCTGAGGGTCGAGTCGAGACTCAGCGCCCCTTCGAAGCCGATACTGCCCGCGGCCACGAGCTTCGGGTAGGAGACGAGATTGCTGACGCCGACGCCCAATCCGATCCCCTTGCCGAGGAAGTTCGCCTGCTCGCTGTTCAGGTTGCGCAGCGGCACGAACTCCGGCTTGTCGCCCGTCGCGCCGGCGGCGATCAGCAGATTGAAGCCCTTGGACGAAACCGTTGAGCCGGCTTGACCTCTGTCGGGCTCGCCAGCGAGGAAGGCCGAGAACACCTCCATCAGCGGGACCTGCGGGTCGAAGACTTCGGCGAGGGGCTCGCCACTCGCGAAGATGTTGAACGCACAGGCGCTCGCGTCGAGGGCCGAAATACTCGTAGTCGCGCTGCAGAGCACGGCGAAGATCTGCTGATTGGCGTGGTGGTAGTAGAGCGCGTTCTCCGGGGAGGCGAACGAGTCGATTCCGTACTTCAGAACTCCGCCGCCGGAGTCACCGAGACCATTTGCGCCGGCCTCTCCCGGCGCACCGCCCGGCTTGAGACAGCCCGCGGCCGTGCCCACTCCCTGGATGCTGTCGACCGGGACCTGATAGGGATTGAGGATCTCGGCGACGTTCGGACAGGAGCCGTCGACGTGGTTCCCCGCGATCCGGGGCCGGCCGCTCGTGGGGTCGACGTTTCGCTCGTAGGAGAAGATCGTATCGACGTAGGGAAGATCGTCGTAGCCGAGAAATTCCGTGATCGCGAAGCTGAAGCGCGACCAGCGCCATTCGATGCGTCCGCCGAACTCGATGCCCTTGAAGTTGTCCCACGGGTTGTCGGGCCGGTCGATGCCGGCAAGACCGATGCCCAGGATACTGTGGGCGGCCGCACCGAACGGTATGCCGCAGGCGATGTTGATGGTGTAGGGCTCGCCGCACGCGCCGAGGTCGGCCGGCTGGTACTGGTCGAAGTTGAACGCGAACTCGAGACGGACGTCCTCGAACTCCCAGAGGTCGTACAGCGAGTAGACGAAGCGTCCGGACCACAGCGCGATGCGCGACTCCTCGAGGCTCGGCAGTGAGGACAGCGCGAGGTCCTGGGGGTTGAACTGGTCGGTCGTGCGGAAGAGCTCCGTCTTCCCCCAGACGATGTTCTGCTTGCCGATGCGCGCCCACAGTCGGCTGTCGAGGAACTCGAGATCGAGGTAGGCCTCCTTGAGCTCTCCCTCGTCCTGCTGGCTCTGACCGCGGTTGAAGGCCCGCTCGTACTCGGTGAAGTTCACGTCGAGGCTATCGAGATCGCCCGACGCCAGCGCCGCGCGCAACCCGGCGCTCGGGTAGTAGAGACCCTGGGGGGTCTGGAGATCGGTGTTGTCATCGAGCACCCGGACGTCGTCGGCCGTACCGAGCACTTTGTCCGGACCGGGCGTGATGCTGCCGAACAGGCCGACATCGGGACCGGGACGGAACGGGTTCTCCCCAGTGCCGCCCTCGATACGCCGATTGGTGCCGAAGCCCGCCGGGTGGGTCTTCGTCGATACAGTCTCGGTGTCGAGATCGAAGTCCGGATTCGGCGAGCCATCGGGGAAACAGAAGCCCGTGTTCTCGGTGCCGCGAATCTGGTTGATCGTGGGGTCGACACCCGGACCGGACACATTGGGGTTGGGTGCGCGACAGGGTTTGGTGGGATTGAAGTCGCCGCCGAACAGCTGAACGAGGTGCGGGCGGAGCGTCCGCGCCACCTCGATGAGATCATCGTTCTTGAACTGGACCGTGCCGTTGGTTCGCATCGCGACGAACTCGGAAGCGAGGAAGCCCTGGATCGGTGTGGGGTGGCCACCCGGTGGGATGAAGAAGTAGTTCTCGCCCTTGGACAAGTACCCAACGGCATCGAGTTGATCGATGATCGCCTGATCGAGAACGTCGGCTCGCACGCCTCCCGCGAAGGTGTCCACGTAGTCGGTGCCGAACCGCGTGGCGGACGCG
>JABSQW010000003.1:15986-20873 GCA_013215605.1 Myxococcales bacterium
CGTGGGGTCGACACCCGGACCGGACACATTGGGGTTGGGTGCGCGACAGGGTTTGGTGGGATTGAAGTCGCCGCCGAACAGCTGAACGAGGTGCGGGCGGAGCGTCCGCGCCACCTCGATGAGATCATCATTCTTGAACTGGATCGTGCCGTTGGTTCGCATCGCGACGAACTCGGAAGCGAGGAAGCCCTGGATCGGTGTGGGGTGGCCGCCCGGTGGGATGAAGAAGAAGTTCGAGCCCTTGGACAAGTACCCAACGGCATCGAGTTGATCGATGATCGCCTGATCGAGAACGTCGGCTCGCACGCCTCCCGCGAAGGTGTCCACGTAGTCGGTGCCGAACCGCGTGGCGGACGCGAGATCCGCCACCTCAGCCGGGGTGAGCGCGCGATCCCGCTCGTGGAAGCGCTCGGCACCGTTCGGCGCGAAGCGCCCGCGGTAGGGATTCGCGCGTTGCCGAAGCACACCGTTCGCCACCACTTCGTTCTTTGGCAGCCACGGACCGACGATGGACGTTCCGCCCGCGTCCTGGTCCCTCACCTTGAGCAGGCCGAAGCGGTAGTCGAGAACCGGCTCGAAGGTGTAGCGAGCCGGCTCGTCGCCCGACTGGATGAAGGAGTCGGGACCGTTCTGTCGGAACAGGGTATCGAACCCCGGGAAGCCGGAATCCGGAATGATCGCGCCCCCGTTGCCATCGAGATCCGCCGTGCGGAAGGGCTCGAAGCCCGCCGGAATCGGCTCGGGGTGTCGGGGGCGACCGCCGCTGCCGGGTGCCGGCGGTAGACCGCCACCGTAGTCCGGATCGAGCGCGTCGGAGAGACGGTCGGGCAGGCGCTTCGCGCGATCCCCGTAGGTGTTCGCGGACCGGAACATCCCGCAGCCGCGCGACCACACGCAGTCGAAGCGCGCCTCGACTCGAACGTACGCCTGGAACAGGTCGACGGGACCAAGTCCGTCGGGCGCGAAGTCGAACTCCATTTCTGCGTTGAAGATGTTGTACCACTGCGCGAGATCGATCTGCTCCGAAAAGTCCCGGTCCAGGGCCCGGATCTGCATCTCGCCAAAGCCGTGGATTTCGACCATGCCGTCGAAGGCTTCCACGGCGCCGGCTTTCGGATCCGAAACCAGAAGCGCGGCAAGGAGCGCGAGCAAGCCGACACCGGCGCGGCGGACGCGACCGGCGCCATGACGGGCCATCCACTCGTGCCTTCTGCATCCCACCGGTCGATACCATCCGTCGGTGTGCTGGTGCGTCGGTCGATGTGATCGCTCTCGCGGACGGTCGTCGCCGGCTGCGCGCGAAGCGCACGCTCACCACCACACCAAGAAGCAGTTATAGACTGCCACCGTCACTCAGGACAACGGTTTTCTCGAACCTTCCGGGCGGCGGATTCTCGCGTCGAGCGAGCCTCCTCGGAAGCAGCCGGGAACGGCGATTCAGGAGTCCGCGGACGCGGTCGCCGTCTTCTTCTTTGCGGTCTTCGCAGCGGCTGATTTCTTGCGAGGGGCCTTCTGAGCGCCAGTCCCGACAGCCGTGGCGTTCTTCCCACCCGCTTTCTTCCGGGTGGTCTTCTTGGTCGCCTTCTTCTTGGTCTTCTTCTTGGTCTTCTTCTTGGTCTTGGTCTTCTTGGTCTTCCGAGCTGCGGCCTTGGATCCATCCCCGTCGCTGGCCTTGCCGCGGGGCTGGAACTCGAAGCCATGGCGGCCGTTCTCCTTCAGCACCAGAGTCGCGCTGAAGGGTCGCCCGAAGCGGGACGTGAAATCGGTCAGGAGCTCCGTGCGACCGCCCTGCACGTACTTATCGGCCTCGTCGCGCATGATCTCGCGCTTGCACACCGTGCGGGGAAACGTGAAGCCGCAGCTCTTCGGGAGCTCGCCCTCGGCAGGAGGCGTCCCGTTCTTGGCGAGCTCCTCTTCCTTGAGCTTGCGCTCGCAGACGAAAAGCGTCGGCGACTCGAGGATCGAACACTCCTCCTGGAACGGGCAGCGCCCGAGCGGATCGGTGTTGACTTCGTATTCCGGCTGGTCGTTGACCCCATCGCCTTCGTTCCAACCCAGCGAGCGGACCTTGAGCTGCCACTCGTCCGTCAGGACCTCGATGTAGCCCTTGTACGTGCGACCGTTGCGCGCCGTGAAGCCGTCCAGAGTGCCGGTCTTTCCGTCCTTGAGGAGCGCCTTCACCGAGTTGCGATCGAGATAGCGACCCGAAGTGTCCTTCCAGAAGCGCATGGGACACTCGTCTTCGCGCTCCTGGCCCTCGATCGGCTCGCAGCGGTAGAACCACGCCATCTCGATCACGGGCCGCTTGCACGCCGGGCACGGTCCGAGCCATTCGTTCGTGTCGTAAAGGTCGTCGTACTCGAAGGTCTTCGCCACGTTGACGATGTCGACCGCGTAGTCGGTGATCTCGCGCATGAAATCCGCCGCGCTGCGCGAGCCGAGCTCCACCTCGCGCAGGTGGGACTCGATCTCACCGGTGAGCGCGGGCGACGTCAGCCGCTCGATGTTGATACGCCGGAGTGTGTCGATCAGGCGAATGCCCTTCACGCTCGGGCGCAGCGCCTTGTCGATGCGCACCGCGTAGCCCCTCGCGATCAGGTTTTCGATGATGTCGGCGCGGGTGGCCGGCGTCCCGATGCCCTTCTCGGAGAGCGCCGCCGCGAGCTCCTCATCTTCGATTTGCCGGCCGGCGTTCTCCATCAGCGATAGCAGGCGCGCTTCCGTGATTCGTGCGGGGTGCCGGGTCTCCTCCGCGACCGTCTCGGCTTCGTTGGTGCTGATCGTGGCGGGCGCACCGCTCTCGGTCACGAGCGGCGCGAGACGCTCCGTTTCATCGCCCTCCGAGGGCGGGAGAACCGCGCGCCACCCATTCTCCTTGAGAAAGCGATCGCGCGTGCGGAAGTGGTTGCCGGCCACCTCGCTGGTACGCTCGACCCGCTCCCACTGGGCGGGCGGGTAGAACGTGCCGAGGAAGCGGCGCACCACCAGGTCGAAGACTTTGGCGTCGTCGCCGGTGAGACCTTCGGGCATCGTGCCGGTCGGGATGATCGCGAAGTGGTCGGAGATGCCCTTGTCGTCGAAGACACGCTTCGTGTTCTCGAGGCCCGCCTCGATGAGGTGGGCGGCCGCGCCCGCGTAGGACTCGAAGCCCTCGCGTGCCGTCTCGCCGGCGAACGACGCAAGCGTCGCGTCGACGATCTCGCGGTAGTCCTCGGGGAGGCAGCGCGAGTCCGTGCGGGGATAGGTCAGGGCCTTGTGGCGCTCGTAGAGTCGCTGCGCGGCCGACAGCGCGCGTCGCGCCGACCAGCCGAAGCGGCGGTTGCCCTCGCGCTGCAGACTCGTGAGATCGAACAGCGGCGGCGCCGCTTCCCTCGACGGCTTGCGGGTTTCGCTGGCGCTGCCCGCCTGCCCGCTGATCGCCGCTACCACGGCCTGCGCCCGCGCCTCTTCGAAGATCCGATCGGCGCGGGCCTCCTCGTCGGCTCCGGCCGCGAAGCTCGGGTCGAACCAGGTGCCCGTGTACGCCGTCCCTGCGTGGTCGAACGTCGCGGTCACGCGCCAATACGCACGGGGAACGTGGGCGAGGATCTCATGCTCGCGCTCCACGAGCATGGCGAGCGTCGGTGTCTGAACGCGACCGGCCGACCACGCCGTCTTTTCCTTGCGACTCTTCAGGCGCTTCGTGAGCGCTCGGGTCGCGTTCATTCCGATCAGCCAGTCCGTCTGGGCTCGGCAGCGCGCGGCGGCGGCCAGGCCCTCGAGCTCCTCGCCGGGGCGCAGCTCCTGCATGCCGCGGCGGATGGCGTTGTCGGTCATCGACCGCAGCCACAGGCGCTGGATCGGCTTCGGAGAGTCGAAGTGGTCGACGATCTCGCGGAAGATCAGCTCGCCTTCGCGCCCCGCGTCGCAGGCGTTCACGACACCGTCGACGTCGTCGCGGCCGTGCAGCTTCTTGATCGTACGAATCCGCTCGCTTTGCCCCTTCTTCGGCCGGTACTTGTACTCGTCTACAAGAATGGGGAGCGCGTCGAGCGTCCAGCGCTTGTACTTCTCGTCGACCTCCTCCGGTGGGAGCAACTCGTACAGGTGGCCCACGGCGAACGTGACGACGTAGTCGTCGCTCTCGTAATACCCGTCTTCTTCGCGAAATCCTCCGATGACCTTCGCGATGTCCGATGCGACGCTGGGCTTCTCAGTAATGACGAGGGTTTTTGCCACCGATTTCTACTTCCCTGGGGGGGAATGTTTCTGATTGGCTGAAGATCTCGTCTTCCATTAGCCCGGGCCCCCGAATCTGACAAGTTGGGACGAAAAACCTACAGATATAATACCGCCGCCCGTGGACCGCAGGTGCCGTTCCACGCGATGAGAATCTCGGTCGGGGAAATGCTGGGCGCGCTTTAGCGGAACCCGCTCGGGCCGCTCGGACAGCCGCCTTCCCCGCGGGACGAAGACTGTGTAAGTTGCCGCAGCCGTTCAGTGAACCTCACCTCAGGAGACCCCATGGCCGACACCATCTTCGGAAAGATCGCGCGCGGCGAGGCGACCGCCGACGTCGTCTACGAGGACGACCAGGCCCTCGCCTTCCGCGACCTCAACCCCGCAGCCCCGACCCACATCCTGGTCATCCCCCGCAAGCCCCTCGACCGCCTCTCCGCCGCCGAAGCCGCAGATCAGTCGCTCCTCGGCCACCTGCTGCTGGTCGCCAACAAAGTCGCCGCCGAGCAGGGCCTCGAGGACTTCAGGCTGGTCATCAACAATGGACCCGGTTCGGGCCAGACCGTGTTTCACCTTCACTTGCATGTGCTGGGCGGTCGCGCCATGAAATGGCCGCCGGGCTAGCGCGCCCCAGGCGAGCGGGGCCCAGCGGAGACCGAGAGATGGGCC
>JABSQW010000030.1 GCA_013215605.1 Myxococcales bacterium
TAGGAAGCACCTATCCAATTTTCTGCCGGGACAGGTCGAACATGTCTTCCTGCGCAGTCACAAGAACACGGACAGTTTTACGATTTCGTTCACCAACATTCAGCCGGAACTTCCGCTGGCGGAGCAAAACCTGTTTTTTGGTGATGACATCTTTGTCAAAGTACAGGATGCGTTGACGTCGGATGAGGAGACAGTCTCCGCTGGTTTTTTAATCGACGATACGAAAATCCTGTTCGACAAACCCCAGACCGGCATCGTACGGATTGCCATCATGGGTGACTGGACCAATGCCGGGCGCATCTCCGCCGATCTCGAAATTACCGAGGTCCGCGGGGCCAAAGAAGACGAAACCGAAAAAGGCAAAGTGGGGCAGAGCGAAACCGACGTCGTTCTCGTCGATATTCCTGCCGGAGCCGGTCAGGCTACATTCGACCTGTCCTGGCGAAACAACTGGGGCGCCTATCCCACCGATGATCTGGATCTGATCCTGGTCGATCCGAGTGGTGTCCCGGTTTTCGACGGCGTGACGTTGGCGAGCCCGGAACGTGTGATCATCGACAGTCCCCTGGCTGGCACGTGGGTCGCGTTGATCGATGGTTTCACCGTTCATGGTGTCATCAAGAGGAAACCGTTCAGTAAATGGAAGCTCGTAGCCCAAGCCGACGGGAAAGTGATCGAACTCGACGATGACGACGACTAGTTGCGCCGGGAGAGATTGACTCGAGACCAACGCCCACTGGGTCGTGGCTCCAGTCACCCCGCCGGAAAAGGAGAGCACCTGTTCACTTGCGCCAGCTTCCGCTCACCCGGACCTGGGCGCCGCCGGCAGTGGACTGCGTCTTTACCGCGGCGGTGCGGTGCGGTGCGCGCTGATACGGCTGGGCGATCCGCAACCGCACGGTCTTTGCCCTAAGAGTCGCCCTGCCCCGATTCAGTGGAAAAGTCCGCGATCCGCTCGAAGAGATCGATGCCCGCCCGCAGGTATTCTCGCGCCAGCTTCGGAAACCACACATCGAAGCAGATCAGGAGTCCGACCCGCAGACCGGAAACTTCGAAGATCTCGATGCGATCCCCGCGGTCGAAGTAGCGCTGGTCGATCGTGCCAAGGCAACGCTTGCGATAGTGCGCACACACTCCATCGGCACCGACGACGACGCTGTTGTAGAGGTGTGCTCCACTGCACTCCGCCAGACCCGCGACGATGCGGGTGCGATGGCGGCGGGCAAGTCGGGTGAGGTGTTGCACCACCGACCCCATCGGGAGCGTTTCGACCAGCACGGCGAGGCGTTCCCGGCGGTCGAAGACGTAGCCGGTCGAGAGCGTACCCAGACGCGCCATCGGGTCGTCGATGTACGCCGACACCGCGCCGGAAAAGGAGGCTTGTGTGTCCACTGCCGCGAATGGTCTATGGAACAGACTTCCAGTTCTATACACTTGCCTACCGTTCAGCCTCGAGGAGCCGCTTGTGTCGAAATCACAACCCCAAGGGTCTTCCATCGTCTTCGAGCCCCGCAGCGGGGAGACCTGGCGGGATCCGTTCCCCATGTACAAGGCCCTTCGCGACCACGACCCGGTACACATGTTCGAGAACGACCGGGGCGAGTTTTGGGCCCTTTCGCGCTTCAAGGATGTTTTCGCCGCCGCGGTGGATGCCAAGACATTCTCCTCGGCTCAGGGTCTGACCATCGCCTACGGCGAAATGGAGCAACTCGATCTCGAGTCTCCCATCGTGATGATGGATCCGCCCGATCACACGGCACTTCGCAAGCTCGCGATCAAGAACTTCACTCCCAAACAGGTGATGGCCATCGAGCCCATGATCCGAGAGTTCGTCGTCGAGCGGGTCGAACGACTGCGCGAAATGGGGGAGGGCGACGTGGTGGCCGAGCTCTTCAAGCCGCTTCCGAGCCTGGTGGTCGGTCACTTCCTCGGTGTGCCCGAGGCCGATCGCGCACTCTTCGATGGCTGGACCGACTCGACCGTCGCCGCGAATGCCGGCGGGGACATCACGTCGGCCGGCCCAGTCCTCGCTGAGATGATCGCGTTCTTCAGTGATCTCATGGAGCGGGTCCGCAAGAACCCTGGCGACGATGCAATTTCGGCTCTGGTGCACGCAAGACCCGGAGGGAAAGAAGTCTCGCCGGCCTGGATTCTGGGCTTTGCCTTCACCATGGTGACCGGGGGCAACGACACCACGACCGGTCTCTTGAGCGGCGCTGCAGAACTGATGACCAAGAATCCCGACCAGCAGAAGCTGCTCGTCGAGGAACCGGAGCGCATTCCGGGTGCCATCGAAGAATTCCTGCGCATGACGTCGCCGGCTCAAGGTCTCGCACGCACGACCACCCGGGACATCACGATCGAAGGCAAGACGATTCCGAAAGATCGGAAGGTGATGCTGCTCTACGCATCGGCGAACCTCGATGAGCGCGAATTCGGCCCCGACGCCGGCGATTGCGATATCACCCGCAAGATGCGACGACATCTGGCGCTCAGCTACGGCCCTCATCACTGTATCGGTGCGGCCACGGTTCGACTGCAGTCGCGGATTGCGCTCGAAGAACTGATCGCCCGGTGCCCCGACTTCACCGTGGATTTCGCGAAGGGAGAGTTCGCGGGAGGCAATTACGTTCGCCGCTACATATCGATGCCTTTCAGCGCGCGGGGTGCGCTGTAGTGCCGGTCACCTGGACCCGTGAAGAGCACGCGGACATGGCCCGTAGAAGGCCTCGCCCCGGTTGGCTCGCGATCAACAAGCCTTCCTGACCAACCCGATTCGCAGCCCGCTCCGCCGCTCCATCCGGACGACTGGCCGCCCCGTGGTCCCGGTCCCTGCGTTGCCGGAGGCACGCGATCGAATGGGGCTGAACCCATCGTCCGCACAGCGCACCACCTTCCGCACGCTTCGCACGCGAGGACGGCGCAGATGTGATACACAACGCGCGCAACGTTCGGCAGCCTCGAGGAGGCCGTATGCGAGAACTCGCAACGAAGGAGAGCTTTGGCGGCAGCGCGTGGACAGTGGGTCTTGCTCCTCGTCGCACTGGCACTCGCGGTCCCGGCCCGGGCGGAGCCGCCGCCGCGCGCCACCGTCGCGTTCGTCACGGAGCGCCCTGAGATCGACGGCGCGCTCGACGACCCCGTCTGGCGCCAGGCAACCGTCGTCGATGACTTCACGCAGGTCGAGCCAGCCGAAGGCGCACCGCCCACCTTCCGAACCGAGGTCCGGTTCGTCAGCGACACGGATTCGCTCTTCATCGCCTTTCGCGCCTACGATCCCGATCCCGGCGCAATCGTTGCCAATCTCATGGCGCGCGACGCGTTCCTGTTCTTCGACGACAACTTCACCTTGATCCTCGACACGTTCCACGACAGGCGCAACGGCTACTTCTTCCAGGTGAATCCGAATGGCGGCCGCCGCGACGCCACCTTCACACCACAGCGCTTCGAGGAGAACTGGGACGGCATCTGGTACGCGAAGGCGCGCATCGACGATGAGGGCTGGACGGCGGAGATCGAGATCCCGTTCAAGACACTGTCGTTCCGGTCCGGCTCGAACGTCTGGGGCCTGAACATGACCCGGCGGGTCCGGCGGCTCAACGAGGACGACCGCTGGGCAGATCCCGTGATCCAGCGCATGCTCATCAACGTCGGCCAGGCCGGCGAACTGGTCGGTCTGGCACACGCCGACCAGGGCATCGGACTCGATGTCGTCCCCGCCGCCGCGGTCCGCCGCATCGACGACTCGGACGGGGACATCCACGAGACGAAGTTCGAACCGAGTCTCGACGCCTTCTATCGGCTCCTCCCCTCGCTCACGGCATCGCTCACCGCGAATACGGATTTCGCCGAGACCGAGGTGGACGAGCGACAGGTCAACCTCACCCGGTTTGCACTCTTCTTCCCCGAGAAGCGCGACTTCTTCCTGCAGGACTCGGGGATCTTCAACTTCGGAGGGCTGCGCAACGAGAACGGCATCCCGTTCTTCTCGCGCCGCATCGGCCTCGACGCTGCGGGCGAGCCGGTTCGACTTCCGGTAGGCGGCAAGATCAGCGGTCGCGTAGGACGCTTCAACATTGGCGCCCTCGACATCCAGCAGGATTCGCACGCCAACGTGGACTCGCAAAACATCGTCGTCGGGCGGGTCAGCGCCAATGTGCTCGCTGAATCGACGATGGGCATCCTCGTCACGCACGGAGATCCGCTGACGAACGTCGACAACAGCCTCGTGGGCGCCGACTTCAACTACCGCAGCACCACGCTCTTCAAGAACAAGACGGTGACGGCGAATGCGTGGACCCAGTACAGCAGCACCAGTGGGACGGAGGACCAACAGGGCGCGTGGGGCGGCCAACTCTCGTATCCCAACGACATCGTCCACTGGAGGCTCAAATTCAAAGAGATCCAGGAGAACTTCAACCCGGCCCTCGGATTCGTCAACCGCCCGGGTATCCGGCAATACGACGGAAACTGGCGTTACCGCATCCGGCCGCAGCACAGCATCTTCCGCACGATCGACCAGAAGATCGCAGGCTCGCTCGTCACCGACCGCAACGACGTCGTCCAAACGGCCAACTTGTTCTACACGCCCTTCGAACTCGCGACGCAGATCGACGATGTGTTCAACATCCAACTCGCCCACCTGTTCGATCGAATCGACGAACCCTTCTTCGTGGTGCCCGGCTACGGCATCCCGGAGGGCTCCTACCATTTTACGAGCGCCATCACGACGATCCGAACGAGCCGCAACCGCAAGCTCCGCGTGTACACGACCATCGGAGTCGGGGGCTTCTACAACGGCTGGGGGATCCGAGTGAATCCCAAGCTCGAGTGGCGCCCAAGCGCCCACTGGCTGCTGGCCGCCGAACTCGACGAACGCCGCTTCTACGACATGGAGGGCTACGAGGTCCTGCCCAACGGATCCATCGGACCCATCCGCAGCTTCGATTTCGTCCGGCGCCTCATTCGGGTCCGCATCAACATCAACTTCACACCGGACCTGTCGTGGAAGACCTTCGCCCAGTACGACAACGCGTCGGACTCCATTTCGATCCAGAGCCGCCTGCACTGGATCATCGTGGAAGGCCGCGAGATCTTCCTGGTCCTCGGCCAGGACGTCGACACGGCTGACGGCGACTTCCGCGCTGGACGCACCGAGCCGGTCGCGAAGATCGGCTGGACGCTCCGGTTCTGAGCCACCCGACGCCCGCCTCTGGGCGGGCGATCTGTAGGGGCAATCGGCGAGATCGACGCGCGCGCGGTTGTGGGGAGAGCGGTGCCCTCGCAGATCGGGTGTCGCGCCGTCGGAACAGCCGATGTCGTCCCGCTCCAGTCATCGGACGCTGCGAAAGAGCATGAAATTCCTGTTCACGGCCTTTCAGAACCCACTTGACTCTTCCGCGAGGTACAACACAAAATAGAGTCGATTTCTCTGGGGGGCTGGAGACGCCGTATGCGTTTCTCCGCCGTCCCTGTCGCCGTTCCGCCGGATGCCGGCTCCGGCGGAGCGCGCGTGTCGCCGATGCGCCGTTGGAACCGGATTGGGGTCGGCGTATTCGTCGTCGCCCTGACCCTCTCTCTGCCGACGGGCGCCGCGGCGGCACCGTTCTCTCTCGTATTGTTGCCCGACACGCAGCACTACAGCGACGACGCGGCGAACATCGCCAACTTCGATGCGCAAACGCAGTGGATCGTGGACAACCAGGTCGCGGAGGGCATCGTATTCACCACCCTGGTCGGGGACGTGGTCGAGAACGGTGGCGAGGGCGCCGGCGCGAATCAGGTCGAATGGGACCGCGCGGTGGCAGCGCTCGACACACTGCACAACGACTTGAGCGATCCTCCCTACTCGACCGTTGCCGGAAATCACGACTACGACACCGTCGCCAACAAGGCTTCCGCCCTGCAGTACATTTCGAACCTCGGACCTGCGCGCTATTCCGGCAAGAGCTGGTTCGTCGGAGCCGCGCCGGACCAGGTGAACATGGCGCAGGACTTCACCGGCGGAGGTGAACTCTTCCTTCACATCGGTCTCGAGTGGTTGCCCTCCGATGCGGCCATCGCATTTGCACAGAGTGTGATCACGGCCAACCCAACGGTGCCCGTCATTCTGACCACGCACCAACATCTCGGCACCGGTAGCCCCGCCTCTCGGACCACCAGCGGATCCACACCGGATTCGACGGGCGACAACGACGGCGAGCAGGTCTACCGCAAGCTGATCGAGCCGTTCCCGCAGGTTTTCCTGATGCTCGCGGGCCACGTCTACGGCAACGGGCGCCTGCAGTCGACGACGGCCCTCGGCCGCACCGTGCACGAGGTCATGACGGACTACCAGAGTGACCCGAACGGCGGGAACGGCTGGCTGCAGCTGGTGGAGTTCCGCCCCGACTTCGACGAGATCGGCTTCCAGACGCTTTCGCCCACCTACGTATCCGGCGTGACCGCGGGGCTCGATCGCTCGATCGACCCCGCTGGGAACTTCACGCTCAGCTACGACTTGAACGAACTGCACGACTATCTGTCGACTCACGTCGTCCTCCGCTACCGCCAGGGCCAGGACAATGGCTTCGGGGATTACGCCGGTGCGGTGGACACCCACGTGGGCAACGGCGGATCCGGAACTACGCTCCCGGGCGTGGCGTACGGCGGAGCCGACAACGTGCGGATCGACGGCAATGGGGACAACGAGCAAGGACTGCTGCGCTTCGACGGCATCGTGGGTCCAGGGGCCGGTCAGATTGCAACCGGAACCCCGATTCAGAGGGCGATCCTCACACTCTCGACCGAAGGCTCCTTGTCGGACGGTAACGGTGCCGCGCTCCACCGCATGTTGGAACCCTGGGAGGGCAGCTCGAGCTGGAACGATCTCGTCGGCGGCGTTCAGCTCGGCACGGAGGCCGAAAGCTTCGCAGACACCACAACGGGCGCCGTCTCGAAGGGCACCCGGAGCTTCGATGTCACGACCAGCGTGCAGGCGTGGGTCGATGGCGCGACGAATCACGGCTGGGTGTTGATCGCGAGCGGCACAAACCGCTGGGAGTTCCGGTCCTCCGACTGGCCGGGAATGGTCGAGCGACCGATGCTGACGGTCGACTACCTCCCGGGGGCCGCGCCGCGGCAGACCCTCGTCCCCATCGGTGCGA
This sequence comes from Myxococcales bacterium, assembly GCA_013215605.1. Lineage (GTDB taxonomy): Bacteria > Myxococcota_A > UBA9160 > UBA9160 > SMWR01 > JABSQW01. Next base: position 7,146 of record JABSQW010000030.1, read on the forward strand.
CCTGGCGCTACCTCGACGACGGCATCGACCCGGGTCCCACATGGGTCGACCTCGACTTCGTCGACAGCAGCTGGGCACAGGGCCCGGCGCAGCTCGGCTACGGCGACGACGACGAAGCCACGACGGTCGGTTTCGGCGGGAACGCCGCTGCCAAGCACATCACCACCTGGTTCCGGCACTCCTTCGACGTGGCCGACGCGGCAGCACTCAACCTGATCGAACTCGCGACCCTGCGCGATGACGGCGCAGTCGTGTATGTCAACGGAACCGAGGTGTTCCGCAGCAACCTGCCCTCCGGTCCGATCGACTCCTCGACGACCGCCCTCGCCACGGCCGGTGGCGCCGCCGAGTCGGAACTCCACCGGGTCCAGTTCAACCCCTCGATCCTGGTGACCGGCCAGAACGTGATCGCGGTCGAGGTTCACCAGGCCAGTCCGAACAGCTCCGACCTCAGCTTCGACCTCTCCCTCATCGATACGGGCTTATCCGCCGAGCCCGGCCTCGTGCGGGGTCCCTATCTTCAGCGCGGGACTACCGACGGCGTGGTGGTTCGCTTCGACACAGACATCGCCACTGTGGGAAGGGTCGACTGGGGCCTCGACTCCACCACGAGCGACGGCTTTGCTCTCGGTGACTTCACCACCCGGCACGAGATCGCGCTCGGCGGCCTCGACCCCGCCACGCAGTACTTCTACTCGGTGGGCGACGTCAACGCCGTGATTGCCGGAAACGATGCGGAACACTTCTTCGTCACGTCGCCGCCAGTCGGCGACCGCGGCCCCGTACGGATCTGGATGATCGGAGACTCCGGCGAGGCGAACCAGGCAGCGCGCGACGTGCGCGACGACTACCTGGCGCTTCCGGGCTCCGATAGGACCGACGTCTGGATCATGCTCGGAGACAACGCCTACACGGGCGGGACCGACGCGCAGTACCAGGCAGCCGTCTTCGACACCTACCCACAGCTGCTCCGGAACACGGTGTTGTGGCCGGCGTTTGGCAACCACGACAGTGTCTCCGCCAACGCGCAGACGGGAACCGGGCCCTACTTCGACATCTTCACGCTTCCGCGCGCTGGGGAGTCGGGCGGTGTGGCTTCGGGGACCGAGGCCTACTACTCGTTCGATTACGGAAACGTGCACTTCATCGTTCTGGATTCGGAGGGGGAATCGCCTCTCGGAAACTACCTCGAGCCGGACGGCGAAATGCTCACGTGGCTCGTGTCCGACCTCGCCGCGACCAACCAGGAATGGGTGATCGCCAACTTCCACCACGCCCCCTACACCAAGGGTTCGCACGACTCCGACTCGCTCATCGACTCGGGGGGGCGCCTGATCGCCATGCGCGAGAACGCCCTCCCGATCCTCGAGGCGGGAGGCGTCGACCTCGTCCTGGGGGGACACAGCCACGTGTATGAGCGGTCCTTCCTGATCGACGGCCACTACGGGTTCTCGGACTCGTGGGATCCGCAACTGCACGTCCTCGACGGTGGCGACGGCTGCATCTGCACGGGGGTCTGCCCGGAGTGCCAGCTCGCCGGGAGCGGACCCTACGTGAAGGGTTCCAGCGAGCTGGCGTCGCACGAGGGCGCGGTCTACGCGGTGGTGGGGAGTTCTTCGAAGGCGACAGGGACGGGCACGCTCGCCCACCCCGCGATGCTGATTGGCCTGCAGGAGATCGGGGCCATGGTGCTCGACCTGGACGGCTCCCGGATCGACGCCCGCTGGATCCAGCGCGGCGGAACACTCGTCGACGCGTTCACGCTACTCAAGGGTGGCGACGACGATGGCGACTCCGTGGCGAATCCCGACGACGATTGTCCCGCGGTCTCGAATCCGGGCCAGGAGGATTTCGACGGCGACGGGGCCGGAGACGTTTGCGACCCGGACGACGACAACGACGGACTCCTCGACTCGGTCGAGACCAACACTGGCACGTACGTCGATCCTTCCGACACGGGCACGGACGCGTTCGACGCCGACACGGACAACGACGCAATCGAGGACGGAGAAGAGGTCCTAGCAGGCAGCGACCCGACGGACCCGAACTCCGTGCCGGCCCTGTCGGTCCCGGTGTTGGTGCCCGGCGGGGGCGGGCTGCTGGTGATCCTGGTCGCCGCGCTCGGGTCGGCAATCTCGTACCGACGCCGCGCCTAGCCCCCGTGCCGGACGGACCGCCGCGCGCAGGCGCCGCCAGCGTGTCGCTGAGCTTCGACACGTCGAGGGGGCTGGCCGCCTTGGAGAACGTCGATCACCCGAGCGACGTGGTTTCCCCTGGGCCGGCTTCATCTGAAGACAATATGAACGAATGAACCGCCCCGGCCTTTCCGGAGACTTGGGCCGGGAGTTCGTAGAGGCGGAGTTCCGCGAGGAACGAGCCCGATGGGGTCGGGACCCAGTTGCGGGTTCCCGAGGCCGGGGGCGCGTGCTGCAGGTAGAGGCTGAGGGAGCCGTCGTCCCCATGGACGAGTTCCTTGCTCCAATCGCCGACGCTGTAGCGCTCCGTCGAGTTCGCGCGGGTCCCCGGGTCCACGATGGAGATCGACCAGAAGTCGCAGACCGTCAGGAGAGCCCCAGCTTCGAAGTCGAGTCGGTATTCCCTCGTACCGTTCAGAAGAGGGTCTCCGTCGTTGCTGGAACCGGCGGCCTCGAGCCTCTGCACCGGCTTGGGTGTCACGTCTGATGGACCTCGAGGCCATTGCTTGCCGATGAGATGCACCAGAGGGCGGTTTTGTTCCCGTGTCCGACGAGACCTCATTTCCCCAGGCGCTCCCGAGTGCCCGGTGAGCAGCCCCAACGGTCGGGCGAGGCACCGGCCAGTCAACATTCGAGGTATTTTTACTACACCCATCGACACAGAATTGCAAGCGCAGGGCGACAAGCCCTACCCGTCAGCTGCGCGTAGGCGGTGATTTCGCAGACCGGGAAATGGCGGAAGGACTTCCCCGTCGGGATCTAGATCGCGTCGAGGAAGGGACGGAGGGCTGCCGAGATCTCCTCGTCGGTGCCATACACTTCTTCGACGAGATCGCTGGAGATCAGGACCTTCACGATCCGCTGCAGGAGCCGCTTCAGGGAGCTCGATTCGAGGGCGGCATTAATGACCTCGGTCGCCAGCCCTTCGACGTTGGCGTCCTCCACCTCGATCATCCCCTCGGCCCGCAAGCTGGCGAGAGCCTTCGCCAGGGCCGTGGTCAGGCTCTGCGCGAAGGGCGTCGGCTCCGACGTCTCGGGTTCGGCGAGCCCGAGGATGCCCCTCAGGCTCTTCAGATCGATCTCGGAATCTCCACTCATCGCTTCGCTCATCCAATCTTGTCGGTGTGTCGGGGTGTGGCCGACAACGGGAATCCTTCCGGAAATCAGTCGATGCCCGGGCTCGTTGGAGCGGATCGGCCGGCCGACGCGAACCAGCCGCTGACCGCGGGTCGTATACGGTGGTTGCGCCGGCAGGAATCGAACCCGCGGCCGATCGGTGCAAGCCACCAACACGACAGAAGTTGACGTATACCGACCCGCGGTCAACCGATCGGTCTGCAAAACCCGCCAAGCGGGGACGCCTGGAGGTGTCGAGACGACCGAAGGATATGTCGCTGGCTTGCCGCGGCCAGGATTCGGGCGAGAAAAACCTTCACAGCGACGCGGGATTATGGCGGGGCGGACGGGACTCGAACCCGCAACTTCTGGCGTGACAGGCCAGTGCTCTAACCAGATTGAACTACCGCCCCGGCAAGGAACCAGAAAAGAACCACACCGGAAAAAGCGCTGCCGGCCGCGCGGATCGGGCGACTGAAGTCTTCTTCACCGGCGTTTGGATCTAGCACAATCGGCAGCAACTCGCCGCTCTTCAAGGGGAATTCGCCGGGTCTCCGCGCGCGGCCTGCATCAGGATGCCCTGCACCTGCATCATGAGTCCGACATCGCCGTCCACCTGGATGCGGCCGGCCATGAAGGCCTCGAGGGCTCCGAGTTCTCCGGCGAGCATGGCCTCGGCGTCGGCGACACACAGCGTGATGGTGGTGTCGGGCTCCGTGGGAATCGGCCCGGGGCCGAGCTTGAGCTGCAGCGTCCAGTCACCGGCTTCGTCCTCGGCAATGACCACGGCGAAGAGTGCGTCGAGATCCCGAAGCGGGCCGAGCGCTGCGCGGGCGGCGCCCGCACGGCCGCCGATGGACTCGACGATCTCAGCCGTTCGCGGCGTGAACAGTCGCGCGGCGTAGCGTCCCACCGGGCCGCCGCGGCCCTCCCAGAGGGCGCCGCGCCAGTCTTCGACGTCCTGGACGAGTGTGACCGTGGCCTCTTCGCGGGAGCCGGTCGCGACCGCGATCTCGCCTTCCTTGAGGGTCACGCGCCATTCCCCTCCCCCTTTGCCGGTGAGATGAACACCCACCATTTCGTCGAGCTCATAGAGGTTGTCGGGGACGTTGAACTCGGCGAGGACAGCGGGCAGGAAGCTGCCCATGAACTGGCTGGGGGTGAGCGGGGTGCTGGGGAACTCGGGGATGGCCATGGGGCGGGAGTCTAGCGAGGGTACAGGGGGATCATGGGACGTCCATTGACCGCTGCGGCTGTTTTTGGGCGCGGACGGGATCGAACCGCCGACCCCCTCGGTGTAAACGAGGTGCTCTGCCAGCTGAGCTACGCGCCCTTGAAACAGCGCCAGCGGTCAACGGAAGGGGAAGTCCAAAGGACTGCGCATCACTATACACACCAAGCGAACGGTCTCGTGTGTGCGACGAAGGCTGCCGCCTAGTTGACCCCTGCCGGCGTCTGAATCTCGACCCCCGCGCGCTGCAGCGGCGGCACCTCGTAGATGTCGTCGATATCGTGGGTGCCGTCCTGGAGGAACAGCGCGGGATCGTGCAGCGCGAGCGCGCGAGCGAGCACATCGTCCATGTGTTCGACGGGAATGATCTCGAGATTGCGCTTCACGTTGGCGGGAATTTCCGCGAGATCCTTCTCGTTCTCTTTCGGGATGAGAATCGTCTCGATGCCGCCGCGGTGCGCCGCGATCATCTTCTCCTTGAGACCGCCGATTGGCAGGACGTGGCCTCGCAGGGTGATCTCGCCGGTCATCGCGACCGTCGACCGCACGGGCACCTTCGTGAGCGCCGAGGCGATCGCCGTGGCGAGCGTAATTCCCGCCGACGGGCCATCCTTGGGCGTGGCGCCCTCGGGCACGTGGATGTGAATGTCGACCTTCGAGTAGAAGTCCCGGGTGAGACCGAGCTGCTTGGCGCGTGAGCGCACGTAGGTGACGGCGGCGTTGGCGCTCTCCTGCATCACGTCGCCGAGGCGGCCCGTGACCTGCAGTTTGCCCTTGCCCGGCGTGACGGACACCTCGGTGGAGAGCAGCTCTCCGCCGACCTCGGTGAATGCGAGACCGGTGCACACGCCGACGCGGTCCTTCTCCTCCGCCTTGCCGTAGCGGAACTTCTGGACGCCGAGGAGCTTTTTGATCTTCGCGGGCGTGATGCGCGTGAGCCCCGCCTTGTCGCGCTGCTTGACGACCTCACGGGCGACCTTGCGGCACACCGACGCGATCTCGCGCTCGAGCCCCCGCACACCCGACTCGCGGGAGTAGTGGCGGATGATCTCGAGGATCGAGCCGTCGCTGAAATCGATCAGGTCGTCGCGCAGGCCATTGGCCTCGATCTGTTTCGGTACGAGGTAGTCGATCGCGATGCGGAGCTTTTCCTGTTCGATGTAGCCCGGGAGCTGAATGATCTCCATACGATCCTGCAGCGGCCGCGGGATCTGCGAAAGCACGTTCGCCGTGCAGACGAACATGACGCGCGAGAGGTCGTAATCGACGTCGAGGTAGTGGTCGTTGAACGTGTGGTTCTGCTCGGGGTCGAGCACCTCGAGGAGTGCCGACGAGGGATCGCCTCGGAAGTCCATCGACATCTTGTCGACCTCGTCGAGGAGGAACACCGGGTTGCCAGAACCGGCCTTCTTGAGGCTCTGCAGCACCTTGCCCGGCAGCGCTCCGATGTAGGTGCGGCGGTGGCCGCGAATCTCGGCTTCGTCGCGCACGCCGCCGAGAGACACGCGCACGAAGTCGCGGCCCGTGGCGTGGGCGATCGATTTGCCGAGCGACGTCTTGCCGACGCCGGGCGGTCCGACCAGGCAGAGGATCGGGCCCTTCATCTTCTCGACGAGCAATTGCACGGCGAGGTACTCGAGGATGCGCTCCTTGGGCTTCTCGAGGCCGTAGTGATCCTTGTTGAGGATCTCCTCGGCCTGGACGATGTCTTCGGTCTCGTCCTTGTAATCGGCCCACGGCAGTGAGATGAACCAATCGATGTAGTTGCGGACGACGGTCGCTTCGGCGCTCATGGGCGACATCATCCTGAGCTTCTTGACTTCCTTCTCGACCCGGGTGCGCGCCTCCTCGGGCATCTTCTTCGCCTTGAGGGCTTCCTCGAGCTCGTCCATCTCGTTCTTGAACTCGTCGCGTTCGCCGAGTTCCTTCTGGATCGCCCGCATCTGCTCGTTGAGGTAGTACTCCTTCTGCGACTTCTCCATCTGCTTCTTGACGCGTCCGCGGATCTTGCGCTCGACCTCGAGCACCTCGATCTCCGCCTGCATGCGGGCGTAGACCTCCTCCAGACGCTTCACGGGGGAGACCGTCTCGAGCAGATCCTGGCGTTCTTCGAGCTTCAGGTTGAGGTGCGCGACGATGGTGTCGGCGAGACGACCGGGTGCATTCACGGCGGTGACCGTGTTGAGCGTCTCCGGCGGGACCTTCTTGTTGAGCTTGATGTAGTTCTCGAAGCCTCCGTGCACCGAGCGGACGATCGCCTCGGCGTCGGGCGACGTATCTTCCGGCTCGGGGAGCTGCTCGATCTCGCACGCAAAGAAGGGATCGCGACTGGCGAAGGCGTTGATGCGCGCGCGGCCCTTGCCCTCGACGAGAACCTTCACGGTGCCATCGGGCAGGCGCAGCAGCTGGATGATGGAACCAAGGGTTCCAATCTCGTAGATGTCGTCCTCGGCGGGCTCGTCTTCACCGGCCTCGCGCTGTGCGCACAGAAGAAGCTGGCGATCGCCCTCCATGGCGTCTTCGAGCGCGGCGATCGAACGAGCCCTCCCGACGAACAGCGGCACCACCATATAGGGAAATACGACGATATCGCGCAGCGGAAGCAGCGGGACAACCTGGGGCCCCGTGACTTCGGCGCCCTCGGTACTCTGGTCCGGATTCTCGTCGTCGTCGTCGTTCCGAAAGATTCCCATCGGGTTCCTTTTTCTCCGTCGCCAGAGATCAGCGCGCGGGTTCAGGCGGATTCCGCCTCCTGCTTGAGCACCATGAGCGGCTTGATCCCCTGCTCGATGACTTCCTCGTTGATCACACACTCATCGACGTCGTCGCGAGACGGGATCTCGTACATGAGATCGAGCATCACGCCCTCGAGGATCGAGCGGAGGCCACGCGCTCCCGACTTGCGCCGGAGCGCCTGGCGGGCGACGGCCGCGAGAGAGCCTTCGGTGAAGCGGAGACGAACATCTTCGAACTCGAAGAGCTTCTGGTACTGCTTGGCCAGTGCATTCTTGGGTTTCGTAAGGATGTCGATCAACGCCACCTCGCTCAGCTCTTCGAGAGTCGCGACGACCGGAATGCGGCCGACGAATTCCGGAATCAGACCGAACCCCAGAAGGTCTTCGGCCTGCACTTCGCGCAGCACGTCGCCGAGCTTGCGCTCGGTTCTCCTCTGGATATCGGCCCCGAAGCCCATTCCCTTCACACCAATTCGGCGCTCGATGATGGCATCGAGACCACAGAAGGCGCCCCCGCAGATGAAGAGGATGTTACCGGTGTCGATCTGCAGGAATTCCTGCTGCGGGTGCTTGCGGCCGCCCTTTGGGGGAACGCTCGCCGTGGTGCCCTCGATGATTTTCAGGAGGGCCTGCTGGACCCCTTCCCCCGAGACGTCTCGCGTGATCGACGGGTTCTCGCTCTTGCGGGCGATCTTGTCGATCTCATCGATGTAGATGATCCCGTGCTGCGCGCGATCGACGTCGTAGTTGGCCGCCTGCAGGAGGTTGAGGATGATGTTCTCGACATCCTCGCCCACGTAGCCGGCCTCGGTGAGGGTCGTCGCGTCGGCGATGGTGAACGGCACGTCGAGCACCCTCGCGAGGGTCTGGGCCAGGAGCGTCTTGCCGGATCCCGTCGGGCCGAGGAGGAGGATGTTGGCCTTCTGGAGCTCGACGTCACCGACGAAGGTCTGGCTCTCGATGCGTCGGTAGTGATTGTGCACGGCCACCGCGAGGGTCTTCTTCGCGGACTCCTGACCGATCACGTACTCGTCCAGCGCATCCTTGATCTCTTTCGGTTTGGGTACGTGGGAAGTCGGGGAGGTGGACTCCTCCTGACCGTACTCCTCGGCGATGATGTCGTTGCAGAGCTCGATGCACTCATCGCAGATGTAGACGGTGGGTCCCGCGATCAATTTCTTGACCTCTCGCTGGCTCTTTCCGCAGAAGGAGCACGAGAGGTTCGCGTCGTCGTCACGCTTCTTCATTCTCTGTCTCCCGATCCCGACTTTCCACTGCCGCTCGCGGAGCCGTTGCTCCCCGCCGGCGCAGCGTCTTCGCGCTGACTCACGACCCGGTCGATCAGGCCGTAGTCGAGCGCCTCCTCCGCAGTTAAATGGTAGTCGCGCTCCGTATCTCGCGCGATTTCTTCGACGGTTCTTCCCGTGTGATGCGCAAGTATCTCGTTCATCCGCGCGCGAAGCTTCAGAATTTCGCGTGCGTGAATATCTATGTCCGTGGCCTGACCCTGCACCCCACCCATGGGCTGGTGGATCATGATCTGGGAGTTCGGGAGAGCCATCCGCTTTCCCGCGCTCCCGCAGGCGACCAGCCAGGCACTCATCGAGGCCGCCTGCCCGAGACAGAGGGTGGAGATGTCGGGCCGCACGTACTGCATCGTGTCGTAGACGGCGAGACCGGACGTAACGGAGCCACCCGGGGAGTTGATGTAGAGGTGGATGTCCTTCTCGGGGTCCTCCGCCTCCAGGAAGAGGAGCTGAGCGATGGTGAGGTTTGCGACCTCGTCGTCGATCGCGGTACCGAGGAAAACGATGCGGTCGCGCAGCAGGCGCGAGTAGATGTCGAACGCACGCTCGCCGCGCTGGTTCTGCTCGATCACATAGGGAATCAGGGGCATCGTCTGTGCTCCGAAATGCGCTCCACGAACGCTCGCGAGTTTGCGCGGCGGATAGGGGTGACCCCTTCGCCAGAAGGGTACCTGACCCCGCAGACGGCCCGCTCATTGCTGAATCTGATGCGGGGACCCCCCGATCCGCCTCTCATCTTGCCCGCCCTCACCCCGTTCCTCGGCTGCGCACCGGACCGCTATTCGGTGCCGGCTCGACCGATCTGCTCCGTACTGCGCCGCGGGGGGGGGGAGGGGCGTGGCGCCACGGCCGCGGAGCGGCTCCGCGAGAAGTGCGAAAACTGCTCTAAGTATCCGTGGCGTCTTCGATTTTAGCCTGGGAGACCAGGAATTCAAGCGCCTTTTCGTCCGCCATCTGGACGCGCAGGGCTTTCTCGAGCCCATCGTCGCCGTAGGCCTTCTTGAGGACCCCGGTGTCGATCCCCTGCTGGGCAGCCATCTCCCCGATTCGGGCGGAAATGTCCTCATCGCTCACTTCGATGCCCTCGGACTTCACGACGGCCTCGAGGAGCAGGGCCTCCGTCACTTCGCGCTCGGCCCGGGGCCGCCATTCCTGCTGCCATCGCGCGAGCTGTGACTGCATGGCGTCGTCGGGTACCGAACCCTCGAGGCGATGGCGCGCGCTGTGGATCTGCCGCGAGAGCTCGCGGTCGACGAGTCCCGGCGGAACGCTGAGGGGCGCGCGCTCGATCAGTGAGTCCATGAGCGTGCGCTTGAGCTCGGCCTTGGCGGCCTGCTCCCGACTTTCGCTGAGGTCGTCGCGAATGCGCTGGCGCAGACCCTCGAGGTTCTCGAAGTCCCCCACGTCCTTTGCAAACTCGTCGTCGAGATCGGGCATCTGCTTGCGCTTCAGCGTGTCGACGTGCACCTGGAAGACGGCTTCCTTGCCCGCCAGCTCGGCGTTCCCGTAGTCCTCCGGAAAGCTCACGCGAAGCTCGCGATCCTCGCCGGCCGCGGCACCGACGAGCTGCTCCTCGAAGCCCGGGATGAAGCGACCCGAACCGACCTCGACGCGCGCATCCTGTGCGCTGCCGCCTTCGAAGGTCTCACCATCGACGCGCCCCACGTAGTCGATGAACAAGAGGCTGCCCTCAGCGGCTAGCGTGCCCTCGGGCTCCTCGACTTCCGGTGCATTGCGCTCGCGCAGGTTCTCGAGCTCGCTCTCGACCTCCTCGTCCTCCACGTTGACGGCGGGCTTCTTCGCGGACAAGCCGCTGATTTCGGGCAGCACCACGGTGGGCTTCACCTCGATGCGCGCGGTGTATTGGAAGGGCTCACCGGCGACGGGGGGACGTGCGTCGATCGTGGGCTCGGTGACCGGTTCGATGCCCGCCTTCTCGACGGCGTCGCGCAGCGTCTCACCGACGAGGGTCTGCTCGATCTGCTCGACGAGCGACGCGCCGTACATCCTCTCGAGCACGGATCGCGGCACCTTGCCCGGGCGGAACCCCTTGATGCGCACCTGCTTCGACAGATCCTGATAGGCGCGCTCGTAGGCGCGCGTCACGTGAGCCGCTTCGACGGACACCTCGAGGGAGTGGAGGACGGGGCTCTCCTCGGTGCTCGCGACGGTGATCGATGAGTCTTCACTGGAAGCCATCGGTGCCTTCCTGCCTTTGAATGGGGTCTCGTTGTTGGCTCGCGAGAACGGACGCCCCGCTGGATGTCAGGGGGTCGGGAATCGTTGCTCGTCACTCGGCTCTGTGTGGTGCCGGGGACAGGACTCGAACCTGCACGCCCTCTCGGACGATGGCTCCTAAGGCCACCGCGTCTACCAGTTCCGCCACCCCGGCGCCGGAAGCGAAACTTATACCCCACCTACCCCCCTTCTGGCCCTTGCGGGAGCCCCCCCCTCTCCTTACTTTCCGCCCGGGCGCGTAGCTCAACTGGCAGAGCAAGGGACTCTTAATCCCTAGGTTCGGGGTTCGATCCCCCGCGCGCTCACCACGAATGCCGTGTCGTGACGGCTACCCCACGGGGGGGCCGAAGCCTCCGCCCCCCGGCGTCTCGATGCGAAGCCGCTCGCCCGCTGCGAGGTCGAGGGTCACGCGCCCGGCCAGCGGACGCAGGCTGCCGTCGCTTTGCTCGACGAAGTTCGCGCCGGACGCCCCCGCTCCGCCGCCCGCGAGTCCGTAGGGCTGCCGCTCGCGACGCTCGGTGAGGAGGGACACGGTCACCGGCGTGAGGAACTCGTAGCGCCGCACGAGTCCATCGCCACCTGGATGGCGGCCCGCTCCACCCGAGCCGGTGCGCAGCGAGAACTCGAGCAGGCGCACCGGGTGTCGCGCCTCGAGCACCTCGACGTCGGTGATGCGGGTGTTGGTCATGTGCGTGTGCACACCGGACGCGCCCCTGTGCCCCGCCATGGCGCCAGCGCCACCGCCGATCGTTTCGTAGTAGCCGAAGCTGGCGTCGCCAAAGGCGACGTTGTTCATCGTGCCCTGGCTCGCAGCCACGCGACCGATGGCCCCGAGGAGCGCGTCGACCACGCGCTGCGACGTCTCGACGTTGCCGCCCACGACGGCGCAGCCCGGCGGTGGGTCGAGGAGCGAGCCCGCCGGGATCCTGATCTCGACCGGATCGAGGCAGCCACCGTTCAGTGGAATACGCTCGGCGACGAGTGTGCGCAGTACGTAGATCACCGCTGCCTGCACGACGGCGCGAGGCGCGTTCAGGTTGCCCGGCATGGCGGCGCCCGTTCCCGAGAAGTCGATCTTCATGCGATCGCCCTGGATCTCGAGAGTGACACAAATCGGCGTTCCGTCGTCGAGAGCGTCCGAGAACCGATGCACTCCGTCGGACAGGCGCGCGATCTCGCGAGCCACCATGCGCGCGGCGGCCTCCTGGAGCTGCCGCATGCTCGCGGCGACGGGTCCCTCGCCCTGCTCGTCGACCAACTCGCGAAGCAGCTCGACGCCCCGGCGGTTCGCGGCGATCATCGCCTCGAGCTCGGCGACGTTGTCGTCGGGACTTCGAGCGGGATACCGGGCCCCGCTGAGCTCGGCGCGCAAGCTCGCCTCGTCGAACCAGCCGTCCACCACGACGCGGAACGGCCGGAGCAACACGCCCTCCTCCTCGAGTGTCGTGGAGTCAGCGGGCATCGAGCCGGGGCTCTTGCCCCCGAGATCGGCATGGTGGCCGCGGCTCGCAACGAAGAACGCGGGCTCGGATTCGCCGGCGTAGACGGGCGTCACGGCCGTCACGTCGGGGAGGTGTGAGCCACCCGCACTGGGATCGTTGGTGGCGACGACATCGCCCTCCCGGAGGTCGGGGAAGCGCGCAAGGACCTCGCGCACGGTCTCGGACATCGCGCCGAGGTGGACGGGGATGTGCGGTGCGTTGGCCACGAGACCCCCCGCGGCGTCGAATACAGCGCACGAGTAGTCGAGTCGCTCCTTGATGTTCGTTGATACCGAAGTGTTTCTCAGCACGGCGCCCATCTGCTCGGCAATGGACATGAAGCGGTTGCCGAACACCTCGAGGCGGATCGGATCGGGTGTCGTGAGGTCACCGGGCGGCGGGCGCTGCAGCCCAGCCTCGTCGGTGAGCACGACGACACCGCGGGCGTCGAGCGCGCCGAGAAACCCCGGGTCGACGACGATGCTTCCGGTGTCCTCGAGGATCAGCGCCGGGCCCTCGAAGCGCGTACCGGGTGCGAGGTCCTCGCGCGCGTACACGGGAACGCGCGGGTGGTGTTCCTCGCCGAACCAGACGGCCTCCGTACGCAACGGCTCGGGAGCGCGGGCTTCGCGGGGCACGCGCAGTGGGGCCAACGCGGGCTCCGGCTGTGGCGCGGTGACGCGCACGCGGGCCGCCACGATCTCCACGCCCCGCTCGGGCCTCTGATAGCCGAAGCGCGTGAGGTGCTCGGCCGCGAAGGCCGCTGCGAAGTTGCCGTCGTCGGGCCTCGCGACCGCGAGCGCGGTCTCGGTTCCGAGGTAGCGGAGGTCGAGGCGGTGCTCGATCGTGAGGCTGGCCGCCTCCGCCTCGTCGCAGAGGGAATCGCAGCCCTGGGCTTCGAGCCCCGCGAGGATCGCGTCCACCTCAGCGGGCACTTTGCCCGTAGCGGGGAGCCGAACCCGACCGGCGTCGCGCTGCCCGTCCCACGACACGTCCGATACGCCGATCCCGTAGGCGGACAGGAGCCCGGCGAATGGGTGCAGGAGGACGCTGCGCATGCCGAGTTGCCTGGCGATCGCGCAGACGTGCTGCCCCGCGGCGCCGCCGAAGCCGACGAGCGCGCCGTCGCGTGGATCGACACCGCGCGCGACAGAGACCTGCGCGATGGCCTGGGCCATGTTCGCATTCGCGATCTCCACGAAGCCCGCAGCGATGGCCTCGCGGCCGAGGGACTGGCCGGCTTCTCGCAGCTGCACTTCGAGGGCGGCGAGCGCGCGCTCGACGGGCTCGCGTTCGAGCGGGAACGGAAAGCGATCCGGCTGCACGCGACCGAGGACGAAGTTGACGTCGGTGAGACTGAGCTGCATCGAGGCCGGGTTGCCGTAGCAGAGCGGACCCGGCTCGGCCCCCGCACTCTCGGGCCCGACGCTGAGGCTCGTCCCGTCGAAGCGACACAGCGACCCGCCGCCCGCCGCCACCGAATGCACGCGAAGCATCGGCGCCTTCACGCGCACGCCGCCCACCAGCGTCTCGAAGCTGCGCTCGAGCTCACCCGAGCGCACGAGCGATACGTCGGTCGACGTGCCTCCCATGTCGAAGCCGACGACCATCGGAAAGCCCGCCATCTCCGCGACGCGCGCGGCCCCCACCACGCCGCCGGCCGGCCCGGACAGCAGCGCGTTCGGCCCGCGGAACCTCGCAGCGTCCGTGAGTCCGCCCGACGACTGCATGAAGCGCAGCTTCGAGCCCGGCAGGGCATCGGACAACGCGTGCAGGTGTGCGCGGAGAAGTGGGGTGAGATAGGCGTCGGCGCAGGCCGTCTCCCCGCGCGCGAGCAGTCCCATCTCGCGCGCCACCTCGTGGGATGCCACCACGTACTCGAAGCCGATTTCGCGCGCGAGGTCGGCGAGGCGCCGCTCCATCTCCGGATGCGCGTAGGCGTGCACGAGTGCGATGGCCACGGAGCGGAAGCCGTCGCGGCGCGCGGCTTCGAGTCTTCCGCGCGCCGCGTCGAGATCGAGCGCTTCGAGCTCCTCGCCGTCGACCGCAACGCGCCCCGCCACCTCGACGGTGCGTGAGTGAAGCGGCGTCGGCTTCTCGATGGCGAGCTCGAAGAGCTCAGGGCGCTCCTGAGTACCGATGACGAGGACGTCGCCGAAGCCCCGCGTCGCAACGAACAGCGTATCGACGCCGCGCCGCTCGAGAAGTGCGTTCGTCGCGGCGGTCGTCCCGAGCTTCACGCGACACGCCGGCAGCGCTTCACCCGGCGCGAGCTCACCGGTCCGCTCGAGGAGCATGCGGATCGCCATTACCGGCGCCGTGTCGGACGAGAGCACCTTGGCGGTGTGAACTTCGCCGTCGGGCGCCACGCCGATACAGTCCGTGAACGTTCCGCCGCGGTCGATCCAGAACTCCCAGACGTCTCGCAGCTCGTCGTTCGTGGAACTCACCCCGTTCGCCCGACTCTCGCGAGCCGCCGGCCGATGCTGCCGACGACGTCGCGCAGACCCCGGTCGCCCACGCTGAACGTGGCCGCCAGGCCCACCGCTCCGAACGCCGCGCCGCCCGCCGCGAGCTCGACGAGCGCGCTCCACTCCGCAACTGCGCCCTTCGCCGCAACCGCGGCGACACCGGCCAACACCGCTACCGCGGCCGTTCGCAGACCACTCACGCCGAGACGTCCGAGGTCGGGGGCGCCGTGGATCGCGCGCGCCATCGCGATGGTGAGGAGCGCATTGACCGACATCGCGAACACACCCGCAAACGCGAGACCGCGCGCGCCATAGGCGGGCCCGAGAGACAGGTAGAGGGGGATGGCGACGACGGCGACACCCGTCCCCAGCAGCATCGGCCGCCAGGTGTCGCCGCGCGCGTAGAAGGCGCGAACGGCGATCTGCTGGGTCACCCACGCCGGCACCGCCCACGAGAAGATCGCGAGCAGCTCGGCGACCGTGACCGCCGCCGCCGCGTCGAACGCACCGCGATGGTACACGAGCTCGACCACGGGCTCTGCCAGCGCGGCGAAGGCCGCGCCCGCGAGGAGCGCGAGTCCGAGTCCGACCCGCAGCGTCGCGAGGACGACGTCATTGAGCTCGTCGCGGCGTCCCTCGGACCAGAGCTTCGAGAAGGCGGGCAGCGCCGCCGTGCCGATCGCCTGACCCACTGCCGCGACGGGGATCTGCATGAGGATCCGCGCGTAGCCGAGCGCCGCAACGGTGCCGGAGGCGAGCAGCGCGCCGAACCAGCGGTCGTACCACTCGTCGACAGTGACGAGCGTGACGCCCAGCATGAGCGGTGCAGCGACGACGAGGTAGCGGCCGAAGTCCCGGTCGAAGGCGACGCGGATCTGCAGGCGCAGCTCCGGCGCGCGAGCCACCTCGACGAGGGGCACGAGCAGGGTTCCCAGGAGAGCGCCACCGAGGACACCCCACGCGAAGCCCTCCGCCCCGAGCGACCCGCCGAGGAGCCCGCCGCCCGCGATGATTCCCAGGTTGTAGAGCAGCGGCGCGAGCACCTGGCTGCGAAAGCGATCGTGGGCCATGAGCAGTGCTCGCACTACGCCGCCCGCGACGAAGAAGATCTGCGCGGGGAGAACGATGCGCGTCAGGTGCACGGTGAGCGCGGTGGTCTCCGCATCGAACGCCGGGAACTGCACGCGCACGAGCGCCTCGGCGTTCCACCACAGGAGCGCCGTCGCCAACGTTGACACGAGCGTGAGGGTCCCGAGGAGCTTCGCGAAGAAGCGGGCGGCCGCGTCATCGCCGCCCTCGGAGCGCACGCGTGTATAGAACGGGATGAACGCGATCGACAGCGCACCGCCCGCGAGGAAGTAGTTGAGGAGATCCGGGATCTGGAAGGCGGCGCGGTAGGCGTCGACCGCGGACGACACGCCGAGCTGGTAGGCGAGAACGCTCTCGCGAACGAACCCGAGCACCCGCGACAAGAGCACGCTGATCGCCAGCATTCCGGCGACCGCCGTCAAACGCGCGCCCTGTCCCGACGCGTCAGAGCTACCTCGCTCGCTCACCCCATCCTCCGTCCAGCAACGGTACGAGGCCAGGTCGACCCCCCGCAACCCGCCTCGGGACGTTCCCAGATCGGTGTCAGAGGGGGTTGTGCTCGCGCCAGAGTCGGCCATCGAAGGCTTCGACGACGATGTCGTCGCCTTCGCGGCCGCGGAGATAGGGGTGGGAAAGCGGCACCTTCCCGTAGGGGGTGTCGAGCACGTACTGCGGGATCGCAAAGCCGCTCGTGCGGCCTCGCAGCTCGCGGAATACGTCCACGCCGCGCTCGATGGGCACGCGGAAGTGCGCGGTGCCCTCGAGGAGTTGCGCCTGATAGCAGTAGTAGGGGCGCACGCGGAGCTTGACGAGCCCTTCGCACAGCTGCTTCATCGTGACGGCGTCGTCGTTGATCCCGGCCAGCAGCACGCTCTGGTTGCCCACCGGAATACCGGCGCGCGTGAGCCGGTCGCAGGCGTGGGCGGCTTCCGGAGTGAGCTCGCGCGGGTGATTGAAGTGGGTGTTCACCCAGATCGGGTGGTGGTCCGCGAGCAGCCGACACAGATCGTCGGTGACGCGGAACGGCAGCGTCACCGGAAGCCGCGTGCCCAGGCGGATGATCTCGACGTGGGGGATTGTGCGCAGCTCGGCGAGCAGCCAGCCCAGCCGATCGTCGGAGAAGACGAGGGGGTCGCCGCCGGTGAGCAGTACGTCGCGAATCTCCGCGGTCTCGCGGATCCAGTCGAGCGCGACCTCGAGCTCGCGCTTCTTCATCGTCCACTCTTCGTCGCCCACCATCCGCTTGCGCAGGCAGTAGCGACAGTAGAGCGCGCACTCGTTGTTGACGCAGAACGCGATGCGGTCGGGATACACGCGAATCACGTTCTTCACCGGCGAATGCGCGACCTCGTCGAGGGGATCGGCCACGCCGACCGGGTCATCCTGCTCGGCCGTGCGGGGCACCACCTGGCGACGGATCGGGCAGTCGGGATCCTCGGGATCCATGAGCGACGCGTAGTAGGGCGTGATGACGAAGTGAAAGCGGTCGGCGAGTCTTTCGATGGCCGCCACCTCGTCGTCCGTCGGCTCCACGAAGCGCGCGAGCGCTCGGGCATCGCGGACGCGCTCGCGCATCTGCCAGGGCCAGTGCTGCCAGTCCTCCTGCGAGACGCCGAGGCGCTGCCAGCCGGGCTCGGGCGGCGGACCCCCGGAGGGCGTCATCCGAGTCCCAGCCTTTCCAACGCTCCGGCGATGACGTCCGCGAGGAGCGCGTCAGCGCTGCGGCCCTCGAGCTCCGCGAGGATTCCAAACGAGCCGTTCGCCGCAAACGTAGGCAGCGGGTTGATCTCGAGGAACCGCGCCTCGCCGGCGTCGTCGAGTCGGAAGTCGCTGCGCGAGAAGTCGAGGCAGTCGAACGCGGCGTGAGCGCGCAGCGCAAGCTCGGCGAGGCCGTCCTCGAGCGCCGGCGACAGCGCGCCCGGCAACCGGTGACTCCAGCCCTCCGCTCCGGGCGGCACCTCCCGCTCGAGGGCGTGCAAACCGATGCCAGTCGTGTCTTCGAGGGCGCGCTGCAGCACCGGTAGCGCGCGCGCCGGCGTTCCCACCAGCGTGACGGTGTACTCGGGCCCGCCGACGAAGGCCTCGACCAGCGCCGGCTGGTCGTAGTCGCGCGTGATCCGCTCGACCTCGAGAACCAGCGCTTCTCGGTCGGCCACGCGCGACGTCGAGCGGATGCCCTTCGACGTCCCCTCCCAGCGCGGCTTTACGAAGAGGGGAAACGGGGCGGGCAGCTCCATTGCGCGCGCCTCGGCCCCCGAGGCGACACTCCTCTGCGCGGGCGTCGGCAGACCGGCGGCCTCGGCGAGCGTTCGCGCCCACACCTTGTCGAGGCTGGCCGACAGCGTGAGTGCATCGGAACCCAGGGTCGGCACCCCCGCCATCTCGAGCAGCACCGGCGCCCAGGCCTCGCGGTTCCGACCGCCAAAGCCCTCGGCGAGGTTGAGCGCTGCATCGAGCGACGGCAGCTCGCCCTTCCCGGCGCGACCCAGCAGCGCGTGGGGATTACCGACCCGCACCGGGCGATGACCGAGGCGTTCGATCGCCCGCTCGAGCAGCGCCAGCGTCGCGTCGGGCTCGTATTCCGCGTCCATGTCCGGCGGATCGCCGGGCTCGCACGGGTACGAGCCCTGCAGATCGTAGACGAGTCCGATCGCGAGGGGCGGCATCGCCGCGGAGGATAACCAGCCTGCTCCCTCGCCGCGGCCGCGGTCCCGGACATTCGACCCGCGCAGGACGCGTATCGGGGATCCGGCCGGCAGCCGGGCGCACGCCGCGCTTTCCCGGCCCCACGCCAAGCGGGATTTCCGGCCGCTATGCTTCTCCGGCTGGCAAGCCCCCCGGAGGATCGGCGCCCGATGATTCGCTTGGCCGCGCTGATGCTCACGGTGTTGACCGGCTTCAGCGGGCTCGTCTACGAAGTCACGTGGGAGAAGTATCTCGCCACGCTGCTGGGCTCGCACAGCGAAGCCACCTCGGCACTGCTCGGGCTGTACCTCGGGGGTCTCGCAATCGGGTACGCGCTGATCGGTCGGGCCCAGGCTCAAGGGCAGCTCGGGCGCCTCCGATCGGGGGAGTCGTGATGTCCCTCCACCCGCTTCGAAACAGCGCGCGTACGCGCATCGTCCTCGCGTGGCTGGCGGTCGCAATGTGCGTCGCAGCCATCTGGACGCTGTCGAGCGACGGATTCTCGTCGCACGAAACCGGGCGCCTGCTGCGGCCCTTGCTCCAGTGGTTCTGGCCGGACATCAGCCCGCGGATGCTGTGGGCGGCACACGTCTGGGTTCGAAAGTCCGCCCACGTCCTCGAGTATGCCGCGCTGGCACTGCTCGCGTGTCGCGCCATCTGGCTCACGCTCGAGACCTCCCTGGGTCGGATCGCGGGACTCGCGCTCGCCCTCGTGCTCTTCGTGGCCGCGGTCGACGAATCGCGGCAGGGAACGATGTCGTCGCGATCGGGTTCGCCGCGGGACGTCGCGCTCGACTTCACGGGCGGTCTCGCAGCGGTTGGCCTCTTCCTCGCATTTCGGCGCAGTCCGCGCTCCGGGGCGACCGCGCCGCGAGCCTGATAGGGTTCCGCTGAACACACCGCGCACCTGCAGGGGGCCACGTGAACGCGGCGCTGCTCGCCATCGCGACCTTCGCGCTGTTCCTGATCGGTTACCGCTACTATTCGCGCTTCCTCGCCGAGCGTGTATTCGTTCTCGACGACGCCGAGACGGTTCCCGCGCGCGAGTTCGAGGACGGCGTCGACTTCGTGCCCACGCCGAAGCACGTGCTCTGGGGCCACCACTACACGTCGATCGCGGGCGCCGCGCCCATCGTGGGCCCCGCGATCGCCGTCATCTGGGGCTGGCTGCCGGCCCTGATCTGGGTGGCCGTCGGCACCGTCTTCATGGGTGCCGTCCACGACTTCTCGGCGCTCGTGATCAGCCTGCGCAACCGCGGGAAATCGATCGGCGACATCGCAGGCAGCGTCATCGGGCCGCGAGTTCGCACACTCTTTCTGGTCATCATCTCGTTCCTGATCTGGGTGGTGCTCGCCGTATTCGCGTTCATCATCGGGACGCTCTTCGTCGCCAATCCGGGGGCGATCTTCCCGATCAACGTCCAGATCGTCGTGGCTGTGGCGCTCGGCGTACTCGTGCGCCGTTCCGGCGTCGGGATCTTCTGGCCCTCGATCGTGAGCTACGCAGCGCTTCTGGCGGCAATCTTCTGCGGCAACGCGTTCGCCGAAC
Organism: Myxococcales bacterium; assembly: GCA_013215605.1. Lineage (GTDB taxonomy): Bacteria > Myxococcota_A > UBA9160 > UBA9160 > SMWR01 > JABSQW01. The sequence goes on from JABSQW010000030.1 coordinate 27,243, forward strand.
AGTTTCCGTTCATCGCGGAGATCAGCGTGTCGACGTGGGTGTGGATCTTGCTCATCTACTCCTTCGTCGCATCGGTGCTGCCAGTGTGGCTGCTCCTGCAGCCCCGCGACTACCTGAACTCCCACCAGCTCGTCACCGGCCTCGTCCTGCTCACGCTCGGTCTGATCGTGTTGCATCCGACCGTGCAGGCTCCGGTCATCAACCTTTCGCCGGAAGGCGCACCACCGATGATCCCCTTCCTCTTCATCACGATCGCGTGCGGCGCCGTGTCGGGCTTCCACGGTCTGGTGTCATCGGGCACCACCTCGAAGCAGGTGTCGTGCATGACCGACGCGCGCGCCATCGGGTACGGGGGCATGCTCGGCGAGGGCGCCCTCGGCATGCTCGCCGTTCTCGCGGCCACGGCGGGCTTCGCCAGCGGTGCCGACTGGCACGCCCACTATTCGAGCTGGGGCGCCGCGTCGGGACTGTCCGTGAAGCTCGACGCCTTCGTCAGCGGCGGCGCCACCTTCGTCTCCTCGCTGGGCATCCCCTTCGAGTCGGCGCGCACCTTCATCGCCGTGATGGTGATCGCCTTCGCGGCCACATCGCTCGACACCGGGGCGCGGATCCAGCGCCTGGTCATCGCGGAGCTCGCCGAGAGCTACGGGGTGACACCGCTCACGAATCGCTACGCGGCCGGCGCGGTGGGCATCGGAGCGGCGCTGGTACTCGCCGTGACGCAGGCCGGCGGCCGGGGTGGTTTGATCCTCTGGCCACTCTTCGGCACGACCAATCAGCTGGTCGCCGGAGTCACGCTGCTGGTGGTTTCGATCTGGCTGCGGCGGTTGGGGCGTCCCGTCGTGTACACCCTCGTCCCGATGATCTTCGTGGGTACGGTCACGTTCTTCGCCATGCTCGGCGAGGTGGCGGGTTACGTGGGGAACTTCTCGGAGCAGTGGTTGCTCGCCGTCATGGGTGGACTCGTGCTCGTGCTCGACGTGTGGGTGATCTTCGAGGGCGCCCGCGTGCTCCGGGCTAGTTTTGGCGACCCGATCCGGGCATAGACCGGATCGACCCGACCTCGAGTTCGAGTGACGCCAGTGGCGCACGGTAAAGCTCGGCGTTCTCGAGCCAGATCCCGGGCACGAGGGCCTGAATCGCGCCGTAGTGGGTGACGATGGCGATGCGCCGACCGGGATTCTCCGCCACCACCCGCGCCGTCGCTGCGTGCACCCGCACCGCCAGCTCAGCGCGTGTCTCGCCCTCGACCGGACGCGCGTCGAGATCGTCCGCGTCGAAGCGGCGCAGCACGTCCGGCCAGCGTTCCTGGATCTCCGGGCGCGTGAGCCCTCCCCACGCCCCGAGGTCGAGCTCGCGAAATCCCGGGTCGGGATCGGGCTCGCGACCGATCGCCGCCCCCACGATCCGCGCGGTCTCGAGCGCGCGCTCGAGATCGCTCGACACGAGAACGTCGACCGCGCCCGGGTCGAGGCGTTGCGCGAGCTCCTTCGCCTGGCTGCGACCCAGCTCGCTGAGCGGCGAGTCGCAGTGTCCCTGCCAGCGCCCGGCGGCGTTCCAGGTGGACTGTGCGTGACGGATGAGCCACAGCTCGTCGCCTGCCGGCACTTCGCTCACGGGTGAACCGGGACCCTGCGAAGACCGCGCTGCAACGCGAACCGCCGCGGCGCGAGCGGGTCGAGCGGGCGCTTGCCCGGAGACCGGTCACGACGAACATTCGCGGTTTCGGGTCGATCAGAGCTCATCGGTACCCGTGGTGCCTCGCACGGCCGACCCTCCACGACTCGACCCTCCGGTCGGTCGGCTGGGGCTGCCGGGCTCGGTGAATGGCGACGAACACGTTCTGAACCACGTCCTCGACCGCGCTCCCATCGCGAAGGCGGCTTGCGACGAAGCTTCGCACGACCGGGAGGCTTTCGAGCAGCAACTTTTCGCCGGCCTCGACCCGTGCGCTTCCCCGGGGGTCGTCGCGCCCCCCGTTTCCCCAGCGGGGCCCATTTGGATGTCGCAGCGCGGCACAGGGCGCCCCAGCGCTGCCGGTCGGTTGCCGCCCGCGGCCGCTTCGCGAATTCAACGTCCAAATTCCCGTCACCAATGCACCCTGAGGTGCACTTCATGGGTGTCGGGCGGCGTCAGAGCGGCCCGAGGAGCCTGGAGCGCGTGACTTGAACCGGCGGCGATTCGAACATCTGATCCTGGAGGTGTCCCTGGCAGTGGGCAAAACCGTCCCCCGCTACCGGCTCTGGCTCCGGCTGCACGACCTCGGGTGGAACCCCGAGGAGCTCGCGTGCAAGGAGGTGCTGGCGTTCTGCGACGACGGACTCGCGATCTTCCTCGCCGAGTTGGGCCTCAAGCTCGCCCCCCGCGACGCGCGACGCGTCCGGAAGGCGATCGCGCGTTTCGACCCGGAAGTCCTCTCTCCCTACGAGCGAGTCTCCACCGGCTGAGTGAGACTGGCGCGGAGCGCCGCCAGCGCGCGCCCGCGATGCGAGATGCGATTCTTCTCCTCTTCGAGAAGCTCCGCCATCGCGCGGCCAAGACCTTCCACTTCGAATACCGGATCGTATCCGAAGCCCGAATCACCGCGGGGAGCCGTCAGGATGCAGCCCTCACATTCGCCGCGTTCGACCCGGACGCTCCCGCCCGGAGACGCCCACGCCGCGACGCACACGAAGCGTGCGCGACGCGCGGAGCCCCGCATTCCGGACAGCGCTTCGAGCAGGTGCAGGAGGCGCCCGCGGTCATCGAGACCCGGACCGCCGTACCTCGCCGAGAGCGGCCCGGGAGCGCCGCCCAGGCCGTCGACTTCGAGTCCCGAGTCGTCGGCAATCGCGGGGAGGCGGAGCGCATCCGCCGCGGTGCGCGCCTTCGCGATCGCGTTCGCCTCGTAGTCTTCCCCTTCGTCGGGGAACACCACGGGGTCGAACTCGGCGAGGCCCCGCAGCACGAATGCGTCGCCGAGGATCGCCTGGAACTCGCGAAGCTTGCCCGCATTCGACGTCGCGACCACGAACATCGGCTTCGACATCAGCTCCGTTCCAGAGCTCCGAGCATCTTTTGTTGGACCTCGGTGAGCTGCGAAACTCCGCGCAACGCGAGCGTCGTGAGCTCCGTCAGGTCCTCCGGGGAGAACGTGCCCTCCTCGCCCGTGCCCTGCACCTCGACGAAGCGTCCGCGGCCGGTCGCTACCA
>JABSQW010000299.1 GCA_013215605.1 Myxococcales bacterium
CGTGACGCTTGCCTGGTCGATGGTGAGGTTGCCCGAGGACGGCAGCCAGGGAATCACCAGCAGCGAGAGCCCCCCGCCGATCAGCAGGTAGTCGAAGACCGGGTGGACGAAGCTTCGGCCCCGCTGGAAGAGCGGGACCTGCGCTGCGGCGGAGGACGCGCTCACGGCGCCCCCTCGGCCACTTTGCCCGCCTCTGCCGCTTCGGCCATGAGCTGCCGGACCTTATCGAGGTTGCCGGCTACGGTCGGGTCGTCGGGGGCGAGACGCACCGCCTCGGCGAAGTGGGAGACTGCGAGGTCGAAGCGTCTCTGGCTGCCGTGCACCGCACCGAGTCCGTTCCACGCGTCGGCGGAGGAGGAATCGATCTTCATGGCCTCCAGGTAGGCCTCTTCGGCCCGCTCGAACTCTTGCAGGGGCAGCAGGGCGTTGCCGAGGTGGATCCAGGTCGCAGCGCGGGTGGGTTCGACGGCGAGTGCCCGCTCGAACTCGGTGACTGCCTCTCCGTACTTGCCCCTGTCGTGGAGCATCAGACCGAGGTCGTTGCGCGCGGTCACGTCGGTCGGGTCGCTCTGGGCAAGGCGGGCCGACACCGAGCGGGCGGCCTCGGTGGAGCCGGCGGCGGCGAGGGCGTCGCGGAGCTTTCGCAGGCTGAGGCTCGTCGCCGGAGTGACCGCCACCGCGGAGCGGTATTCCGCCGCGGCGGCGAGGTGATCGCCCGCCTCGAAGTACGTGTCTCCGAGTCCGCGCTCGTCGAGAATGACGTCGGGCAGCCCCCGCCCAGCCGCGAAGGACGAGACCAGGCCGAAGACGAACGCCCCGGCGAAGCCCAGGAGTCCGGCGGCGAACGCGATCCGGTGCAGGTTCCGGGACGGGACGGTGTCGCCGGGTGTACCGGCCGCTCCTCCTGCGGCGTCGGCCATCGCTCTAGTCTCCCGGCCGGACGCCCGTCCCCCCAACGGCGCGCGGCGAGACGTAGCGTATCCAACTCCGGACGCGACGCGGTGGCTCGGGCGAACCGCCCGCAGCGTCCCGAAGAACCCAGCGCCCGTGGCCCGTGCTCCCCCCCCCAGCGGAATCGTCGTTCGCACCCGGCGGGCAGGGCATTCGGGGGCCGCGGCGTGCGCCGTGGCGCCTCCGTGCGGCGGTGAGATGAAACACGCTCGATGATCTCAGTACATCCCCCCGGCGCCGAGCTGCGGGGCGTCGGGCTGCTGCGAGCGCTTCGGCTTCGTGGGCTTCCACTGCTCGGCGCGCGCATGCGCTTCGCTACGCTGCGTTTCGTCGAGCAGGTCTTCGAGCACAGCGAGCTTCTCGCCAGCGCCCTCGTACTCCGACTTCTCGGCGAGCGCGAGCCACATGGCAGCCTCGACGTCGTCGACCTCGACGCCGCGACCCGTGTGCAACATGATGGCGAGCGCCACCTGGCCCTTCGGATCGCCGAGGTTCGCGGCCTTCCGGTACCACTCCGCCGCGGCTTCGTCGTCCCGCGGAACGCCGCGACCCGCGGAATAGAGGTTGGCGAGGAGCGTCTGTGCCGCGGGGAGTCCCGCCTTCGCGGCCTTCTCGAGCCAGCGAATCGCCTTCTCGTCGTCCGCCTCGACGCCCTCGCCGCGCAG
>JABSQW010000300.1 GCA_013215605.1 Myxococcales bacterium
CAGGGCGACGTGTGGAGGCGGGGTCGCCGCGCGAGCGGGGACTCCCGGGACTTCGGGCTCGGGGAGTCGATCGATCCGGAGGAGACGCTGGCAGCGGTGGCGATCGGCCTCCCCATGGACAGATTTCGCGAGCTCGTCCGGCGGTTGCGCGAGCTCTCAGCGGCAAATCCAGAAGAGATTCGGGAGAGCAGACCGCCCAGGGACGAGCGGCGATGCCGCGCGCGAGCCGCGGCCGATCGCCCCGTAGCGGCTTCCAGCGCCTGCCCGAGCGCGATTGAAATCGTGCCCAGGCTCGTGCGGAGCCTGGCGAGGCTGTCCGACGAGCAGAGGCTCGTCTTCGATCTCCACTACCGCGAAGACCTCAACGCGAAGGAAATCGGGGCCATCCTGGGTGTCGCCGACTCGCAGGTCGAGGCGCTCCAAGCCGAGATCTGGCTGAGATTGCGAGACAGCGTTCAGAGGGCGGAAAACGGCTAGCCGGATGCCGGAAACGAGCCCGGGGTGGCCCGTGTCACCTCCGATGTGCGACCCGGACGGTCCACGGGGATTCCGGGCGGACGACGGCGCGCTGCAGGGGCCGAACGTTCAGATCGAGGGTGGAAAGCCTACGCCCGCTCCAACTGGGAAGGCCCGGCTCGGGACCCTAACCCCGCAAAAATAAAACGGTATTTTGAATCAAGCTTCGCTCTGCCGGCGCTGCGCGAGGATCACGAGGGGCGGTGTGGAAGTCTTGTTGGCGGTCAGACTGGGTTAAGAAGTTGTTAAACGAATTGGAGGAGGCGCGAAGCGCCTTGACGCGCCCGGGGCGGAGGTTACCGTGGCTATTCTGACAGCAACCTTCCCCACGGAGTGTGACGCCAAAACAAGGTGACACCCCCTGAGGAGCGAGTGATTACCCTCCCGGGCTTCCACCCCCACTCGGCGCGCCGATTCCTCCGCGTCCCGGACCCCGAAAACGCACCGGGAGCCTTCTCGGTTGACACGTGGTGTAGCCGTCGAAACAATTTGTGCCCGACGGCCCAATAGGGGGATGATGGAAGACGGAGTTGTCACGTCGACCAAAATCCGGCCCCCAGGAGACCTCCCACTCCATGATTCCCGATGTGCTCATCGTCGATGACGAGCGCGAGATCGTCAGTGTCCTAACGACCGCGCTGCGTAAGAAGGGCGTTTCGGTCGGCGGCTTCACGGATCCCGAACTCGCACTCGAGCAGTTGAAGACCGGCTCCGTCCAACTGGTCGTGACTGATATCAAGATGCCTAGAATGGATGGTCTCGAGTTTCTGCGCAGGATCAAGACCATCTGTCCCCAGTGCGAAGTCATTGTGATGACCGCCTACGCGAAGGTCGATTCCGTGCGGACCGCGTTGAAATCGGGCGCCCTCGACTATCTCAGAAAGCCATTCTCGATCAAGGGCGAACTGATGCCGCTGATACGCACGGTTCTGTCGACTCCACGGGCCGATGAGGAGCCCGAGCGGGGCACACGCGATTTCACCTCGCGGGTCGACGACGAGGGTGACCCGCTCGCCGGGATCGTCGGCCGCGGAGCAGCGATGCAGCCGCTTCTCGACAAGTTGCCCCGGGTCGCACGCTCGGACGCTCCCGTGATGCTGCGCGGACCATCGGGCGTTGGAAAAGAGGTGATTGCGAACGCCCTGCACCGCCTCTCGGCGAGAAGGAAGGGGCCGCTCGTCAAGGTCAACTGTGCGGCCATCCCCGAATCGCTTCTGGAGAGCACGCTGTTCGGCTATGTCAAAGGAGCGTTCACCGGCGCGATCCGGGATCACGTAGGGTTCTTTCAGGCCGCCGACGGGGGGACGCTGTTTCTCGACGAGATCGGCGAGGTGTCCCGGGCCTTCCAGCCGAAGCTGCTCCAGGCACTGCAGAGCAGTGAATTCCATCGGGTCGGTGACGCGGTGAGCCCGGTGAAGGTCGATTGCCGCTATATCGCCGCGACGAACCGGAACCTCGAAGAAGCAATGGCGGAAGGAACGTTTCGAGAGGACCTCTACTACCGACTGAACGTCATACCGCTCTCAGTGCCTCCCCTGATCGAGCGACACGATGACCTCCCGGATCTCATCGGTCATTTCTTGCGGCAGTTCGGCCAGGGTCGCGCCAAGCATTTCTCGCCGCAGGCGCTGGAGGCCCTGACCGGATACGAGTGGCCCGGCAACGTCCGTGAATTCGCCAACGCGATCCAGCAGGCGATCGTGCTGGGGGAGGGGGAGCAGATCGAGACGACCGATCTCCCCGTTGCCGTTCAGGACGCCTATGCGGCCAGCCAGGGCTCCCTTTCGGGTTCTCCCCAGGGTTCAGCCAGCCTGCAGTCCATGGAGGTTCGCTGTCTTCAACAGGCCCTGAACAGGGCCGGTGGCAATCGCACCGCGGCCGCAGATTTCCTGGGTCTGACGCGTCGTGCATTCTGCTACCGGATCAAGAAGTACGGCCTCGACGGCGAAGAACCCGACCGATCGCAGGTCCGCGTCGCCGGGCCGCCTCCGGTGTCGACGCCCACGCGCCCCGGGTAGTTCGAGTTCGACCACAACGACAGTTCCAACGGCTCTCGCGCGGCGGGTCTCTTCCGACGCTTTCGTTCACGCTTGCGAACGAGCGCCGACCAAAGCGTACGGGCCCTCACGCCCGCGCTCGCGTCCATCGACGCGTGACGGCTCGAAACGGCGGGGAATGTGCTCACGTAGCCACCGAAGTCTCTGAGCACACCGTCAGCAACATGGCATGGTGGTTGCACCATCAGGTCATGAAGAAAGGGTGGCGCAGCAATGTTTCGAACGGACGTCTACGAGATCGGGGATGCACTCGTCATCGAGATGGAGGTTCCGGGCTTCCATTCTTCGTCAATCGAGTTCGTGGTCGACAGCACGCTTCTCTGCGTTCAGTTCCGTCGTCCCGATCCGGAGGCAGACGCCGCGAGAGCCTATTACCGCAGGCAGCGAACTCCCGCGGCACTCTACGAAAGCGTCCCCCTGCCGGTGAGCGTCCGACCCCAGGATGTCGACGCGATTCTGGAGGACGGGGTACTGAAGATTCATCTGCCGATCGAAAAGAGCGCGTACGAGATGATTCAATACCGCTTGCCGCTCTCTTCGGACCGCACTCTCTTCCGATCGGCCGAGCGCTGTGCGAAGAACCAGGATGGAAACCCAAGCGTGACCGCGAGGGTTGCACTGAACGGGGAGCCCGACTGCGCATGAAACTTGGGGGGGACATGCGCGTACGGACTTGGGGCTGAGCAGGGGGGATTCGACTCGCCTGCTCAGCCCGCTCCTTTCGGCGAGCCGTGGGATTCGTGGTGGTGTTGCGGTGTAGGACTCTTCGTCGTCGGTGGTCGATCACGACCCAGAGGTAGGGGTCTTCTGTCAAGCCCACCACGAAGGATCCCGGACCGATTCGATCTCGACTCGCGGAGGGCCGAGACTACTCGGGCTCACCGGTCCCAATTTCTTCTAAGCGGGCCTGGATACGCCTCTCGAGTTCGGCGATTCCGATGGGCTTTTCGATCCAGCGTCCCGCGACGCTGGTCAGAAACTCGTGCGCCTGCTCCACGAAAATTCCAGCGGTCATGAAGATCATCCGGCGGGCCGCCTCGGGTCGAACCCGCTCGACCTCGGCATGCAGATCCATCCCGGTCATTTCGGGCATCATCAGATCGCACAGGATCACGTCGTGGTCCTCGCGCAGGATCCGCTCGAGGGCGCTCTTCGGATGGCGCTCCGTCGTGACGTGGTGACGAGCCAACGCGCCGCGAAGGTAGCGGAGCACCCGGTCCTCGTCGTCGATCACCAGAATTCTGAGCTGGCGCTTTGCGGCGGCGGGCGAGCTTGCGGGGGATTCGGCTGAGACGGAGACCCGGGGGCCGTCGGGATCGACGGGATTCAGCCAGACCGAGAATGTGCTTCCGATCCCCGGCGAACTCTCGACCGTGATGCTGCCTCCCATGGACTCGAGTACTTTGCGCGTGATCGAGAGCCCCATGCCGGTCCCCGAACCAATGGGCTTCGTCGTGAAAAAGGGCTCGAAGATCCGGTCGAGGATCTCGGAGTCGATTCCGCACCCGGTGTCGAAGACCTCGAGCAGGATTCGCTGATTTCGAGGTCGAGCGGAGATTCGGATCCGGTTCTTTCCGACGGAACCGACTTCGATCGAGTGCGCGGCGTTGATGAGCAGGTTGATCAACACCTGCTGGAGCCGACCTTCGTTTCCAAGAATCCGAAGCCCGGGTTCGCAGTCCACCTCGAGCTCTGCCCGGTGCCGAATCTCGTTTGCCACGAGTCGGACGCTGTGTTCGATCGTGGTGGAGATGTCCACTGGACCGACGCTCGCATCATCGACGCGCGAGAAGGAATTGAGGTCCTGGACGAGACTCGCGACGCGATGCGAGCCTTGGAGGGCCTCGGATGCGAGGATCAGCGGTTCCCGGTTGGGTGCCGCCGGATCCTCGGCGTCCCCGGTGCGGAGATGGTCCTGCAGCAGTTCCAGGTTCCCGATCACGTAGGTCAGTGGGTTGTTGATTTCGTGAGCCATCCCCGATGCGAGGCTTCCCATCGAGGCGGCGCGCTCGGTTTGAATCAGACGCTCCTGCATCGCGGAGCGACGCTCCATTTCCTGCTGCAGGTCCGCGTTCGAGCGCTGGAGCAATCCACGTGAGAAGCGTTCGTGGCTATCGATCGCGGAGAGAACGATCCCGATGGCAATGATGGCGGAAAGGCGATTGGCCAGGCTCTGCTCGCCGTGGCGTTCGGCAGGGATATTGTTCGGAATCTCGATCCCGAACTCGGGCGCGATCCAGAAGAACAGCGTTGTCACCATGACGACGCCCGTAAAGGTCCAGCCCGCGCGCGCATCGACGAGCAGCGCGGCCAGTATCGGGAAGAAGTAGAACCAGGCGAAGTTGGGATCGTAGAAGCCTCCGGAGTTCCAGTTGCTGAAGATCAGCAGCGAGAAGAACACGCTGGTCGCGACCCAGCCACCCGCACGGCTTCCGGCGCCTCGACGAGCCCACGCGAGGTTCAGGATCGCGGCCAGCATCGCGACGACGACCGCGATGGAGACCGACGGGATGCCGAGAGACACGTACTGGTAGATGAAGAAAGGGCCCATCACCAGGATCGCGAGCGTCACGATGGTGAGCACGCGGAGGCGACGGCGTTCCTCTGCGAGTTCCAGTTCGGTCTGCAGAGGTGCGGGTTCGTACAAGATCGACCGAACTCCGATGGTGCATTTGACTGCAACGGAACGTACGAGTGCCGCGCGGGTTCAGCATACCTGAGCGCTGGCCCTGCGGGCACGCCTCGACGCTCGGAACGCGCACTCGCTGGGCTCGGAGCCACGGACTCGCCGGTTTGGGGGAGGTCAGCACGCAACGGCGAGCCGCAGAAGCGGACATGCGCGGCGTGGGCCGGTTCCTCGAGGAACTTGGCCGGGCGTCCCTGCCTGCGGAGGTCCTGTCTCCTGCGCACATGGGGTAGGATGAGCGGCCGATCATTTGCGGAGAACATCTCATGAAGGTTGCCGGCAGCCTCTTCGGTCCCCTCTCGAAAATTCCGGCCGCCGGACGGGCGCTCGAAGCGTCGGGACACGCGATCGGTCTCTCGGCCGAGACCTCGCACGATCCGCTGTTGCCGCTGGTGCTCGCGGCCGAGCACACCGAGAAGCTCGAACTCATGACCTCGATCACGGTCGCGTTCGCGCGCTCGCCGATGACGCTGGCCGAGACCGCGCACGACATCAACGTGCTTTCGAAGGGCCGCCTGATCCTGGGTCTCGGCTCCCAGATCCGGCCCCATATCACCAAGCGTTTCAGCATGCCCTGGTCGAAGCCCGCGAGCCGGATGCGCGAGTACATCCTGGCGCTCAACGCGATCTGGGACTGCTGGAACAAGGGCGAGAAGCTCGACTTCCGCGGCGAGTTCTACACGCACACTCTGATGACTCCGATGTTCACGCCGACCGACACCGAATTCGGCGCACCTCGTGTCGCGCTCGCCGCGGTGGGACCGCGCATGGCCGAGGTCGCGGGCGAGGTGGCCGACGGCATCATCATCCACGCCTTCACCACGGAGAAGTACGTTCGCGAGGTCACGCTGCCGGCGCTCGAAAGAGGTCTGGCAAAGGGCGGGCGATCTCGCGACGATTTCATGATTGCGGGCCCGCTCTTCATCGTGACGGGACACGATGAGAAGGAGTTCGAGCACTCGCGCCGCACGGTCGGCAAGCAGATCGCGTTCTACGGCTCGACCCCGGCCTACCGGCCCGTGCTCGAGATCGAGGGTTTCGGCGATCTCCAGACCGAGCTCAACATGCTCTCGAAGCAGGGCAAGTGGGACGAAATGGGTGAGCGCATCACGGACGACATCCTCGAGAAGTTCGCGGTCGTCGGGCTGCCCGGGGAGATCGGGCCCAGGATGGGAGAGCGCTTCGGCGACGTCGTCGACGTGATCAACGCCTACACACTCACGAGATCGGCGGAACTGAGGGAGAAGCTGCTCGAGGACTTTTCGGCGCTCTGATCGGCGGAGACCGCGCGCAGCATCCGGACGCTGTCCGGTGCCCGGTCTCGCAGCGGGCAAAGGGCGCTTCAGGCACTCGTGTGGATTGACTCGAGAGAGTCTGGATGGAGGTTTACCGTTTCCCCGCGAGACCTTCGCGGCGTGGAACGAAATGTGTCAGGATTCCCACGGGCTGCCGTTCTGCCGTTGGTGCCCCGTTACGGAGGCAAGCGTGCCGGACTGGGAAGTCGCAACCGCTCTTGGAATCGCGCTGCTGGTGGCACTGACGACCCATGTCTTCTATCGCCGCCCCCCGGCCGCGCTTTGGCCCGTACTTCCGCTGGTCTTCGGGTCGGCGCTGATCTTCTCCGTGGGCGACCTGGTGGCCAACCTGTGGGCGCAGAACGAAACGGTCCGATGGGTTGGGATGCTGATGGTTTACACAGGCCTGCTGCTGATCGCTCCGGGCTGGTGGCTGTTCACGCGAAATTTCTCGCAGATGTACGGCTATAAGGCAGTCGCCTTCAGATTCGGCCTGGAGGGCCTGGTCGTCGTCAATGGGCTGCTCTGGCTCGGTCTCGTCACGAATCCCTGGCACGGTCAGTTCCTGGAGGCCCACGCGGGAGCGCGAAGCAGCTACGGTCCTCTGTGGTACGCGACGGCCAGCGTAAACTACGCCGCCTTGCTGGCGGCCCTGTGGGTTCACGCGAGAGCGGGCCTGCACATGGCCGATCCCGTGATCCGCTCCCAGTGCCGTTTTCTCGTTGCCGCCGTGGCGATTCCACTGTTGATGAACATGGTCTACGTGTTCAGCCCGAAAGCCCTCGCATACGATCCCACGGCGCTCGGCTTTGCGCTGAGTTGTGCGCTGTTTCTGTTCGCCGTGGAGCGTCGCGATCTCTTCGTACTGGAACGGGTTTCACTTCCCAGCGTTCTCAACGACGACGCGGATGCCATCATCATCGTCACGGCCCATCACCGGCTCCTCTTCGCCAATCCGGCTGCGGAGACTCTCTTCGGATCGGGGCAGCTCATCCCCGGAAGTGAAGTCGGTGAGTTGCTCGGGCGAGTCGTGCCAACCTTTTCGCTCATCGACGCGTCGCAGGGACCTTCGAGCGTCGGCTCCGCGGAGCATCTTTTCGTGTCTTCATCCGAAGTGGTGTCCTCGGTCGTCATCGAGGTTTCGAACGTCCAGCGCAGCCGTGGCGTGCCCGCAGGTCTGTGTCTGCGCCTGCGCGACCAGACGGCGCTTCGAGCCGCGAGGCACGAGGCAGAAGAGCATCTTGCGCTACTCGAGGCCCTCAACCTGTCGACAGGGGAGGGGATCCTGGTCAAGGACGCGAGCGGCGAGATTCGCTACGTCAACGACGCCTTCAACAAGCTCTGGAAGATGTCTAGCGAGGAGGTCCGCGGCTTTGGGCAGTCGCTTCAGGTGGAACTCGGAAAACTGCTCGTGGAGCCGCCCGCCAAGTCGATGCAGCGGATGTGGCACGTTCGCGCCGAGCAATTCGATACGTTCCATCGCGAATCCGCCGACCTCCAGCTGCTCGATGGCCGTATCCTCGAAGCGGAGACCTTTCCGATCGCGACCCATCAGGGCTTCACGGGCCGTGCGTGGCGGCTCTCGGACATCACCCAGGCGCGGCACGAATCGCAGGCGATGATTCAGTCACAGAAACTCGAGGGGCTCGGTGTGCTGGCCGGCGGTATCGCACACGACTTCAACAACCTGCTGGTGGCGATCCTGGGCAATGCGGAGATCGCGCGAGAGGACCTGGCTCCGGACTCTCCCGTTCACGAACCCCTGGCGGATGTCGAAGCCGCTGCCGCCAGCGCCAGCGCGCTCACCGGGCAGCTGCTCGCGTACGCAGGCAAGACCACCTTCGTGCGGGAGGATCTCGATCTCGCGCTTCTGGTACGGGATGTGACCAACCTGATCTCGGTTTCGATTCCAAAGAACATCGAGATCGTCTTCCGATCGCAGCCGGGTCTGCCGCGCGTGCGCGGCGGCGCCGCGGAGCTCCGGCAGGTCGCGATGAACCTCGTGACCAATGCAGCCGATGCCATCGGTGACGACGCCGGGACGATCACGATCCAGACGGGACTCGGAGAACCGAAGCCGATGCCCGGCGCGGAAACGTCTGTGGAGCACGGAGAGATGTGCGATCCGGCCGTCCATCTGTGCATCACGGACGACGGGCTCGGGATGGACCCGAGAACCCTCGAGAAGATCTTCGACCCCTTCTTCACCACGAAGTTCACCGGGCGTGGCCTGGGGTTGGCCGCGACCCGGGGGATCCTCAACAGCCACGACGGATTCCTGAGAATCGAGACGGCGCTGGGCGTGGGAAGCGCGTTCAGTGTGATGTTTCCGATAAACCAGGCTGCAGACCAAAGGTCGGCTCCGGCGGATCCTTCGGCGGATCCGAAACGCTTTTCGGGCTACAAGGTACTGGTGGTCGACGATGAGCCGTCGGTCCGTTCCGTGTTGACCAAGCGTCTCGATACAGCGGGCTTCGACGTGCTCACCGCCTCGAGCGGAGAAGCAGCACTGGCCCTGCTGGAAGACGTCGGCTCGACCGTAGATCTCGTGATCCTCGACATCACCATGCCGGGTCTCAGCGGGATCGAAACGCATGCGCGCCTGCGCGTCGACCACACCGAGCTTCCGGTCCTGCTCTCGAGCGGATACCCCGAGGAGTCGCTCACGACCATCGAGAGCGGGCATCCCTCGCGTGACGCATTCATCCAGAAGCCGTACCGCAACGTCGCGCTGTTTGCGCAGATCGAGCGCCTTCTGCGCGGCGGGAAAGACTGACGGGCATCGGAGGCAAACGCCGCGTCCGGTAGGCGGCGAGCTGGATCGCGCCGAGTTCAGGGACCGGGGGGAAATTCCAGACGACGCAGAAGGCGCAGGGGTGGCGCGTGGTCGACTTGATCGTGATCGGTCATCAAGGCGGACGACCCCAAGAAAGCCAGGGCCGGCGCCTCTGGCGGTCGCTCAGGCGCGCGCTGACTTCCGAGTCACGGCCAGCAGACCCAGGCCGCCGGCCAGCAGGGCCAGCGTCGTGGGCTCCGGAACCACCTCTACCTGGCCGCGAATCTCGCCGCCCGGGAATCCCGTCGTGTGGAGGTTCAGATACCAGAGACCGGCCAGGAGGTCGCTCTCCTGGGCTTCCGTGATCGTGGCGTTGCCTACGACGGGCGGCCCCGCGACGCCGAGGTCGACCACAACACCCGTGCTCTGGTTGGGCAACGCCGGCCCGTGGAAGTGCATCGCCGTGGCCGTACTGCCGAGGTCGGCCCACGTGATGTCCCAGGTCAGCGCGTTCGTGTCGGTGTCGAGGGTAAGGGTCGCGGAGCCCGTAGCCAGCGAGCCTGTGCCGGCCTTCGCGCCATCCATGCTGACGCTCAACGGAATGATGGTCGCACTGGCCGCTGTGGACAACGCGAGTGCTGTCGCCATCGCCAAGGACAGCTTTACGAGTGTACTTATTCTACGCATTGGCGATTCCAATTCCTTCGGTTGTTCTCGATTTGTCCCATTCCCAGGCCATGCCCACTTGCCGCTTTTTGGCCTTCTTGCGCAGTAACGAACTCATGTCTGAGAACCATCGAACAGGCCTCGCCAGAAGACTGCGGTATCAGACCCTACTGTTTTTTTATGAAGCCAGACTGAAGAAGCCGGACGACCGCCGTGGCCCCGCAGCGGCGGCGAAGGGGGTGGGGTCAGCCTGGGCTCACCGACGGATGCCGAGGTCGAGAAGCGTTGATTCGCGATCGGCAGGTAGTGAAATCTCCGGATCGACGAAGAAGATCAACCGCTCCGACGATCGCTGGCGCAAGGAATCCGGGGGCCTTCGGGTCGATCAGGCGAAGCGCTTGTAGGAACTCGAGAAGGAGAACGCTCGGCTCAAGAGGCTCGTAGCCGCCCCCGCGCTCGACAACGCCATCCTCAAGGAAGTCAGCTCGGGAAAATTCTGAGCCCTATCCGGAGACGCCGCGAAGTGGAGCCTGTTTGCCAGCTGCTCGGTGTCTCCGAGCGCCGGGCTTGCCGGGTGCTGGGACAGCCACGGCCGTCCGCTGCGGATGCTGACGATGGTGGACGAAACCACGCGGGAGTGCTTGACGATCGATGCTGCCCGGCAGGTTCGCTCGGAACAGGTATCGGAGCGCCCGGCAGAGCTCTTCTTGGGACGGGGCACTCCGACCTATCTGCGCAGCGACAATGGCAGCGTTGCGAGTACAACACCTTCCGGCCTCACAGTTCGCTGGGTTACTGCCCGCCGTCACCCGAGACGGTGCAATGG
>JABSQW010000301.1 GCA_013215605.1 Myxococcales bacterium
GAAACCGCGCGGAATCCGGCAGGACGAACAGGCGGGCGCGCCAGCGTTCTCGGGCCGTTCTTCCGGTGATCGGGCTACGCCACTCCCCGACGCGGCCCTCGGGCACACGGGGGCAGGCCTCGCCGCTCGTGCCGTCGAAGGAAAAGGTCTCACACAGCTTCCGCAGTCTTCAAGAAACGGCTTCGGAAGCTCATCCTCTAGACTGGCGCGGCGTCGGTTCGTCGGCGGGAACGTGCGCGACATCGGCGAATGAGAAAGCGCGGAGGAGCGCTGACTGGCCCGTTTCGTTCCACGACATTTGGAAGTGTCTCCGCAGACGGGCAAGAACGCGTTCCTGCGGTTCGCAGTGATACGAAGACCAGTAGAAGGCACGGAGATGGGCGTCCAGAAACTGGTTCTTGAAGGAGAAAATCGATTTGGAATGGGACGACTCGATCGCCTGGACGACCTTCGGGCTCATGGGGCAATCCGCTTTCTTCTCGCGGTTTCTGGTACAGTGGGTCGTCTCGGAACGCAGCGGAATGAGCGTTGTTCCGAGGGCCTTCTGGTATCTGAGCTTGATCGGATCGGCCGCCATGTTGATCTATGCGATCCATCGCCAGGAACCAATCTTCGCGCTGGGACAAACGGCGGGCGTGATCGTGTACGTGCGCAACCTGGTTCTCATCCAGCGGCAGCAGAAGATCGGACGGCCCCCCGACACAGCTTGACACTGTGATGGCAGCCATGACGATGGAAGCAGAATCGCAATCCCGCAATGGCACGTAAGCGACTCACGCCCCTCATTCGAACTCATCGCAGGTGTGGGTCGGCAGGGCTCGTCCGGAAGCCCACGTGAAGCTGTCGATCGTCATTCCCTTCTACAATGAAGAGGAAAACGTGGAGCCTGTCTTGAGCGAGATCCGGCGCCTGTATCCGGAAGCTCAGGTGATCGCGGTAGACGATTGCAGCACCGATGGAACATATACGGTCCTGCACAGTCAGCCTAACATCCAAGTGGAGCGTCTTCCCCTCCACCTGGGGCAGAGCGCTGCCATCTACCGCGGTCTGAGTCTGGCGACGGGCGAAGTCTGCGTCCTGATGGACGGCGATGGACAGACCAGTGCTTCGGACATCAGTCTGCTACTGGAACATTTTCCCGACTACGACTTCGTCAATGGCTACCGTGTCAGGAGAAGCGACAAGCCGAGTCGGGTGATCGCCTCGAGGGTCGCGAACTTCGTGCGGAATCTGTTCACTCGGGACGGCATGCGAGACACCGGTGGGACCCCGAAGGCGATGAAGCGCGAATGTGTGCGCCACCTGGTGCCATTCGATGGGCTCCACCGCTTCATTCCGGCAATGCTTCGCAGCGCAGGCTTCCGGGTTCTCGAGGTTCCCGTGTCGCACCGGGAACGAATGCACGGCCATACGAAGTATTCGAACGCAGGCCGCGCATTCCGCGGCGCTTGGGACCTCTTGGGCGTCGTCTGGCTTCTGGGCCGCAAACTGGACGTGAGGAAACTGGAGGTTGAGATGGACCGGCGAGAGGAGTCATCCCGGGAGAGCCATCGGCCTGGGGTTCACGACGATTGAACCAGCGGAATCCCGAAGCAGCGGCCACACCTCGCACGCTTTTCCTCCCGCTTGCAGCGACACTATTGTTGGTCGCGGTGCCTTCGGTGTACTTCGCCGGCGGTCTGGGTGACGCGTCGCCGCAGCATTGGGACGCCTACCTCGCGCTCGAGCGCTCCATTGGCTTGTTGAGAACGGGGGACTGGCTAACTCTCCACTACAACTTCGAACCGGACTTCAAGAAGCCTCCTCTCCAGTACATGCTCACTGCTGGGTTGATTGCATCCGGCATCGATCAGGTCCTGGCGCTACGCGTCTGGTCCTTCACGTTCGCCGTAGGATCACTCCTGCTGACCGGTGTCCTCGCCGGGTTGACCGCTCCTGGGAGATGGTGGGTCATTCCTTCGTCGGTCGCGCTCCTGGCCGGGTCTCCCGTTCTATGGACCCACTCGCGCATCGGACTCCTCGAGAGTGGCCAGGTCTTCTTCCTGCTCTTGACCTTCTGCTTTGCGATCCTCGCCGAGCGAGATTCCCGCTGGTGGATTCCCACTGGAATCGCCGTGGGCCTTGGCTTTCTCCAGAAGACCCCCCTGGCCCTGGTCTCTCTCGTGTTCTGGCTGTGGATTCGGAATCGATTGGATTCCGGCGAAGACTTCGGTCGGTCTCGACTGCGGGAAAACCAGAACTTCCGAGTTGGCCGCCGGATCGCACTGACGTTGTGCATCCTCTGGCCCGCGATCCAGATCGTCCGCCACGGCAGCCAGTTCATCGATGCGTTCTTCCTCGAGCAGATGGTGTTTCGCTTTGCACCGACGACGCAAATCGACACGGGGTCATTTCAGTGGCTCGAGTGGCTCGCCCGGGATCTTCCGCAGGTCTGGTGCCCGGCGCTGGCGCTGATTCCCGTGGTTCTCTGCCTTCCCCGCTTTCGCGCCAATGTCGACTTGCGGGGAATGGCTTGGCTGGTCGCAGCCTGCTTGCTCGTCCTGACCCTCGCCGGCGGGACCCTGTTTTCGCGCTACATCCTGGTGATCCTGCCTTTCCTGGCCGTCATTGCGAGCATCGCCCTGGTGGAGTTGCTTCCTGCGAAATGGATCGCGCCGACGATCAGCGCCGCGCTGTTGGCCAGTAGTGTGCCGAACCTGCTGGTGGTTCCGGAGTCTTCGCACCGCCACGACCGGAGTGAGCTCATCGAGATGAGCCAACGTTTTCGCGAACGGCTGCGCCCAACCGAGAATCCGATCCTCGTCGATCGCGGAGC
>JABSQW010000302.1 GCA_013215605.1 Myxococcales bacterium
AGCACGGGATGGACGGCGACGCCGACGGAAACCGCCGGATTCGCCTCCCCGCTTCCCACTTCGGCGTGCCAGAGTAGTCGCAACCACCACGCGAGGTTCTCCCATGCGCTTCCCCGGCAAGGTCGCGATCATCACGGGATCGGGCACGGGCATCGGTCGTGACATGGCGATCGCGTTCGCGCGCGAGGGCGCGCACGTCACGCTGGCCGCGCGCCGCGCCGAACTCCTCGAGGAAACGGCGAGCCTCGCCGAGAAGACGGGGGCCCCGCGGCCCCTCGTCGTGCCCACGGACATCACGCAGGAAGACCAGGTCGACGCGATGGTCGAGCGCACCGTCGAGCGCTTCGGCGGCGTCGACTTCATGATCAACAACGCGGCCTTTCCCGGCACCGACCTCTACGTCTGGGAACAGACGCTCGAGAACTGGAACCAGACGGTGGCCACCAACCTGACGTCACAGTTCCTGGTGTCGCGTGCCTGCCTGAAGCACATGATGCCGAAGCGCTCGGGCGTGATCCTGACCTTCTCCTCCACCGCGGCGCTGGGCCCCTACCCGCGCAAGAGCCACTACACGGCCTCGAAGTCGGCGATCTTCGGCTTCACCCGCACCCTGGCGATGGAGGTCGGCGAGCACGGCATCCGCGCGAACTGCATCGTGCCGGGCGCGGTCAAGACCGAACTCCTCGAGCGCTACTGGGAGCGCATCGCAAGCGAACGCGGTGTCGACCCACAGGTGGTCGCCGACGAGATGGGCCAGCGCGCGGCGCTCGGACGCGCCGTCGAGCCCAACGAGATCACGAAGACGGTGATGTTCCTGTGCTCCGACGACGCGAGCGGTATCACCGGACAGATGCTCCGAGTCTGCGCCGGTGCAGCGATGAGCTGAGCTTCGAACCCAACCCAAAGCCGAGAGGAAGACCCGATGAGCGACCTCGAACTCCGCATGGAGAAGCTCGAACAGCGCGTTCACGAGCTCCAAGACCGCGTCGACCTGCACGAAATCATGGCGCGTTACGGCCCGGCCGTGGACTCCGGAAGCGCCGACGCCGCCGCGGCACTCTGGGCCGAGGACGGCATCTACGACGCCGAGGGCGCCGGCCCCATGCGCAGCGCTGACGCGGTGCGCGAGATGGTCAACGGGCCCGCCCACCAGTCGCTGCTCCCGAACTGCGCCCACACGATCGGCCCCGCGACACTCGACCTCGACGGCGACCGCGCCACGGCAACGGGCTACTCGCGCGTCTACAAGCGCAAGGGTGACGCCTTCGAACTCTGGCGCCTCGCGACGAACCGCTGGGAGTTCGAGCGCCGAGACGGGCGCTGGTGCGTCGCGCGCCGCGTGAACCGTCTCATCGGGAACGAAGAATCCCGGCAGCTGCTCGCGCGCGCGGTGGAGTGACGCGAGGCGGGCGAGGAACGCTCGCGCAGGGCGCCACCGCGGCGGTCCTGCTGTTGGGCATCCCTCCGTGCACCCATGGGGAGAAGCCTGCTCACCAATTCCGCGCGAGGCGATCCTGATACAATCGAGAGCGTTCCCCCGGGAACCTGGAGGGTCAGCCATGGCGCAGTCCGCTCGTAAGCCCCGCGTCACCGTCGGTGCCAACGCAGCCGATCGCGCCCGCAACCTCGCCACTGGCGCGGGGCTGGTCGACGATCCGTATCCCAAGTACGCCGAGCTCCGCGAGACCGGCCCGGTGCACGAAGGCTCGATCTCGGGCGTGTTCGACATGGAGGGTCCGGAAAGTCAGGGCTGGCGGGATCGCCGGAATTTCTCGCTCTACGATTGGAAGACCGTCGACGCGATGCTGCGGGACAACGAGACCTATTCGTCGAGCTGGTACGAAGCGAGTCTGGGTGCCGTGGTGGGCTTCAGCATTCTCCAGATGGACGAGCCCGAACACCGCCGTTACCGCTCCCTCGTTCAGCCCGCGTTCACGCGCTTGAACATCGAAGACTGGCGAAAGCGCTGGATCCAGCCGGCGGTGGACGCCATCGTCGACGGCTTCGTCGAACGCGGCGAACCCGTCGACATCTACGCCGAGCTCTGCGCCAAGGTCCCGGTCTATACCATCGCGAGCTCTTTCGGGGTCGCCGCCGAGGACGTTCCCCACTTCCACGAGCTCGCCGTCACCTCCGTGGGCGTCATCGGCGACCCCGCCGGCCGCATTCGCGCATCCAACGAAATCGCCGACTACTTGCGCGGCATCATCGCAGATCGCAGGCACTCCGGAACCGGAGACTTGATCAGCGTGCTGTGCACCGTGGAGATCGACGACCCCGACAGCGGCGAAAGCCACCACCTGAGCGACGACGAGATCCTGGCGTTTGCGCGCATCATGTTGCCCGCGGGTGCCGGGACCACCTACCGCGGCCTCGGCTGTTTGTTCCTGGGCCTGCTCGAGACCGGACAGATCGATCAGCTGCGCGAGGACAGGAGCCTGATCGACGCCGCGATCGAAGAGTCGCTGCGCTGGGAGCAACCCCTGACATCGATCAGCCGGCTCTCCACTCGCGACAGCGAGCTCGGCGGTGTGAAGATCCCCGCTGGCAGCGTGGTCCACGGCTGTGTGGCCGCCGCCAATCGCGACCCCGCTCGCTGGGACGACCCCGACACCTTCGACATCCGGCGGCCGCTGCAGCCCCACGCGAGCTTCGGCTCGGGCCCGCACCTGTGCATCGGGATGCACCTGGCCCGGACGGAGATGCGCTGCGCCATCAACGCCGTTCTCGACCGGATGCCCGGTCTGCGCCTGGATCCCGACGCCGATAAACCCTGGATCACCGGCTTGCTCTTTCGCACGCCGACCGCGGTGCCGGTGGTATTCGACGCGCCGTGAAGATCCACATCGACCGGGAGCTCTGTATGGGATCGGGGAGTTGCCAGTTCTTCGCGCCGCACACCTTCGATCTCGACGCCGAATGCAAAGCCGTCGTCTCCAATCCCGAGGGCGACCCGTCGACTGCGATTCAGAGCGCTGCTTCGAGCTGTCCGACCCGCGCCATCGAGCTGGTGGAAGCCGACGGATGACCGCTTTACCGATGAGCGCCGGTAATTGCGCGCGCTGATCACGAACAACCAGGAACCCGCCATGGCACACGAACTCATCTCCGCCGATTCTCACGTCAACCCGCCGCCCACGATGTGGGCCGAGTACCTCCCGGCACAGTGGCGCGACCGCGCACCCGTCATCGAGAAGACCGACGACGGCGAGGTGCAGGTCTTCGAAGGCCGGCGCTCCCCCATCCTCGGCATCAATGCCATGGCGGGCAAGAAATCCGAAGACTTCAGCTGGAATCTGCGCCGCCTCGACGATCAGCGCGCCGGCGGCTTCGACCCGGACGCCCGCCTCGCGGACATGGACCTCGATCACATTTCCGCGGAAGTCCTGTATGGCGGCGGCCCGTTGCCGAGCGGGGACCCGGACTTTCGCCAGGCCAGTGTCTTCGCCTACAACGACTGGCTCGCGGATTTCTGTGCCCGCGCGCCGAACCGCCTGCTCGGCATGGCCTACATCCCCTGCGAAACCCCCGACGTCGCCGTTGCCGAGGTCGTGCGCTGCGCCGCCAAGGGACTGCGAGGCTGCGTGATTCCGCGCTTCCCGGGCGAGAGCGACGAGTGGTCCGACGACGCCTGGGATCCCTTCTGGCGCGCACTGCTCGACGTCGGTTGGCCGGGCGGTATCCACGTCGGAGGAACGGGGCGCAAGGCGGCATTCCCCGACCTCGACCCCGTCGGCTTCATCTCTGGCCTGATGATGAGCAAGTTCGCCCTGGCCGAGGCGTGTTCGAAGATCGTGCTGTCCGGCGTGCTGGAGCGCTACCCGGAGCTCCGCATCGTGTCCGTGGAGGGGCAGCTGGGCTGGCTCCCGTTCGCCAACTACTACCTAGACCACGTCTGGGAGAAGCACCGGCACTGGACGGGAAGTGAGCTGCCGAATCCGCCGAGCTTCTACTTCGCGCGGCAGGTCTTCGCGACCTTCATGGAAGACCCGGTGGGCCTGCGCGAGCGCCACGCCATCGGTGTCGACAACATCATGTGGTCGAGCGACTACCCGCACTCCGAGACCACCTGGCCCAACAGCAAGAAGCTCACCGACGAGTGGATGGATGACATCCCGGAGACGGAACGTCGCAAGATCCTGTTCGAGAACGCCGCCAACCTCTACCACCTGTGAGCACGCCGGCTCGGTCGGCCTCAGCCCGTGGCGCCGGCCCGCCCGCGGGCGACAGCCTCCGCGTACTCGCCCGTCGGCCAGGGCTGTAGCGCGCGCATCGGCGCGATCTCCGTCTCGCCGGCCTCGACGATACCGCTCTTCGCGTCGACGACCTTCCATGCCATCGTCCGTCCGAAGAGTGGCTGCGATTCGACGGTGATGACGCGCAGCTCGCCCTCTTCGAACCCGCACTGTTCCTGCACCGCCCGAAGGAGCTGGGCGTCGTTCAGGTGCCCGTCGCCGAAGTTCCAGCCGAGAACCATTCCGCAGAGGATCTCTCCATCCATCCACTCGTAGTTGTCGATGTGATCGACCGCCTTCGGCAGGGCATCGAGCAGCGGCCGACCCTCCAGGTGCATGAAGCGATGGGCGAGGGACATCACCAATGCGGCATCCACGGTCTCGGCGTCGGGGAGCATCCCCTCGAGCTGCTCGCGCATGGTTCCAGAGGCCTTGGTGAGCTTTGCGAGCTTCTTCGAGCTGTCGCCGCGGAACAGCCAGACGTTGTACGCCCAGTTGCCCGCGTAGTAGCGCATCGCCATGAGGAACGAGACCTGAGACGGCACGAAGTTGCCGTAGCAGGGGATGACGAACATGCAGAAGAACAGGAACGCGACGAGCCACGGCATGGCATCCAGCGCCAGAATGCCCGCCTCGGGATTGAAGCCGAACAGGAAGATGCCGCCGTACACCATCAAGATGTTCCACTCGATCGGCATGCCACTCGGGTTGTTGACGGCGATGAAGCCGTGGAAAAGGCACATCACGAAAAGAGCGAAGCCGGTCACGAGCGCACTCTCGCTCGAGATCAGCATCAACGGGATCATGTACTCCGTGAAGGTGCCCACCTTCGCCATCGAGATGGCCATCCGCGAAGGTCGAAGATCATCCGGGTAGGAGGCGAAGAGCCGCTTCTTCAGGTTTTTTGGAAAGAAGGGCCCGTTGTTCATCATCACCATGATCACGGACGGGAAGTGGTGGTTGAGCTTGGAGGTCGCCGCCCAGAACCAGATGGAGCACCAGATCACTTTGCAGGCAGAGATCCACAGCACGTCACCGCTCGCCACCGTGAGGCAGACGAGCGCCACGTAGTAGTGCTCGGCGCGCGCGGCGAGGAAGAGCGTCTTGTCCGTGAGACCCAGCAGAGGGATGAGGATGAAGCTCGGCGCCAGCAGCTCCGGCGTGACTTCCGGAGCCACGAGCACGCGCAGCAGGAAGAGTTGGTTCGCGGCGTAGAGGGCGACATCGAGCCAGGTGCGCCGAAATCCGCCGAAGACCGGCAAGCCGGGAAACAGCGGCAGCTTGGTGGTGCCCGGACGGAGAAAGTGGAGGAAGCCCCCGATGGGCGGCGAGAAGCGCGCGTTCATGGGGCCGGACGAGCAGCCGAAGCCGGCGGACTCGTAGAAGATGGCCCACAGGATGGCCTTCTGGAACGCGACGGCCGTGAACGCCCAGGCCCCCGGCGAGCCGATGCCCGGGTAGTCGGCGGCGAACGAGACGAAAAACGCCCAGCCTCCGACGAAGAGGATCAGGTACTTCGCCCAGTACATCACCAGCACGATGAAGGGATTGGGGTTGATCTGAGCCGCCCAACTCCGGCACACCAGCCGCACGCGCTCGGGGAACGGTGCCGAGAGAAGACGTTGGACGTCGTAGGGAGGAAGGTCGAGGTCGGGATTCGTCACGATGGCTCCATGACTATCACCGATCACGGGGTCTCGTCCAGATGGGCACGTCGGAAATCGCTACGCGGCGCAGACCTCCACCGGAATCCCGTTCGCGACGCTCGTTCCCGACGGCGCGTCGAGCGGGACCTCGTCGGTGAGGACATTCGCGTTCACGCCGGGCTGGCGTTTTGCCGCCGTGGTGAGCCGGGTATCGGCTGCCGTGTGGCCGAAGCCGTGGGGGAGGCTCACGACGCCGGGCATCATGTCGTCGCTCACCTCGACCTCGGCCACCACCTCTCCGACGCGCGAGCGGACCCGCGCCTGGGCCCCGTCCACGAGGCCCAGGCGCTGGGCGTCCTTCCCGCTCACCATCAGCGTACAGCGCGGCTTCCCCCGCGCGAGAATTTCGACGTTGTGAAGCCACGAATTCATGTTGCGCGCCTGGCGTCGGCCCACGAGCAGCAGCGAATCCTCGTCGGGAGGCCGGTCGAGCCGGGCGCGCAGCCGCGGGACATCCGCCGTGATGTGCGGATGCGCGAGGGGAATGCGACCGCCCGGCGCTCGCATGATCTCGAGCAGGCGCGGCTCGAGGGGACCGAGGTCGATGGCGTGCGAGACGGCGCGCAGCTTGTCGAGCGACAGTCCATCGGCAGCGTCGGCGAAGCCGTCGCCGAAGGGACCCGCGCGCAGCATCAGATCGACCACACGCATGGGTCCGGGCTCATCGCCGAGCTTCGCGAGCACCGCGTCGAACTCGACATTCTCGCCGGACAGGCCCGAACGCCCCAGCGTGTGGCGCACCTTCTCGAGGAAGGCCCGCTCTTCGAACGCCTCGGCGCTCGTTCCAGAGAGTCTCGCGGCTAGCTCGAGCATCACCTCCCAGTGCTCTTTCCCGTCCGGCGCGGGCTCGAAGACCCTGGGCGACCAGCGGACGAAGTTCCGCACCGCGGTCGTCGACGTCAGGAAGTCGAAGTTCTCGTGCTCGAGTTGAACGATCGTCGGAAGGATGATGTCCGCGTGGCGCGTGGTCTCGTTCAGGTAGATGTCGATCGCCACCATGAAGTCGAGCCCCGCCATCGCACGGTCGAGGCGAGCGCCATTCGGCGTCGAGAGCACCGGGTTGCCCGCAACGGTGACGAAACCGCGTAGACGTTTCTCGCCCGCCGCGTCCATCTCCTCGGCCATGACCGAGCAGGGGAGTTGGCCATCTACCTCGGGGTGGTCACGCACAACGGAGCGCCAGCGCCCCACGATGAACGGCTCGGCCTCGCGACCGGCCTCCGCCTGTCCCGTGGCCGGTCGAGGGAACATCATGCCGCCGGGCTCGTCGTAGTTGCCCGTGAGGATGTCCACCACATCGACGAGCCAACTCGCGAGTGTGCCAAACTCCACCGTGCAGGTACCGATGCGGCCGTAGCAGCAAGCCCGTTCGGCGGCGGCAAACTCCCGCGCGATGCGCCGCGTCACCCCCGCGTCGATTCCCGTGGATGCAGCGACGGCTTCCGGCGTGAACGCAGAGGCGAGCGAGCGGATCTCGTCGATGCCGTCGACCACCGCGCCGAGGCGACCCGGATCGACCAACCCCTCCGCGAAGAAGACGTTCACCATCGCGAACAGAAACGACGCGTCACTCCCCGGCCGGATGAAGAGGTGCTCGTCGGACACCCTTGCGGTCTCGGTCCGGCGCGGGTCCACGACCACCACCTTGCCTCCCCGCTCCTGGATCGCGCGCATGCGGCTCTTGACGTCGGGCGCGGACATGAGGCTGCCCTGCGACACGATGGGATTGCCACCGAGACACAGGAAGTAATCGGTGCGGTCGATATCGGGGATGGGAAGGATCGAACTCTTTCCGTAGAGGGCCCGCGACACGACGAGCTTTGGGAAGTGATCCATCGTCGCGCCCGAGAAGAGGCGGGTGGAACGCAGCGAACCCACGAGGAGTCGGTTGTAGAGCATCGCGCCGACGTCGAAGCCCGTGGGGTTGCCGATGTAGACGCCGATCGTGTCGGTGCCGTGCTCTTCCTGCAGACGCAGCAAGCCGTCGGCCGCGAAGTCGATCGCCTCCTCCCAGCCGATCTCCTTCCAGCCGTTGGCCGTCCGCCGCAGCGGTTGCTTGATCCGATCTGAATCCTCGTAGACGCCCTTCATGGCCTGCGACTTGGAACAGAGGAATCCGGCGCTTCTCGGATCTTCGGGGTCGCCCTCGATGCGCAGCACCTTGCGGTTCGCGAGATCCGCGTGCACGCGCAACCCGCAGGCCGCCTCGCAAATCGGGCAGGACCGATGGAACCAACGACGGCCTTCCGAACTCACGAACATCTCCTGTGCAGTGGCTGCACGATCAGCTGGGCAGAATCGGGTTTCGACGTGTGAGGATTTCCTGGGTGCGGTCCATCGCGCCCTCCCGGGCACCCCGAACGAGAGCGAAGCCGAGCGGCGCCGTTCGGCGGGGAGTGACGACATTCTACGCCCCGTCGCGCCTGCCGCTGTAGCCGAAGAATTCGTAACGGGCGTCAGTGCCTGCTGAATCGAAGGACACAACTCCGTTCCGGGGAACCCGGCGGCGCCGTTCAGGTCGATGATGCTCGAGGCGCCGAGGCTCTCCACCACCACGGGGCCCGACATTTCCCTCTCGCTCCGGACGGCCGAGAGGAGGGGATCAGCCTGTTTCGGGCCTCCGAAACAGGCTCCGAAGTCGGATCCGACCCGCCGCCCCGCCGGGCAGCAGCTCGGATATCTCGCGCAGCCGGGCTTCGGCCGGTCCCAGCAGCCAGCAGTCGTCGTCGGGAAGGGCCTCGAGGGGCGGCCCGGCGACGTTGAGCTCGCAGATGTCCCGAAGCTCGACGTCACCGCCGGCGCGGCGCTCGAACCAGCGAAGTGGCAGACCCTGGGTCCGACACACGTAGGGGCGGTGCGCGTAGACCCGACAGGCCCCGTCGGCGTCCAGGAACGCACAGGCACCCGCCGGGTGGGGGACTTCGGTGAGCACCGGAGGCGCCCCTCGCCGAATGCGCTCCGCCTCGGCGGCGGACACGCTGATGTCGTCGACGCAGCATCCCGAGCACCCGCGCCGGCACTGGAGTCGCTCGGCGTGTCGCTTCGCCAGAGCGGTGGCGTCGCGGTCGACCTCCTCATAGAGACCGTCGAGCGCGTCGAGGGCTGCGTGGAAAGGGTCGGTCGCGGCCACGGGGACAGAGTAGTCCGCGCGGCCGCCGAAGGAACGTCCGGTACAATGGCGGTGGCGTGAAGCACCGGCCCATCCGCGACAAGATCCGCCAGGAGTAGTGAGCGCGAAACAGGCGGCTACGACGATCGCGCTCGAAGCCGGCCTGGTTCCGAACGTGCTCGCGTTCAACGATGCCGTATGCCCTCCCGAGCTCCAGATCCGGGAGAATCGCTTCGACGCCAGTCAGCTGGGTCGGATGGGCGGATAGATGCTGTTCACGAGCCCGATCTACCTGCTCTTCTTCCCCGTCGTGTTCGCGATCTCCTGGGCACTGCGAGACGACCGGGCCCGCAAGAGCTTCCTGTTGCTGGCGAGCTACGTCTTCTACGCCGCCTGGGACTGGCGCTTCCTGGGGCTGATCGCGCTTTCGACAGCGGTCGACTACGCCGCGGGTCTCGCCCTCTCCCGCACCGACGCGCCCGGCCGGCGGCGCGCCTGCCTCGCCGCGAGTGTGATCGTGAACCTCGGAGTGCTCGGCTTCTTCAAGTACTTCGGGTTCTTCGTCGAATCCGCCACGGCACTCCTCGCGCCGCTCGGGGTCACGGCGAGCGACCGCGCGCTCGGAATCGTGCTCCCGGTCGGCATCAGCTTCTACACCTTCCAGTCCATGAGCTACACGATCGACGTCTACCGGCGTCAGATCGACGCGACGCCCGGAATCGTCGACTTCGCGCTGTTCGTGAGCTTCTTTCCGCAGCTGGTCGCGGGCCCGATCGTGCGCGCGAAGTCGATGCTCCCACAGCTGCAACGGCGTCCGCGACTCGACGCAGTGGACTTTCGCGCGGCGTTCACGCTCTTCCTCGTCGGCTTCGTGAAGAAGAGCTGCATCGCCGACGGTGTGGCGCCGAGCGTCGACGCGCTGTTCGCCGATCCGACGTCGTTCACGGTGCTCTCGGTCTGGACGGGAGTTCTCCTCTACGCGGTTCAGATCTACTGCGACTTCTCGGGCTATACCGACATGGCGATCGCGAGCGCGCGACTGCTCGGTTACGAGCTCACCCCGAACTTTCGCTTCCCCTACTTCGCGCGCAACATCAACGAGTTCTGGCGCCGCTGGCACATGAGTCTCTCGAGCTGGCTGCGCGACTACCTGTACGTCGGCGTTGGCGGCATGCGGGGCTCGCACTGGGTCGCGCAGCGGTCACTCATGATCACGATGCTCCTCGCGGGCCTGTGGCACGGCGCGGCGTGGAACTTCGTGGCGTGGGGCGCGTTGAACGGCGTGGCGATGGTCGTGCACCGCGAGTGGCGCCGCGCCGTCGGTCCGATCGTGCGCGACGTCCCGGCGCGCCGGGCGCTGTCCATCGCCGCGACCTTCCTGTTCGTGTGCACCGGCCTGATCGTCTTCCGCTCGCCGGACTTCGAGGTCGCGGGGGTCGTCGCGCGCGCATTCCTCACGTTCCAGAGCAGCGGCGCAGAGTCGATCGACGCCCGCTGGCTGCTGCTCTTCGCCATCGTGAGTCTCGTTCACGGCCTCGCGAGCCGGGGCGTCACGGCGCGCTCGGTCGAAGCGCTGCCCGACTGGGCCTTCGCGCTGGCCTTCGGTGCCGCAGCCGCACTCGCGCTCGCTTTCGTCCCGATGCGCTCGGAACCGTTCATCTACTTCCAGTTCTGAAGATTCCGACGCGAGACGAAGACTTCACGGCGTCTGACCTTCGTTTCGCCTCCGCGCGTCAGCCCCGACCGGGAAGCTTGGCGAGCACTTCGTCCGCGAAGCGGCGCAGTGCGTCGAGCTTCTCCTGTAGTGTCATGGTGTCGCCCTGGTACGCGTTCCGCACGCCAAAGCCGGTCTCCGTGACACCGATCTCCTCGAGGCGCTCGTAGCCGTCGGGCGTGTCGTAGCCGGGAAGCCCAGCCGAGATCTCGAAGGGCTCGCCCTCGCGCCCGTATTCGCGCCGAAACCCGTTCAGGGTGGCGATCGCAGCGATCAGCTGCTCCTCGGTGAGGCCAGTGAACGTGAAGCCGTCGGCAAGACGCGCCGCTCGCCGGTACGCGGCCTCCGTGTGGCCGCCGTAGATGATCTTCACAGGCTTCGTGGGGACGGGGCAGAGCTTGATGCGCGGGATGTCGTAGTACTCGCCCTTGTACTCGAAGTAGTCGCCCGTCATGAGCCCGCGAATGATCTCGATCATCTCGCCCATCCGCTTGCCGCGTGTCTTCCAGTCCGTCTGGGTGACCGCGAAGTCTTCGAACCAGGGACTCAGACCGACGCCGAACACGAAGCGGTCGTTCGTCATCACAGCGACGGAGCTCACGGTCTTCGCCACCAGCACCGGATTGCGGATGGGAAGTTTGACGACTCCCGTCCGGAACACGATCCGCTCGGTGACCGCGCCCATCGACGCGGCCAGCACGAAGGGGTCGATGAAGGGCGTGCCGTCGAGGAACTCGCGGGCGCCGTCCTCGGTGTAGGGGTACTCGCCAATCGCCTCCTCGGGGTAGCAGATGCTGTCGGGAATTCCGTAGGAGTCGAATCCGGCCTCTTCGGCCGCGATCGCCAGGGGGACCAGATGGGAGGGATCGCACATCGATTCGCCGAAGGTGAATTTCACAGGGGCCTCGCTACTCGTCGGTTCGCCGATTCGCCGGAGCGAGGGCCGCTCGCGACGTTGCTCGAGCACGATTCTGGACGCGCTGACGGGGCCGTGTCGAGTGGCTTTCCTCGGGCAGCGCGAACGCGACGACGCTGTCGCCCTTCTTCGGCCGCAGCGGGCTGTGACCGCCGGCCGCGACAGCCCGAAGCTGACGAATCACCGACAGTGCGGATTCCGACCCAGCCGATTCGCTTCGGCCCGGAGCTGCTGCGCGGCCGGGGCGCCGGCTTCGAGGTCCTCGATCCGGGTCTCGGCACTCGGGTGGGTCGACGCCCATTCCGGCGGGGCGCCGGCGCTCGCTCGCGCCATGTTGCGCCACAGCTCGGCGCTCTGCGTGGGGTCGAAGCCCGCGCGGGCCATCAACTCGAGACCGATGATGTCGGCCTCGCTCTCGTGAC
>JABSQW010000303.1 GCA_013215605.1 Myxococcales bacterium
GATCGTCACGGCCATTGGCTTCGCGAGGAGCGCTAGCGCGAACAGCACTGTTACCAGCGTGTGGCGCGCCAAGGAGAACGACCGCGCAGCGTAGTGGGTGTACGCGAGCACGGTGAGGAGGCTGAACAGTCCAGAGAGGACATCCTTACGTTCCGACGCCCACGCCACCGACTCGACGTGGAGCGGGTGCACAGCGAAGACCGCTGCACAGAACGCGGAGGCGAATAGGTCGCCGCTCGCGCGCGCGAGCGCGAGGAACAGCGCCACCGCGGCAAGAGCGTGGAGCAGTACGTTCGTCGCGAGGAACGCGCCGGCCCGCGGTCCGAAGAGCGCGTAGTCGGCGCGCAGCGACAACCAGGTCAACGGGATCCAGTTGTCGTGGTACGGCCGAAAGAACGCGCGGAGTCCGTTCCCGTCGAGCGGTGTCTGCATCAGGGGGTTGTCGACGATGTAGCGATCGTCGTCGTAGTCGAGAAACTCGTGATTCCGAACGTCCTCGAAGACGACGAAGGTGAGTGCCACGAGCGCCGCACAGATCGACGCCACCGTGAATCGCCACGACCGCAGGGCTGCTTCTCCCGTCACGGCGCTCGAAGCCGGCTGCGAAGCAGGTCGCGCCGCTCGAACTCGACCGCAATCCAGCCCGGCCGATGGGCGAGGGCAGCGTCGAGGTGCACAAGCGCCGTATCGACGCGGCCCAGTCGCGCCGCACTCGTGCCCGCGCGGGCGCGAACCTCGGCCGTGTCCCGGCCGAGGGCGAGAGCGGCGTCAAAGTGCTCGAGCGCTTCCTCGTACCGGTCCGCTCGTGCGAGCATGCTGCCGGCGCCCTCGTGAGCGTCGGCGCTCTGGGGGTCGATCCGGAGCAGACCGGCGTACGCGTCGAGGGCGGCCTCGAGTCGGCCGGTCGCCTCGCGTGTGCGCGCTAGACCGAGGTGGGGCAGCGGCCAGCGCGGCTCCAAGCGGATCGCCTCCCCGTAGTGAACCTCCGCGAGGTCGAACCGGCGACCCTCGAAGTAGACCGTCGCGATCCCGTTGTGTGCAAAGTAGTTGTCCGTCGTTGCGCTGAGGGCACGCTCGAACAGCGATTCGGAGTTCCGCCAGAAGCCGACCTGGTGGTGCGCGCCCACCGCGAGCGACGCACATGCGATCCCTCCGATGCAGGCCAGTGCAGCGCGCCGCCGACGGCTCCCCCCGAACAGATCGACGGCGCCCCATGCGACGGCGATCGAGAGTCCCACGATCGGCAGGTACATGTAGCGATCGGCGCGCGCCTGCAGGCTCACCTGAACGATTCCAATCATCGGCACGAGGACCGCGAGGAACCACGCCCAGCCGACGAGTAGATAGGGACACCTGGCGCGCAACTGAATTGCGATCCCGGAGATCGCCGCCAGGACGGCACCCCCGAACACGACCTTCGGCCACGCCAGCGCGTCGAGGGGATGGGGGTAGTAGGCGGCCAGCCGCGTCGGCCAGAACGCGTCGATCAGGTAGTCGCACGCGGCCACGACGGCATTGCCGAGCCGCAGGGTGATGGGCAGCGCGTCGCGGTGTTCCATCTGCCCCGCGCCCCGTTGCACCACATACGTGATGAAGCTGACCGCGAGCGCCATCGCGAGCAGCGGCAGCTTCTCGCGCACCGCATTCTCGATGCTCGCGCGGTCGCGCAGACGGCGCAGCGGCCAACCGTCGAGCAGGAGCAGTACGAACGGCAGGCTCACCAGGGTGGGTTTCGAGAGGAGCCCGAGCCCGAGCGCCGCGACCACGGCACCGTAGCGCCCCGGGCGTTCGGGGGCCTCGGCGTAGCGGGCCCACGCAAAGAGTGCCGCCATCCAGAAGAATCCCGCCAGGACGTCCTTGCGCTGGGAGGCCCAGGCGACGGACTCGACGTGCAACGGGTGCACGGCGAACACGATGGCGACGAACGCGCTGCGGCCGGGCGCGCCGCTGAGGCGCTCGAGGGCGAGAAACAGGACGACGCAGGACGCGGCATGGAGGAGCAGGTTGCCGAGGAGGAAGCCTCGGGGCTCCGGACCGGACAAGCGTCGAGTCAGCTGCAGGGAGAGCGACGTGACAGGCATCCAGTTCAAGGGCGTGCCGTCCGTGAACGCGCCGATGACGCCCTCCGTGCCCAGAGCGCTCGCGACTGCCCGGTTGTGGACGATCTCGACCCGGTCGTCGAAGTTGACGAATTCGTGGTCGCGGACCTGTGCGTACACCACCGCGACCGCCAGAACGAGCAACGCCGAAACCGATCCGCGAAACCCCACGTGCGGAGGCTAGGGGATCCGGGGATCGCCGCACGGGCCCGTTCGCCTGGGAGCTTTTCGCCCGGCCGGATACCATCCGCACCCCGGCGAAGCGCCACGGACAACCAATCGCGCACCCCTGCGAGTCCCAGGACGGAACGGAATCGAATGGCATCCCCGAGTCGCAGTCGCCAGGGTCGCGTCGGCAGCCCGTCGGATCGGCTGGGGGGCACGCGGGCGCTGGTGTTCCTGCTGGTGAACGGGCTCCTCCTCGCTTTCACCTACCGGGATCTGCTGACGGTGCGCCTCCGCCACGGCGCCGCGGTCGAGATCGAGAACTGGTTCTTCGTAGCGGACGAAACGAGTCCGGCGATCGTCGTCGCGATGGCCGGTTGGCTGCTCTTCCGCCGTTGGAGCCGGCTTCGCAAGCTCCCCCCAGCCACCTCCCTGGGATCCCTGGTTGCCGGTCTCGCCGCCGCGGCGGGTGCGGCATTCGTCGTGGGCTGGTCGATCTTCACCGCTTCGGCCGACCTGCTGGCCGCCTCCCTCTCCATGGCGATTCTCGCGTTCGCCGCGATCCTGCGCGGCGCCGCCGGAGCGCGGCTGGTCTTCCTGTCGGCTTTCCTGTTGTGGTTCGCCGTGAAGATCCCGGGACCGCTCCTCAACGAGATCGCGTTCCGCCTCCA
>JABSQW010000304.1 GCA_013215605.1 Myxococcales bacterium
GGCGATGCTGTCGGCTCGGTCTGGCTCTTCCGACTGATTCCCCGCTCCTGAGCGAAATCCGGAGCTGGCGACGACTCTCATGGACGCCGGGTCGGCCGCCCGCCCGGCGCTGACCCGCTACCGTGTGGCGGCAGATCGGGCCGCGCAGATGCGCTCGCACCTACGGTGCCGATTCGACGAACAGCGAGTGAGCCGCTGACAGGAGCCGCCGTAATTCCCGCCTGTATCGCACCGACCCAACGACCGAACCCCAACTCGCGCCCTCGAAGGAGCGGTTCGCCGCGCCGGTCCCGCGCTCTGGTGGGCGTGCTGCTCGCATTGGCCGCACTGCCCGCAGCGTCCGTGATGGGCTGCGCGGGCTTCGGAGCCGTCTCGCTTCCCGAGGACTGGCCCGCCGACGTGGTCCCGTATCCCGACGCGCCCATCGTCCACGTCTCCCAGAACGAAAGCGGATCCGTGCTCGTCCAGGACACATCGGATTCGGCGGCGGACGTCCACCGCTTCTACGCGGAATCCCTGGGCCGCGCGGGCTGGTCGGTCGAGCGCGGAAAAAGCGGTCCCAGCGGCGAATCGAGCTATTTGGCCGACCACGCGAAGACCGGGCGCGCGATTCTCTTCCTGCTGTTCCCGCTCGAAACGGGCACCCGGATCGAGTTCATGATGTCCAAGAATCCAGGATTCGTCCCGAAATCAAAGCCCGGCAAGCGCAGAAAGCGCCGCGCGCACTGAGCCGGCCGCGGGCACCGACGTGAGATGACCTCAGCGTCCGACGCGAACACCGCGCATTCCCCGCTCGTGACCGGACGTAAGCTCCGGGATCGAACGATCGCCATCGCCGTCTTCGCGCTCGTCTTCCTCGCTTTTCGCGGTGGGGGGAGCCAGGTCTACGACGCGCGCTACAGCGTCCTCATCGCGCAGCGCCTCGCTACGCAGGGCACCTTTCACCTCGACGACGTCCCCGGCGCGACCGCAGATCCCGTAGACGCCAGGGGTGCCCCGCTGCTCCACAAGGTGAATGGCCGCATACACCACTACTTCCCGCCTGGAACGCCCATCCTGACCGCCCCGCTCATGGTCGTGGGGCGGCTGTTCGGAGCGACGGTCTTCGACGCCGAGGGCCGTTACGATCTCGATCGCGAGACCCGTCTCCAGCGGCGCATCGCCCCTCTGCTGATGGCGACCCTCGTGGCGGTGATCTTCCTTACGAGTCGCGTGTTGCTCGATCAGCCAACCAGTCTCGTCGTCGCTGCGGCTGCCGCGTTCGGTTCGCAGATTTGGAGCACGGCGTCGCGCGGTCTGTGGTCGCATACCTGGGGGATCCTGCTCGTCGGCCTGGCGATCCACGGGCTCTTGCGCAGCGAAAACGGGCGCGGGCCCGCGCGACCTGCCCGGCTCGCGACCGCACTCTGTTGGGCCTTCTTCTGCCGGCCGACGTTCGCGATTCCAGCCGTGGGGATCGCGCTCTTCCTCGCGGTGCGGCGGCGCTCGGAGCTCGCGGTCTTCGTCGCCGTGTCGGCGCTTTGGCTTGCGGGCTTCGCGACCTTCTGCCTCGCTCAATACGGCGCCGTTCTTCCCCCCTACTACGACCCTACGAGTCGCCTCGAATCGGGGCACTTCGCAGAGGCGTTGCTCGGCAATCTCGTGAGCCCGAGCCGCGGCGTGCTCCTCTACACGCCCCTTGTGTGGGTCTGCGGATTTCTCATCGTTCGATACTGGCGAATGCTCGTCCATCGGGATCTCGTGATCACAGCACTCGCGATCACAGGGGCGCACTGGGTCGCGATCTCCATGTTTCCCCACTGGTGGGGTGGGTGGAGCTACGGTTCCCGCCTCACCACCGATCTCGTTCCCTGGTTCGCGCTGCTCGGTATCCTGGGACTCCGCGCGCTTCGCGATTCCGGCGAATCGAGGTCGCGGGGACTGCGCGCGACGGCTTGGGGAATCCTCGCGGCGAGTGTCCTCATCAACGCGAACGGCGGTCTGTGGAGCGAGGCGGTGATGTGGAATCGCACTCCCGACGTCGACCTTCATCCCGAGCGGCTGTGGGACTGGCGCCATCCGCAGTTCCTGCACCCCTTTGTGGAATCGCGCGGAACGGACGAGCCGCCGGACGCATCCTGAGGGAGCGGCGGCGCGACTCAGCCGACCCGCTTTTCGAGCCAATCGACGAGATCGGCGACGACGCGCTCGCGGTTCGTCTCGTTCAGCATCTCGTGGCGGCCGCGCTCGTAGAGGCGCGAAGTCAGGTCGCGGATGCCCGCCGCTTCGTAGCTGGCGACGAGGCGATCGAATCCGGGGCCCCCGCCGTGGATTGGATCCTCCTCGCCGGAGAAGATGTAGATCGGCAGTGCCTCGGGCACACGCGCCACGGCCTTCGCCGTGTGGATCCACCCGAGCGCCTGCAACATGTCGCAGAACGACTGCGCGCGCAGTACGAACCCGCACAGCGGATCGTCTACGTAGCGCGCCACCTCGTGGCGGTCGCGCGAGAGCCAGTCGAAGTCGGTGCGCACCGGCTCGAAGGCCGCGTTCCAGCCGCCGTAGAGCAAGCTTCCCAGGATGCCGC
This sequence comes from Myxococcales bacterium, assembly GCA_013215605.1. Lineage (GTDB taxonomy): Bacteria > Myxococcota_A > UBA9160 > UBA9160 > SMWR01 > JABSQW01. The sequence continues at coordinate 2,567 of JABSQW010000304.1, forward strand.
TGTGACCGCGCCGCCCGACACGGAGCTTCTCGATCGCGGCGATGATCACCCCGACGCGACGAATCGGCCCCGCGTCGCCCGTCGAGCCGGACAGCACGAGCGCTGACAGCTCGTCTCCGTTCTCGATCGCAAACTGCTGCGCCATGAACGAGCCCATGCTGTGACCCAACAGCACTTTCCGGGCGCCCGGGTGCTCCTGCTCCGCGGCGCGAAGCACCGCGCCGATATCTGCCACGGAGCGATTCCAGCCGTCGCTGTCCGCCAGGTGTCCGAGCTCGGCGGGATCCTTCGCCGTCTGTCCGTGCCCCCGGTGATCGTGCGCGTACACCGCGTAGCCGGCGGCTACGAGTCGCTGGGCGGTGGGTTGATAGCGGGCCGAGTGCTCGCCCATCCCGTGGACGATCGATACGATGGCGCGAACGGAATCGCCCTCGCGGTCGGGCAGAAAGCGGTGGACGAACAGATCGACCCCATCATCGGCATGCTGCGCTGACGGCAGCCGAAACGTCGTGATCCGCATGGCTTCCCCAATATCCGGTGCGATCGCGCGGGAAGGATACCCGTCTTGGAGTCGATCAGGCCGTGGCAGCGCGGAACGTCACCGCCACTTCGAAGCCACCATCCGAAAGATTCCTACAGGAGACGGCGGCATCCATGTGGTCGGCGAGTCCCTTCACGAGCGCGAGCCCGATACCTGTTCCCTTGGCGGTCCGCGTCATTTCGTTCTCTCCCCGGTAGAACGGGTCGAAGATCTTCCGCAAGTGTTTCGCCTCGACACCGGGACCGAAGTCGCGAAGGGTCATGCGAACGGTTTCGCCCGCGCGCCGGCACGCGAGGACGAGCACCTTCTTTTCGGCATCGACCGCGTACTTGATCGCGTTGTCGACGAGGTTGTAGACCACCTGCACGACGGCGTCGCGCTCGAATTTCACCTGCGGGAGACCCTCGGCGATCTCGGTCACGATCTCGAAGCCCGCCTGAGCGACGTGTCCTTCGATGGTGCGGACCGCGTCCGAGAGCACGCCGCCGATGTGGCCCGTCACCAGATTCATGTTTCGGGCGCCCTGCTCGATGCGAGAAAATTCGAGCACGTTGTTGATCAGTCGCGTCAGTCGCTCGGACTCCAACGTGATCGTGTCGAAGTACTCCTTCTTCTTCGCGTCGTCCGGCACCATTCCGTCGCGCAGCATCTCTCCGTGCATGCGGATCGCGGTGAGGGGCGTCTTGAGCTCGTGGGACACAGCGGAGGCGAAGTTGCTGCGCCGCTCCGCGTAGCGGACCGTCACGCTCACCATGTGATAGAGCGCGAACAGGGCCACCGACCCCGACACCATCAACAGGGCCGCGATGGTATTGAGGTAGCCCGTCCCGCTCATCTCCGGCAGCGGCGGCAGCATGAAGCGCACCGCGAGATCGTCGAACGGCTTTTCGAACCGGTGCACATAGACGTAGGCCGCGCCGAGATTTTTTCGACGCGCCGGCTGCGCGTCGCGCATGAAGAAATCTCGCGCAGCGTGACTCGCGAGCGCGCTGCCCCCGAGCACCGTCTGGTCGAGCCACTCGGTGAGGGCGCGAAAGTCGAACACGACGCCCTGCACGAAGCGCTGCCCGCTGAGGATGGCATCGCGATGCAGCAGCATGTGATCGCCGCCGACGTAGCGCCCCTCCATGGGATACAGCGCCACCGGGTAGAGGCTCGGGACGGTCTCGCGAAGAGCGGCCTCGACGTCGAAGTAGCGATCGAGTCGCACGTCCAGATCGAGGGAGTCGACGAGGGTCTGCGCGAGCGCCGCGAGGGGCATTGCCTGCACACCGAAGAACGGCGCAGCGGTCTGAAGCGGACCGAGGTCGCGCACGTCGACCGTGCCGTCCGGCCTGCGGCTGGTGAGCCGCACGGCGACGTTCGGCTGCCGACGCGCACCGCGGTTGAGCGAGCGCAGTGCGTCGAATGCGTCGCCGCGGCCCGCGACCACCTCCCCGCCCGCGGCGTCAGCGCCGCCTTCCTGCCCCGAAGGTTCCGGGCGCACCGGCTCGACGTTGCGCGTGCTGCCGGGTTTCTGGGCGAAGGCCAGGTCGACCGGCGCCTGCGGTGACTTCGAGGGGTTCTGCAGACCGATCGTCGCGACCCGCTCGACCCGCGCCACTGTGCGTTCGATGTCGAGCGTGTACTCCCAGCCTGCGAAGGCCCGACCGAGGGAAGCTTCTCTCGGCAGGAGCGGGCTGTGCAGCGTTCGGTCGGGATCGAACTGAAAGTGGCCGAGGATGTACGGCTTGTCCGAGCCGTAGCTGAGGGGGCTGCGGGCCACCGCGTAGCGCCCTCTCGTGTCGGCCTCCGGAATGTAGAAGAACCGGTAGTGGGCGAACTCGCGGCTCTCTTCCTCTTGGACGATCCTCGTGAGCTCGCGCTCCATCTCGTCGAACACGCGCTCTGCCACCGTGCGGTGGCGCTCGATGCGCTCCTCTTGAACGCTCTTCAAAGCGTTTTGAACGAGGAGCCCCAGCGGTATGAACATCACCACCGCGAGGATGACGAAGACGACGCGTATCCGATTCACTACTCAGACCGATCCGTATCGATACCCTGCTCCGCGCACGGTCTCGATCTGGCTGCCGGCGCCCCGGTCGAGCTTCTTGCGGAGCTTTCCAATCTGCATGTCGACCGTCCGGGTTTCGATCTTCTCCGGATTTTCGAATCCCCAGATGTCGTGCAGCAGCATTCGCCGGCTCACGATACGACCGGCTTCCCGGTGGAACAACGCCATGATCGCCAGCTCCCTCGGTGTGAGATCGATACGGGTGTCGCCGTGACGCGCGCGGGCCGCGGCGACGTCGACCTGCCAGCCCGCGAACTCGAACGTGTCGATCGTCTCGGCGGGTGCCGTCCCACCCGCACGGCGCATCAACGCCTTCACGCGGGCCACGAACTCGGAAACCGAAAAGGGCTTCGTCACGTAGTCATCGGCTCCGTGTTTGAAGCCCTCGAGGATGTCCTCCTCGGAGCCGCGCGCCGTGAGCATCAGGATCGGCTGCGCGGGCAGCTTCTGGCGGACGCCGTCGCAGACGTCGTAGCCGCTCATCCCCGGCAGCATCAGGTCGAGCACGAGCAGCGCGTAGCGCCCGGTGAGCGCCTCCAGGAGGCCCTCCTCACCCGTACCCACCCCGGTGGGGGCATAGCCCTGAAACGCCAGGACATCGCACACGCCGCGCCGGATCGATTCTTCGTCCTCGACGACGAGAACGGCAGGTTTCTCTTCGGACACGAGCTGTCCCCCGGTAAAGACCGATTTCCGTTCGATTCCAGGAGTTTAGTAGCCCGACACCGGGCCTCTGTAAATCCGTGGTAAAGCGCCGGCCCGCGCGCATTTTACGAAGTTTTTCTCGTCCGGCTGTCAGGCGTGCCGTAAGCCATTCACGTGATCTCGAATCGACATTCGACCCGCCCGCTGAAGGAAACCGTGGATCTGCACACAACGTCACCCGGACTCTCCCTCTCGCCCGGAAGCCCGCTGGACCCGGCATTCCTCGAAGACACCCTCGACGAGGTGCGCCGACACGTCGATCGCGCGAACCAGGAACTGCGGTTCACGGTCGCACGGCTCGAGATGCTGCACACCGAACGCGAGCGACTTCTCGAAGACGCCCGACAGCTCGAGGAGGTCGTCGACCAGAAGCTCGGCACAGGCCCCGACCCGTCCGCAGTCGCACACCGCGCCAGCGCGCGGCGATCCCTGAGACGCTTCATCGACACGCGACGGGGCATCGCGCGGATCGAGCACATGATCGAGCAGATGGAAGACGACACCAGCGAGCTCGCGTCCCACATGGACAGCCGCGCCGAGGCGGTGACGAAACTCGAGCAGACTCTGCGGGAGATCGGCGAGCAACGCCCGAATTTCCGCGCCCCGAGCCGAAAGCCCCGCGCCGCTTTCCACGACCGGCCAGCGCGCCGAGACACCGTGCAGCTTCAATAGCCGAAGGACGCACAGCTGTGGGATGATGCTCCGAAAGGGAGGCACTCATGCCCATCCAAGGCTTCGATCACGTCGCGCTCCCGGCGCGCAACCCGGAAGCACTCATCACCTTCTACAAGAGGTTGGGATTTCCGATCCTCCACGAGGACGAGTGGCGTTCTGGCGCCTACCCGCTGTTCGCCGTCCAGGTAGGAGCGCACGCAAAGATCAACTTCCATTCGCCGAAGCTGTGGCAGGACCCGAACTTCGACGCCAAGGGCCCCACCGCCCAGCCGGGATGCGGGGATCTGTGTTTCGTGTTCGACGGGACGATCGACGAAGCGGTGGAGCTGATCGAGAAAGCCGGCGCCGAGATCGCTTACGGCCCCATCGATCAACCCGGCGGGGGTGAGGCGGGCAGCCGACTCGGGACGAGTGTGTACACCCGGGATCCCGACGAGAATCTGATCGAGTTCATGACCTACCCGGCAGCGGGTCGCGGAGGTTGGGGCGACTCCTAGGAAGTTGCGCCTTTCCACCCACAACGCTCTTCTCGAGCTTCGCGCGCAGCTCCTCCCTGGAGCTGTGCTGCGTCGGGGGTGGAGTGGACCCGTCAGGCTCGCTCCCCCTTCTCGATGAAGTGGCGCGCGAGCTCGAACCGGTCGTTCCCCCAGAACATCTGATCGCCGACGAAGACCGTCGGCACGCCGAAGACGCCGCGGTCGATGGCTTGCTGTGTGTCCGCTTCGAGACGTGCGACGAGCGCGTCGGATTCGCTCGCTTCGAGGGCTTCGGCCTCGGGCAGGCCCGCTTCGGCGAGTAACTTGCCGACGAGCGCAGGTTCGGAGAGGTCGCGCGCCTCGGCCCAGCGCGCCTGAAAGGCGGCGTGGAGGAACGCTCGCTCGCGACCGGCGTCCTTTGCGACGAGGGTGGCCCGAAGCGCGAGGCGGGTATCCGTCTGCCGGACCTTCGCGGCGTCCGGAGACAGCGGTGCGCCGCAGAGATCAGCCCAGCCCTTGAGGTCACTCGCGTAGAAACGTTTCTTGCGCTCGCCGGGCGCGGCGCCCTGTCCCGCGGTGGGCTCCTTCAGCGTGGCGAGGTGTGCCGAGCGGTAGTCGATCTCGCCCCCGAGATCAGCGAAGTAGGCTTCGACTCGGCAACTGCCGAGGTAGGCCCAGGGTCACGAGTAGTCGAAATAGAAGGGAATCTGCACGTCGCACCTCGGATCTCTGGATTCGGTCGAGCGCCCGCAACGTCGGGCGTTCGCGGTCTCCCCAGGGTAGCGGTGTCCCCCCATTCGATGCGAATGGATGCGAATGGGGGCGCAAGTCGGGGCATGTGGGGGCGAACGCGGCGGCGGAACAAGGCCGCGGCAGCGCGAACCCACCCTCGGGTCGCGATGGACTTCAGTTCCCCCCGGCGGGCTCGGATCCGCGAGTCTCCGCAGGGGGAGCTCCGGCCGAGAAGCCTGCGAAGGCGATCTCCGCCAGGCGATCGGCACCCGCCTCGGTGAGGTGGCAGACATCCAGGAAGTAGCGCTCGTCGCCGGGCAGCTCGCGCGCGGCGTCCGCGAAGCGCAGCTCTGGATGCTGTGCGGCCAGCGCACGGACGGTCGCATTGTGGAAGTCGATGGCGAGCTTGACGTGTGTGGGCCTTCCCCACATTCGCAATGGACGGGCTCGGCTGCCATCGCGAATGGGTTTTTCTAGAAAGCGCAGTCCCTCGAAGCCTTCCGGGAAGTAGCTCGCAAAGGTGAGAAACAGCAGCGGCTGCTCGCGCTCCGCGGCCAGCGTTGCGATCGCAGCGAGATGGCGCCGCAAGACGCCGGCCGACTTTACGTCGGACCCGAAGTCGAGCCAATCGGCGCGGGGGGCATCGGAGGGCACGGTGGGAAGCAGACCCAGACGCTCGGCCGCGGCGAGGGCCGAGAAATGCGCGGCGAACGGCAGGGCGGTGTAGCGCAACTCCGTGTGGTCGCGCAGGGCGTCGACGGCGCGGTACCACGAGAAGTGCGAGTAGTCGGCGCGAAACAGCTCCGGCGGGATGTTGTTGGCGCGCACCTCGTTGATGCCGTGGTACACGACCACCAGATCGAAGTCGTGCCCGGCGAGCTGCTGGTATTTGAGGAGGCTGTCTCGGCTCGTGTGGGCGGGCGCCGCGAGATTGTGGGTGCGCACCGAACGACCCAGCGACACGCCGATCTCGCGCGCGAACGACGCGCCGAAGCGACTCCAGCCCGGCGCGATCACGGAACCGCCCAGCAGGAGCAGGTCGAAGACGCCGTCGTCCCGCTCCACCGCCCGCGCGTCCCAGTACGGGGCCAGCTCGGGGTAGAAGCCCAGCATTGCGCGGTCCGGCTGCAGCGCAGACGCGTCGAGCCTCACCATGAGCAGGACCCGCGCCGCCGTCTCGGCCAGCAGCAACAGGAAGATCGCGTAGGCGAGCAGCGAGAGCGCGGCGCCGGGCCGTTTCACGGTGCGCCGCCCGCCTGCGCCGGACCCGGCTCGGGCGCATCCACGCGGAACACGATCGCTGAGTCGTCGCTGTACACCGCGCGGATGCGAGGCTCGAGGAACAGCGGACCCAGCATGTCGTTGAAGGCCCGAAGCTTGGGGAGATAGATCCAGCGCGCTGCGAAGTCGCCGCTGATCACCGCGAAGGGGTCTTCGGCAGTGCCGCGGTAGACAGCGAGCATGCCAGCGAATCGCTGGGGATCGGCGCGATACAGGAAGATCGGATCGAGGGCGTGGATGTAGCGACCGTTCGGGCGGTGGAAGTACAAGGCGGCGAAGGGCGTCCAATGCGCGTGGAAGACCACGTCGCTCGGCGCCGCCACGCGGTCGAGAAAGGCGACCGCATCGCGAGCGTCCTCGACGGTCTGGGCTGCCCGGGTCCGGCGCCTGGTGTCCGCGGCGCTCTGCGCGACGGGACCCAGCGAGAGCGCCAGTGCGAGAACGAGCGCGACCGCGACCACGAGCGGACGCCTCGAGTGGGCGCGCTCGCCGAAGCGCGCCGCCACAGCGACTTGCGTCGCGAGCAGCGCTCCAGTCAGCCCACACACCGGGAGGAAGAACACCAGGAAGCGCATCGAGAACGCCGACAGGACCCACAACATGACGCTGAACAGCATCAGGGTGAGCACGTCGACACTCGGGGGCTCGTCCCGCGACGCAAAGCGAAGGCCCGCGGCGATGAGCACCGGCACCCACAGCAATCCGCTTCGAAAGAAAATGACCGCAGACATCCGACCGAGCTCTGCGCCGAACAGATCCGCGGGTAACGCGGGACGCTCCCACCACAGGCTGCGCGCCACCTCGACGACCTGGTCCCAGGTCAGCTCCAGGTTGTTGGGAAAGTACGGATGCAGCAGGAACGCCGCGCCCACGCCGACCGCCACGGCCGCCGCATCGCCCCATTCGAGCTGCCGGTCCCGCCAGTAGCGCGCCGCGAACCTGGCGAATACCAGCGCCGGCACGAGCAGGAACGATGTGTGGCTCCAGACGTGGGCGGCCGTCGCGACACCGAGCGCGAGCCGGCGACCGGTGAGCACACAGCCGATCTCGATCAGCAGCCAGACCAGGCCGAGCAGGTGGGGCCGCACCTGCTCGAGGTGCAGCCACAGCCAGGCGTGACTGCCGAACAGCAGCAGCAGCCACAGCCACACCACGCGTGCGCCAGTGCGACGCGCCACCGCGATGAACACGAGCAGGATCGCGAGGTCGAGCGCGATGACGGCGAGCTTCGCACCGGTCACGATCGGGAGCGGCCCCGCGCAAAACGGAATCAGCAAGACGTGGAAGAGGAAGTCCTTGTCGCTATAACGCTCCGCCCATGTGCTGTAGAAGGCCTGGGGGAACTGCTCGAGAACCCCGTGCTCGGCGAGCTGCTGCGCCGCGCGCGCGTGGAAGTAGCTGTCGCCGGCGACCAGCGCGGGTTCGTCGAACTGCATCCACGCGAGAAGGGCTGCCAAGCCGAGGGCCACGAGCCAGGTCGAGATGCCGTCGAGGCGCGAGAGGTCCAGTCGGGAGTGTCGAATCGCGGCGATCGGCGCAACGTAGCAGCGTTCGGCGCGCGGCGAGTGATGCCTGCGAACGATGCTCCGAGGAGTTCCCCATCGGACTCGAGGGGACCGCTCGACACCGGCGTGTTCTCGCTCGACAACTCGGGCAAGGAGCTCTCCAGCTCTCTGCGGATCAGCTTCTACTCGCTGCCGGGATTCGGCGACCAGGACCTCGACCCCGAATCCCTGCCGCAGCCAGGCGTGGCGCCCGGCTCCGAGCGTCCGTTAGTCTCCTCGCGTGCTAGGCACCGTCACGACCGCCCCGGAGCACCCGCGCCCGGTCCGAAACGCCCTCGCGTTTCGCGGCGCCGGGGTCGCGCTCCTCGCGGTCGTACTCTGTCTGGCCGGCGCCGCTCCGACTCTCGCTCAACGCGAGGTGAGCTTACCCCGCCGCCGCGCAGCCGCGTCGCCGACGATCGCCGAGCCGCTCCTCGAAATGAAGTTCATCAACACCGACATCACCAAGGTGATCGCCCACGTGGCCCGCGCCACCGGCACGCAGTTCCTCTACGGCGACCAGGTACGCGGCAAGATCACGATGACCAGTGGCGCGCTCGTCAGCCACGGCGAAGCACTCGAGATGCTCCGGATCTCGCTCGGACTCCTCGGATTTGGAGCGCTGTCGACACCCGGGGGTCCGTTGAAGATCATCAAGATCGGCACCGCGATCTACCACGGGGAGTGGTCGACGGACCCCCCACAGCCCGGCGACTCTCTGATCCTGACGATCATCCGCCTGAAATCCGCGAAATCTGGCGACCTGCTCCTCACCCTGCGCCCCCTGATCGGCTCAAAAACGGCCGCAATCAATTACGAACTCACCAACTCGCTCATCCTCGGCGGAAGCAAGAACCGGCTGCGACGTCTCATCGGTGTCATCCAGGCACTCGACGAGAAGACGCTCAGCGAACTCGGGGTCCGCCGGCTCCGCCACTCGATGGTTGGAGACGTCGCCCAGCAGCTCGAGACCGCGTTCGCCGATCCGAGCCGGCGATCGCCCCTGCTGCAGGTCTGGACCGACGAACGCACCAACGCGTTGCTGCTGCTCGGACCGCAGAGGGCCCTGGATCGTGCGCGCGCGCTGATCGACGTGATCGACCGATCCGAGGTCGGCACGGGCAATATCCACGTCATCCCGATACGCAACGCCGATCCCGAACAGATCGCCGAGCTGCTCCACGGAATGGAGAAACAGGGCTCCGGAGGCGGCGGCGGAAAGAGCCAGACCGGGCCCCTCTCGGCGCGCCAGTTCACGGTGGTCGTCGACCCTCCGACACGATCGCTCGTGGTCGCCGCGGACCCCGAGACCGCGCGGGTCATACACGACATCGTCGACCGGCTCGACCGTGCGGCACCGCGCGTGTCGGTCGACGTGATCGTCAGCGAGGTCAGCAAGCCGAGCAGCTACCGACTCGGCTTCGCCGCCTTCCTCCCGTTCGCCACGCAGACCGAGGGCAGCGTACAGGGCGGCGCCGTCCTGATCGACCCGCGCGGCCAGGGCTTCCAGACCGAGGCGAGCGGCGACATCGGCTCCGTCACCCGCGTGGGTCGCAGCCCACTCGAGATCCCGATGCTCGACGGGAACGGGGATCCGGTGTTCGACGGGAACGGCGACCCGGTGACCCTGTCCCTCGCGCGCGAACAGGCCGTGCTCGTCGCAGGACAGCGCAGCATCCACGCGCGGGTCCTGATGCGCCCTCACCTCCTCATGTCGAGCGGCGAGCAGCGCGAGATCTTCGTCGGGGCGAACGTTCCGATCCCCAGGCAGACGGCCGACACCACCGGTGTCATCCCGCTCCAGACGCGGCAGACCATCGAGCGCCAGGACGTCGGCCTCACCCTCCGCGTGTCGCCGACCGTCGGTGAGGCCGGCCGCGTACAGCTCGAAGTCACGCTGGAGAGCAAGAACGTGGTCGGGTCGATCGCCGGCGACGTTGCCGACGTCGGACCCACGATTCGACAGCGACAGATTCAGTCGAGCTTCTCGCTCCGCGACGGCGAGTTTGCAGTCATTGGATCCCTCAGCGAGCCGCGTACCGAGACGATCGTCGCGGGGCTGCCGTGGCTCATGGATCTCCCGGTACTCGGCTGGATCTTCCGCGACACGAGCGAGGTCATGACCGACACGCAGATCGTGGTGGCCGTCCAGGTGCGGGTCCAGCGCACGCGCGAGGACATGTTGGCGGAGTCGATCCGACGCCGCATTGGCTTCCAGCGCAGCCTCGAGCGCCTCGACGGACTCGAGACCGCCGCCCCGTACGCGGTTCTCGTGACCACGCGCGAAACCGAAGCCGAGGCACGTGGCATCGCCGAGGGCTTCTCTTCGAACGGGGAGCCCGCGAGTGTCGCCTCCTGGAGCCGCTACGACCAGCAACACTACGACGTGTATATGACCGGATTCGCTTCACTGCCCGACGCCGGTGCCGCGGCACTCCGCGCCCGCGGACGCGGTTGGCAGCCCCAAGTGGTCGCCCTGCCGCCGCAGTGAGCAGACCAGGCGACTGACCCAAGAACCCGGAGGCCTGCCGAAAGCGTGCCGTTCGGGCAGGCGGCTTTCGCCAGCCGATCCCCCGTCGAACTAGGCCTGCTCGGCGTCCATCTCCGACCACACTTCGTCGAGCACGCGGCACGCACTCACGGCCACCGGCCAACCCGCGTAGTGGGCAACGTGAGTGATCATCCCCTCGAGCTTTTCGCGCGCAATCCCGAGGTTCCGCGCGCCTCGCAGGTGCAGGCGCAGCTCGGCTTCCCGCCCGAGCGCCACGAGGACGGTGTTGGTCACGAGCGAGCGCTCCAACAGCTCGAGATCCTTGCCCTGCCACACGTCTCCGAAGACGTGTTCGATCGTCATGCGCCCGAGCTCCGCCGGTATTGGCGTGCTCGGCGGTGCGCCGGCGAACAGCTTGCGAACGATCTCCATCCCCTTGTCGGCCTTCGACTCCGCCATCGAGCGATCCTCCAGGAAACAGCGTCAGCGGTAGGGTGAGGGGGGAATCGA
>JABSQW010000305.1 GCA_013215605.1 Myxococcales bacterium
CGCCATCGAAGTTCCCGCGAGCGAGCTCGAGGCCGTCGCGTCGCACGAGCAGTGGGCGGAGATCGTCGATCGAATCGCGGCCCTCGCGAGGGAACACCATACGACGCTCGTCTTCTCGAACACCCGTCGTCTCGCCGAACGCTTCGCCCACATGCTCGAGGAGCGGCTCGGCGACGGACAGGTGGCGGCCCACCACGGAAGCCTCTCGAAGGAGCGCAGGCTGCGCATCGAGAACCGCCTGCGCGCGGGCGACCTCGACGTGCTCGTCGCCACCGCCTCGCTCGAGCTCGGCATCGACATCGGGCCCGTCGATCTCGTGTGTCAGCTCGGCTCGCCGCGCAGCCTCGCGACGTTCCTGCAGCGGACCGGCCGTTCGGGTCATACGAGGGGTGGCATCCCGAAGGGTCGGCTCTTCCCCACGACTCGCGACGAACTCGTCGAGTGCGCCGCCCTCGTGCGCGGGGTACGCCGCGGCAACCTCGATCGCATCCGCCCTCCCGAGGCGCCGCTCGACATCCTCGCGCAACAGATCGTGGCGGCGTGCGCCGCCGAGTCCTGGAAGGAGGACGAGCTCTTCGACCTCGTTCGCTCGGCGTCGCCCTTTGCGTCGCTCGAACGCCGCGAGTTCGATGCCGTGCTCGCGATGCTCGCCGACGGGATCCAAACCGGCCGCGGCCGCCGGGGCGCGTATCTCCACCACGACCGCATCAACCGCGTGGTCCGAGGCCGTCGCGGCGCGCGCATCGCGGCGCTCACCTCGGGCGGCGCCATTCCCGAGACGGCCGACTATCGGGTCATCGCCGATCCCGACGACACCTTCGTTGGCACCGTGAACGAAGACTGGGCGATCGAGAGCATGGCGGGTGACATCTTTCTCCTCGGCAGCACGTCGTGGCGCATTCGGCGCATCGAGTCCGGCGTGGTGCGCGTCACCGACGCCGGTGGCGCGCCGCCCACCATCCCGTTCTGGCTCGGTGAGGCACCGGCGCGCACGGAGGAGCTCTCCACCGAGGTGTCCGAGCTGCGCGAAAAAGTGGGCGCCTTGCTCGAAGCGCAGGATGCGTCGGCGGCGGCGCGCTGGCTCGAAACGGAGGCGGGTCTCGACGCGGTCGGCTCGGAGCAGCTCGTTCGCTACCTCGCTGCCATTCTCTCTGCGTTCGGCGTTCTCCCCACCCAGAAGGACGTCGTCATCGAGCGATTCTTCGACGAGACGGGCGGAATGCAGCTCGTGGTGCACGCGCCCTTCGGCGGCAAGGTCACGCGCGCGTTTGGACTCGCCGTCCGCAAGCGCATCTGTCGTGCGTTCGACTTCGAGCTGCAGGCTGCGGCGAACGACGACGCCCTCGTTCTCTCGCTGGGCCCGCAGCACAGCTTTCCGCTGTCCGATTTCCCGAAGATGCTCTCGTCGCAAGCGGCATCCGAGGCGCTGTCGCAGGCGGTTCTCGCCTCGCCGATGTTCACCGCGCGCTGGCGCTGGAACCTCGGGCGGGCGCTCACCGTGCTGCGCTTCCGCGGCGGCCGCAAGAACCCACCGCCCATCCAGCGCATGGAGTCCGACGACCTGATGGCCGCGATCTTCCCCGGACTCGCGGCGTGCCAGGAGAATCAGACCGGCGCGGTCGAGATTCCCGACCATCCACTCGTGAAGCAGACGCTTCACGACTGTCTCCACGAGGCGATGGATGTCGGTGCGCTCGTCTCACTGCTCTCGGACATCGGGTCGGGCGCCGTGAGGGTGCACCTGCGCGATACCACCGAGCCCTCGTTGGCCGCGCACGAAATCCTGAACGGGAAACCCTTTACATTCCTCGACGACGCACCGCTCGAGGAGCGGCGCACGCGCGCCGTTGCGCTGCGACGCGGGCTGCCCGTGAAGGCCCGGGAACTCGGCCGCCTCGATGCCGACGCCATCGAGCGCGTGCGCGACGAGGCGCAGCCCGCGCCGCGCGATGCCGACGAGCTGCACGATGTGCTGCTCGGCTTCGTCGTGTCGCGACCCCGGACCGACTGGGACGATCTCTTCGATGTCCTGCTGACCGAGGGCCGCGCCACCACGGTGGTCACGCCCGAGGGGCGCCTGTGGCTCGCCGCCGAGATGCGACCGGCCGTCGTCGCCATGTTCCCCGGCGCACGCATCGAGCCCGACGTGCGGCTTCCCGCGGCACTCGCTTCGCTGACACCGCCAGGCGAAGACGAGGCGGCGCTCATGGCGGTCCGCGGCCATCTCGACGCGGCGGGTCCGTGCCGTATCCACGACCTCTTTGCCTCGACCGCGCTGCGGCCCGCGCGGATCGAGCAGGCGCTCGCGCTGCTCGAAGCCGAGGGCTTCGCGATGCGCGGCGCATTCGACCCTGCGCTGTTCACGGAGGGCGAAGAGGCCGATCAATTCTGTGCGCGGCACCTGCTCGCGCGGATCCACGTCCACACCCAGGAGCGACTGCGCCGCGAGATCGAACCCGTCACCGCGCAGGACTTGATGCGCTTCCTGCTGCGTTGGCAGCACGTGGCGCCGGGCACTCAGCGCGAGGGGCGCCGCGGCGTGCTCTCCGCGATCGAGCAGCTGCAGGGCGTCGAGATCGCGGCCGGGGCGTGGGAAGAGTCGGTGCTGGCCGCACGTGTGGCGTCGTATCGCCCCGAATGGCTCGACGCGCTGTGCCTCTCGGGCGACGTCGTGTGGGGACGGGTCGGGCTGCGTTCCGCGGGAGCGGGTTCTCCCAAAAACGACGCGACCGCTGCCGACGTCGTCCCCCCGCCCGACCGGGGTGGCGCGGTGCCTTCGCGCGCGACGCCACTCAGCCTGGCCATTCGCGACGATCTTCCGTGGCTCCTCGCCGCCGCGCGGGGCGACGCGTCGACGCTGCGCCCCGGCCCCGGCGCCTCCCTCGACCTGCTCGAGAGCCTCGAAGCGCGCGGTGCGCTGTTCCAGGGCGAGCTCCTGTCGCTCACAAAACGCTTGCCGGTGGAAGTGGAAGAGGGGCTCTGGGACCTCGTGTCACGCGGCCTCGTCACCGCGGACGGTTTCGACTCGCTTCGCAGTCTGCTGGGCGCGCGGGCGCGCTGGGCGCGCAGTCGCGACACCAAGACGCGGCGGCGTCTGCGTCGCGGAGCACGCGGTCGCGCCAGCGCCGACGGGCGCTGGGCGCTGCTTCCGCCCGCCGACTCGGGCGTCGAGCGCGAAGACCTCGCCGAAGCCGTGGCCGAGCAGCTGCTCGCCCGTTGGGGAGTGGTGTTCCGCGACGTCCTCGCGCGCGAGACGCTGGCCCTACCCTGGCGCGACATCCTCTGGGCGCTGCGCCGCATGGAGGCGCGCGGAACGATTCGTGGGGGGCGCTTCGTCACGGGCTTCGTCGGCGAGCAGTACGCGCTGCCCGGCGCGCTGGATGCGCTGCGTCGGACCCGGCGCCTGGAGCGCAACGGCGAGGCGGTGCGCGTCTCGGGCGTCGATCCGCTCAATCTGGTCGGCATCCTCACACCGGGTCCGAGGGTTCCCGCGGTGCGCACGCAGCAGGTGATCTTCCGCGACGGTCTCCCCGAGCTCGCCGAGCCCGCGCCTGCGGCGGTGGGTGGGCGGCGCCACTGGCGGGGCAACTAGCTCGCCCGAACATCGGGCGGATTGCGCCTGTGTGAGATCATTCTCGAATCGGGGCCAGCTGGGTGACCTGAGAATCGGGTCACGCGACGACGCGGCAGGTCCCGCGGACTGGAACCACGAGTTGGCGGAACTCCGAGGGGTACGAAGATGAAGCTCACCTTTCTGTGCCTGGGCACGATGGGATATCCGATGGCTGGGCACCTCGCCGCGGCCGGGCACGACGTGACCGTCTACAACCGCACGACGGCGCGGGCCGAGCGGTGGGTCGGCGAACATGCTGGACGCGTCGCCGGGTCGCCTGCCGACGCAGTGCACGACGCCGAGGTGGTGTTCGTCTGTACCGGCAACGACGACGACTTGCGGTCCATCGTGCTCGGTGAGAGCCAAGTACTTGCCGCGATGGCGCCGGGTTCGATCCTCGTCGATCACACGACGGTGTCCGCCGAAATCGCCCGCGAGATCCACGCCGCCGGGAAGGCCAATGACATCGGCTTTCTCGACGCGCCCGTATCCGGCGGACAGGCGGGGGCCGAAAATGGCCAGCTCACCGTGATGGTTGGAGGCGACGCCGCCGTTTTCGAGCGCGCGGCACCTCTCATCGACCTCTATGCACGCAAGGCGCTTCTCATGGGGCCGTCGGGTGCGGGTCAGCTCACGAAGATGGTCAATCAGATCTGCATCGCGGGTCTGCTCGAGGGACTCTCCGAAGGCCTCGCTTTCGCGAAACGCGCTGGCCTCGATGCCGCGCTCGCCGTCGAAGTCATCTCGAAGGGTGCCGCCCAGTCCTGGCAGATGGACAATCGCGCCGCGACGATGCTCGAGGGCCGCTTCGACTTCGGCTTCGCCGTCGACTGGATGTGCAAAGACCTCGGCATTGCCCTCGCCGAAGCCGACCGCATTGGCGCCGACCTCCCGGTCGCCGCCCTCGTCGACCGCTTCTATGCCGAGCTCCAGGGCCGCGGTGCCGGCCGCCACGACACCTCGAGCCTGATTACCCGGCTCCCCTGATCGAATCGTTGCTGCAGCCTCGCCGACCGGAACCCAGGAGTGTCCCCGAGCTGCGGAGCAACGTCCCCAAGTTTCACAGTTGCGGTCACGTTGCCCCAGGTCGAGGGTAGGTCGGAGGAGGGGAGGGGGACGGTTGCGCAGCTGGTTGTGGACCGCTGGAAGGAGGGCGCGAGTCACGATGCGCTGGGCGGTTTCGTTCCAGTGGCGATCGTCCGGGAGGTAGGGGGAATGGCCCTGCGCAACGGATGCGCGCAACGCGGGCGTCAGGTCGACGAACTCGATGCCCGCGGTGTCGGCCCAGCGCCAGAGCTCGTTCGGCAGAGCGTCGGGCTCCCAGCCGGAGAGGTCGGTCAACTTCCCGGTCTCGCAGTAGTCGGCGAAGACGCGGTACTTCGCAGGTACGTAGGCGAGGAGGAATCCGGCGCCGCGTAGCTCGCTCTGCAGCCGCGCCTTCTTGATCGCGTCGGTCACGAGGTGAACGGCATCGACGTCTACCAGGGGGTTCGCGTCGTGGCCGAAGTAGATCCACTCGTTCTCCGGCGCCTTGCGGATCGGGTAGTAGCACGATCGTCGCGCGGCCAGCATCGAATCGTTCTCGCGCACCGGCGCCGTCCCGAAGGAGGCGGCGCGCCACGCGTTCCAGAGGAAAGAGCGGTCGCCGAAGCTCGGGGTGAGCGTCTGGCCCGCTGCCTTCGCTCGTTCGAACTCGTCGAAACGCCGCGCGTCGGCGAGGTCGCTCACGCCGGAAAAGAACCAGATCACGAGCTCGGGCTTCATCGGCAGACCGTGGCGCTGCAGCACAGCGAGCTCCTGCTGCGGGCCGTAGCCGTCGACGCCGAGGTTCGCGACGGACGTGTCGAGCGATCGCGCGAGGTGTGCGGACACGAGCTGTGTCGCCGGCACCGCCCGAGCGACCACGAACGAATCGCCGATCAACACGACGTCGGCCTGGGTCTCCGTGGTGCGGAAGCCATTCGCATCGGAGGTGACGTCGACGTCGTAGCGGCGCCCAGCGGCAATCCCGAGTCGCGGAACGAGGTCTCCCACCAGCGCCCGTTTCATCCGCTGATTCGCCGGCGGTACGAACAGGAGCTCGTCGTCTCGCGGCGTCTCGCGATCCTCCCACGGCTCGAGCCGAGTGAGCGCAACGTCGCGCGGCAGGCGGATCACGCTGCCGTAGTCGAATCCGAACAGCGTCGGGATCTCGAGCAGCGTGAGGACGAGTACCGCCAATGCGAAGCAGCTCCCCGCCTCGAACACCGCCCGGCGCAGGCGGCCGGTCCACCACGCGCGCACTGCGAACGCCGTCGCGACCGTCAGTGCCAGGGAGCCCGCGAAGGCCAGCGGCGACCAGCGCTCGAACAACGATGCGGTTCCGGGCTGGTCGCCCCCCGAGAGTGCCCAGGAGGCCGCGGCCGCGATCGACAGACCGCCGGCAATGAGTCGCGCCCACAGAACCTCGTTGCTGCGAGCTCCAGGCTGAACGGGCGGCTCGTCTATGCCGGTTCGACCTCCACCGGAACGCCGGAGAGGCCCGCATTGCCGGACACCGGGTCGAGGAACGTTTCGTCGGTGAGAAGATTGATGTTCACACCCGGTGCGAGGTTGCTCGCGACGGAGAGACGAACGCCCGGCGTGCCGTGGCCGAAGCCGTGCGGCAGGCTCACGACGCCCGGCATCATCTCGTCGCTCACGACGACAGGCGCGACGAGCTTGCCCACGCGTGACCGCACGCATGCGCGTCCGCCGTCTTCGAGCCGCAACGCGCGCGCGTCGTCGGGGTGAACGAGCAGGGTGCAGCGGTCGCGCCCCTTCGCGAGCGCGTGGATGTTGTGCATCCACGAGTTGTTCGTCCGCACCTGGCGTCGACCGATGAGTACGAGACCCGGATGCCCGGGTCGCTCCTCGAGACGCGACCGTAGGCGCTCGACGTCGTCCACGAGGAGCTGCGGCGCCAGCTCGATCCGCCGGCTCTCCGTGGTCAGCCTGTCGGGCAGCTGCGGACGCAGCGGGCCGAGGTCGACGCCGTGGGGAGACGCCTTCAGCTTCGCGAGGGAGAGTCCGTCGCGGGCGTCGTCGAATCGGTCGCCGTACGGACCGGCGCGCAGCATCAGATCGAGGAGACGCTCGGGGCCTCGCTCCTCGCCGAGTGCGGTACGGGCGTCTTCCTTCGAGACGTTCGGACACGCGGTTTCCTCGCGACCCACGCAGCTGCCGAGCAGACTGTCGATGGCGAGCTCGTCGACCACGTCCGCGTTGGCGCCGTGCAAGCGCCCGGCCAGCTCGCAGAGGATCTGCCACTGGTGGCGCGCCTCCGGTTCGTGCTGGACGGCAGGCGGCGAGTATTTCGCGACGTTGCGGACGGCCAGCTCGTTGAACACGAGGTCGTAGTGCGACCGCTCGAGGGGAGCGGTGGGGGGCAGGATGATGTCTGCGAAGCGTGTGCTCTCGTTGAGGTAGAAGTCGACCGCGACGAAGAAGTCGAGGGACTCGACGGCCTTCGCGAGGCGCGCGGAGTTCGGAGTGGAGAGCACGGGGTTGCCCGCCACGGCGAGGAGCGCGTGCACGCGGTCGTCGCCGCCGGAATCGATCTCGCCGGCGAGGGACGCCACCGGAAGCTCGCCGAAAGTCTCGGGAAGACCGCTCTTCGAGCGCCAGCGCGCATGGGCGAGGGGAGTCACGGGCGGTGGTCCCGGTGCAGCGGACGACGTCGCGGTGAGGGGAAAGAGCGCGCCGCCCTCGCGGTCGAGGTTGCCGGTGATCGCATTGACGACGTCGACCAGCCAACTCGTGAGAGTTCCGAACTCCTGAGTGCAGGTACCGATGCGCCCGTAGCAGGCCGCGGTCCGCGCCGCGGCGAAATCGCGCGCGACGCTTCTGGTGTCCGCGGCATCGATACCCGTGACATCCGCTGTGATCTCCGGAGCGAACTCACGCGAGAGGGCGTGCACCTCGTCGAGCCCGTTGCAGAGAGTCTCGAGTCGCTCGGTGTCGGTGAGCTCTTCCTCGAAGAGGACGTGGATGAGCGAGAAGAGGAAGAGGGCGTCCGTGCCCGGCTGGATGAAGAGATGTCGGTCGGCGAGGCGCGCCGTCTCGCTGCGCCGCGGGTCGACCACGACGAGTTTTCCTCCGCGTTCCGCCAGGCGCCGCAGTCGCCCCCGCATGTCCGGCGCCGTCATCAGACTGCCGTTCGACACCACCGGATTGGCGCCGAGCACGAGCAGGAAGTCGGTGTGATCGACGTCGGGGATGGGAATGCTGAGCGAACCGCCGAACATCAGCGCACCGGAGAGCTGCTTGGGGAGCTGATCGACGCTGCTCGCCGAGAATCGCTTTTTCGTGTCGAGCGCGCGCAGGAGCACGCGCAGGTAGATCATCGAGCCCATGTCGTGGACGTTGGGGTTGCCCACGTAGGCGGCCAGCGCGTTCGCGCCGTGCGCCTCTCGGATTTCGCGGAGTCCCGACGCGGCGAACGCGAAGGCCTCCTCCCAGTCGATCTCACGCCAGGTCGAACCGTCACGGCGCAGCGGCCGCCGCAGTCGGTCGGGATCGTCCTGCAGCCCGATGAGTCCGTGGGCCTTCGGACAGATGTAGCCGGCCGAGAGCGGGTCCTTTTCGTCGCCGCGCACCGACAGGGCGCGGTTCGCCGTGATATCGACCCGGACGTCGATGCCGCAGGTGGCCTCGCAGAGCGGGCAGCTGCGGTGAACGACGCGTTCGGTGGCGGCTTCGGTAGCGGTCGACACGCGGACCCCCGCGGGCTCAGATGGCTGCGGCGCCGGGCCGCTTCGCCCCGTTGATGGCTCCAGGATCGCAAGGGCGTGCTTCGGTGATGTCGTCGCCCACCCTCGTGTCTCCCTCGCCGCGTAGCGCCCGGCTGCGCGCGGACGCATCTGCTGCGACCGGGTCAGGGTACCCGAGTCTGCCGGGTCACGGCGTCGAAGGAACGCTGGTCGTCGCGGTTGATCCTCTTCGGGGTCTTCACCACGCGGCTGCGAAAACGGGGGGGGGCCCGCTCTCCCCCCGTTTTCGCAGCCGCGAGGAGCCGTTAGACTCCGCCCGCCGTGGCGCACCAGTTCGTCTTCACCATGCAGGATCTCCGAAAGGTCGTTCCGCCCAACCGGGTGATCCTCGATGACATCACTCTCGCGTTCCTGCCCGGCGCCAAGATCGGCGTGCTCGGTGCAAACGGCGCCGGGAAGAGCTCACTGCTCCGCATCATGGCGGGCATCGACAGCGAGTTTCTCGGCGAGGCGAAGCCCGCTGCGCGGATCCGCGTCGGCTTCCTCCCCCAGGAGCCCGAACTCGACCCGTCCAAGGACGTCCTGGGAAACGTGGAAGAAGGGGTCGCGGGCACCCGCGCGCTGCTCCAGCAGTTCGAAGAGGTGAGCGCGAAGTTCGCCGAGCCCCTCGACGACGACGAGATGACCGCGCTTCTCGACAAGCAGGCGAAGCTCCAGGACCAGATCGACGCGGTCGACGCCTGGGAGCTCGACCGCACGCTCGAGGTCGCGATGGACGCGCTGCGGGTGCCTCCGGGCGACGCCGACGTCACGAAGCTCTCGGGTGGCGAGCGGCGCCGTGTCGCGCTGTGTCGTCTGCTGCTGCAGAAGCCCGACATGCTGCTCCTCGACGAGCCCACGAACCACCTGGATGCCGAGTCGGTGGCGTGGCTCGAGCGCTTCCTGCAGGAGTACCCGGGCACCGTCGTCGCCATCACGCACGATCGCTACTTCCTCGACAACGCCGCCGGCTGGATCCTCGAGCTCGACCGCGGGCGCGGGATTCCCTGGGAGGGCAACTACAGCTCCTGGCTCGAGCAGAAGCAGGCGCGCCTGGCCGTGGAGGAGAAGCAGGCATCGGCCCGATCGCGCACCCTCGAGCGCGAGCTCGAGTGGATTCGCATGGCCCCCCGCGCCCGCCAGGCCAAGGGCAAGGCGCGCATCCGCGCCTACGAGGATCTCGTCGCCGAGGAGGAGAACCGCGCGCCCGACCGTGTCGAGATCGCCATTCCCCCGGGCCCGCGTCTCGGCGAAATCGTCGTCGAGGCGGAGAACCTCGCGAAGGGCTTTGGCGACACGCTGCTCATCGACGATCTCTCGTTCAACCTGCCGCGCGGTGGCATCGTGGGGGTGATCGGCGCCAACGGCGCCGGCAAGACCACGCTCTTTCGCATGATCACGGGGGACGAGACGCCAGATCGAGGTTCGCTTCGCCTCGGCGATACCGTCGTGCCGTCCTACGTCGATCAGTCGCGTGAATCGCTCGGCCCGGAGAACACCGTCTGGCAGGAGATCAGCGGGGGGCAGGAGCGCCTGGTCATTGGCAAGCGCGAGCTCAACTCACGCGCCTACGTGGCGTCGTTCAACTTCAAGGGAACGGATCAGCAGAAGCTCGTCGGCAGTCTCTCGGGGGGAGAGCGCAACCGCGTCCACCTCGCGAAGCTGCTGCAGAAGGGCGGCAACCTGCTGCTCCTCGACGAGCCGACGAACGATCTCGACGTCGACACCCTGCGCGCGCTCGAAGAGGCGCTGCTCGGCTTCTCGGGGTGCAGCGTCGTGATCTCCCACGACCGCTGGTTCCTCGACCGCATCGCCACCCACCTCCTCGCCTTCGAGGGCGATTCCCACGTCGAGTGGTTCGAGGGCAACTACCAGGACTACGAGAAGGACCGCAAGCGGCGGCTGGGAGCCGAAGCCGACCAGCCGCATCGCATCAAGTACCGGAGGATCGACGCCTAGGCGTCGCGCGCCAGGCGGATGCCGCTCCACTGCCAGCGGTCTTCGGGGTAGAAGAAGTTGCGGTACGTGCAGCGGATGTGGGAAGCGGCCGTGGCGCACGAGCCGCCGCGCAGCACCATCTGGCTGCTCATGAACTTTCCGTTGTACTCGCCGAGCGAGCCGGTGAGTGGGCGGAAGCCGGGGTAGGGGGCGTACGCGCTCGCAGTCCACTCCCAGACGTCGCCAAACAGCTGCGCGGGGGGGCCCGTAGACGAGAGCGGCGCCGGGTGCAGGCGTCCGCTTTCCTGGAAATTCCCCTCCACGGGAACCGCAGAGGCCAGGATCTCCCACTCGGTTTCGGTGGGCAGGCGCGCTCCCGCCCAGGCCGCGTAGGCGTTGGCCTCGTAGTAGCTCACATGGCAGGCCGGCTCGTCGCGGCGTACGCGGCGCATCCCCGACAGGGTGAACGTCCACCATCCGCCGCCGCGCTGTTCCCAATAGAGCGGCGCCCGCCAGCCCTTCGAAACGACACGGGCCCAGCCGTCGGAGAGCCAGAGCCCGGGCGTCGTGTAACCGCCGTCGGCCATGAAGTCGAGGATCTCGCCGTTCGTCACGAGCCGGTTGCCCAGCGCGAAGGCCTCGACGTGCACGCGGTGTCGCGGGCGTTCGTTGTCGAAGGCGAAGTCCTTGCCCGCGAAGCCGATGCGCTCCACGCCCGATTCGATCTCGCACCACCCGAGGTCGGCGACCGCTGCGCCCGACGCTCGTTCTCCGCCATCGGATTCGGCGAGGTAGACGGGGTGCAGGGGATTCTGGGAGAGCAGATGCTTGATGTCCGCGAGGAGGAGTTCCTGGTGCTGCTGCTCGTGGTGGATTCCGAGTTCGAGCACGGAGAGGTCGTCGGCGTCGAGGCCGTTTTCGAGTGACTCGAGGATGTGTCGGTCGACATGCCCGCGGTACGCGAGGACTTCGTCGAACGACGGGCGGGTCAGCAGGCCGCGGTGCGGTCGCGGGTACTGCTCGCCCAGGCTGTTGTAGTAGGAGTTGAACAGCACGCGGTACGTCGGGTCGAACGGGCGGTAGCCGTTGCGCTTCTCGAGGATCAACGTCTCGAAGAACCAGCTCGTGTGGGCGAGATGCCACTTCGCGGGGCTGGCATCCGGCATGGACTGGGCGCAGCAGTCCTCGGGCGAGAGTGGCTCGCACAGGGCTTCGCTGGCGCCGCGCACGCTCCGGAAGCGCCGGGTGAGCTCCACGAGGTCCACCATGGCTCCGCATTGTATCGGCCCCGCCCGCGTCGTAAACCCGCTGGCCATCGCTACCAGTTCTCGGACCCCGGCTCTCCCTTGTAGGGTCCGACGAGGTCGGCGGTGATCCAACCCCCGTAGAAATCTCCCGGCTGCGGCGTGACCGGTACGCCGTCGATCCGTGCGTCATCCACGCGTCCCGCGTAGAAGGCGATGTAGTCGCGAATCGACGCGTACGAGGAATCGGGATCGCGGTAGCGCCAGGCGGCATCGACAGCCTGGCGATCTCCCACGCGAACGCTCAGATGCTCCGCGACGCCCTTCCATTCGCAGAACGTATGCCGGTCGCACGTTTCGAGGCGGTCGAGGGCGACGTCGGACGGCGGGAGGTAGTAGACGGGCGGACTCGACGTTTCGACCACGCGGAGGGCGCGTCTCGTGTCGGCGAGCGTCGCACCCGCGAACTCGACGACCAGCTGCGCCGACACGGGCTCCACGCGTGGCGGCCGGGGGTAGTCCCAGACCGATTCCTGTCCCGGCCCGGGAGCCTCTGCGTGCGGTGGCCGCGCGCTGCCATTGAAGCGCCACTTCGACCGCTCGCGTTCGAGGCGCTCCAGCCGCGTCGCGAGGCCCGACGCTTCGCCGAGCTGCGCGCCGCCGCTGCCTCGGGAAGGCGCCGACGGCGCGCGCATCAGATTCCGAGGTTGGCGAGCGTGTCCATCACGCGGCCGACGGTGGTAGCGAGCGTGGGATGTGTCGTCTCGAAGCGACGCGTGGCGTCGCCGAGTCGGTCGACCAGCGATTGTCGCGACGTAGCGTCGCCCTCGTCTCCCAGCAGCGAATGGATGTCGTCGAGCAGACTCGACAACAGCTCGCGCGACTCGAGGTCGACGCTGTCCGTGCCCTCGAGTTCGTCGTGGAGCTGCACCAGGTGTTCGCGGAGCTCGGGTTCGGTCCCCATGGCTTCAATGATGGGCGAGTCGGGTGGCGGAAATCAATGCCCGGGTAGAACTCGCCGCTGGGGATCAAAGTGCCAGCCCGGGGACTTTCCCGCGAGCTGCACGCCGCCGAGCCAGAGGTCGATTCCGTTGCGCGCCCCGGCAATCTGCGAGCCGTCGCGGTCTAGCCGTCGGCCGCCACGAGGGTCTCGGCAAAGTCCCGCGCGGCGTCCGCGAGCTCGTCGAGCACTTCGTCGTCGCTGCGGCCCGAGCGCTTCAGGACGTGGAAGCCGTGGTCGGCGCCCTCCACCACGTGAAGCATGGCTCGGTTGCCGAGATCGCGACGCAGCGGTTCGATGAGATCGAGCTCGCCGAGCTTGTCGCGAGTTCCCTGCAAGAACAGCATCGGGACCTCGACGTCAGCGAGGTGTACGCCGCGTTCGGACCCGGGCTTGCCGGCCGCGTGCAGCGGGAACCCGAAGAAGATCAGACCCCGAACGCCAGGGAGCCGCTCCTCCGACGCGGCGAGCGACGTCATGCGTCCTCCCATCGACTTGCCCCCGGCCAGGAGCGGCAGGCCCCGCGCCTCCTTCTCGCCAGCAGCGACGGCCGCGCGCACGGTCGCGAGCAGGGTCTTGCGCGGACTCGGGCGCCGCTTGCCCTGTTCCATGTAGGGAAACTGATAGCGGAGAGTCGCGACGCGGCGTTGAGTGAGTCGCTCGACGAGGCCCTCCATGAAAGCGTGGCGCAACCCCGCGCCCGCACCATGACCGAGCACGAGGAGCCAGCGCGCGGCGCGCGGGCGCTCGACCAGGCCCGTGACGTCCCCGGTCTTCTCGTTTACGTGGATCCGGATCTCGCGTGTGTCTGCGGCCGCGCCGCTGTTCCGAGCCGTCATTCGACGTAGCCGATGGCGTGCAGTCTGCGCTCGACCTCATCGGGATCGAAGACGCGGTCCGATGCGAGGTCCTTTGCGAACCGGTCGGAGCGCTCGACGTATTCGCGATACACGCGCTCGAGGTCGCGCTCCGTTTCGGGATCGCTGCGCACGGCCGCGTGTTCCCCGCCCTCGGTTGCTGCGACGTCGATCAATCGGCGCACGTTCTTCGCGACGTCGAGCACGAGTTTGCGGTCCCCCCGGCGGACGCTCGCGAGCTCATCGCCGTAGAGCTGGTAGTCGGCGTGGAGCGCGCGGGGCGCGGTGTCTCCTGCAGCGGCGAGCGCGAGCAGCGAACGGCCGTTCAGCTCGCTGGCATCCCAGGCGGCGCCGGCGACATCGAGCACGGTGGGCGCGAGATCGACGAGGTGCACGGGACGCGCCTCGCGGCCCGGCGCGACAGCCCGCGACGCGGGGAAGCGGGCCACCAGCGGAACCCGCAGAAGGACCTCGTCCATACTGTCGCCGTGGCGATCGTGAAGGTGGCCGCGCTCCTGCAGATGTTCGCCGTGGTCGGAGTAGAAGGCGACGAGCGTCTCGTCGGCGTCGGCGCCCGAGTCCCAGGCGTCGAGCAGCTCGCCGAGGTGTCGATCCGTGGCGCGCACGGCGTTGTCGTACCAGCCGCGCAGCGCGACGGGATCGAGGTCCGACTCGACGAGTGCGCTGCGCGCGGCGGGTACGCGTCCGCGCAGGTACTCGTGTACGTCCATGTAGTGGACGAACAGGAAGAGTGCGCCGTCACCGCCGCTGGGGGCCCGCGCGCGGCGCTTCAACACCGCGAGAGCCTGGTCGTTGACCGCACCGCCCTCGACTGGGCCCGTGTCGATCACCACGTCGAAGCCGTCGGCGGCGAGACCTGACAGCACGTAGAAGTCGTTCGACACGATGGCCACCGTGTCGTATCCGACATCCTGCAAACGCTCTCCCAGCGTCGTGAGCTGCTTCGGGTAGGCGGTCAACACGTGGACGTCGTCCCCCCAGCCGGCGAGAAACTGTCCGGGCGGGAGTTTCTTCCCCTTCATCTGGCGCGCTGCGTCGCCGGTCTGCAGACGCAGACCCGTGCGGTGAAAGCGCGGGAAGAGCCCGGTGAGCGTCGAGACGATCGAGGGCAGGGTCCAGCTTGCGCTGCTGTACGCGGCGTCGTACACGACGCCGCTCCGGGCGAGCGCCGCGAGGCGCGGCATGAGGGCCTCGCCTTCGGGGCCGATGGCCCGGTCATAGCGGTGCTGATCCGAGCAGACCAGGAGCATCGATGGAGCGGGCCGTTGTTGCGGCCGCGAAACGCGGAGCTTCGGAGCGGCGATCCAGCTGACGCGGCTCGCACAGGCGCCCTCGACGCGCCAGCGGAGCCGGGCGGATCGACCGGTGAGGGCGTGGACGGAAACGAAAACGCGATCGTCGAGCACTGCGACGAGCGGGTCGAGTCCTCGGGCGGGCGTCCGCGTGAATCGCGGCGCGCCACTCCAGAGCGGCACGCGGTCCCCGTCCGTCTCCGCGTCGAGTGTCATCCGACAATCGGCGACGGGGGCACCGCGTACGAGGGGGAGGAAGCTCGCCGTGTGATCCACGTCGAAGCTGATCGGTGCTTCCGTCGCGAGCCCCCCTGCCTCGAGACGGTGCACGCGCAGGTGGAGGGTCGGCAGCGCGTAGCCCTCGAGGGCCTGCGTCGACAGCTTCCGGTGGAAGCTGCTCGGCGTGCCGAGCAGGTGGTGGATCTCGGACGGCGCCCGCGCGGCGGACGGGTCACTGGCGGGCCCGGACGGTGCTCCACACGCCCCACAGGCGATCGCGAGGCACGCAATGGCGCGGCGCGCGCCGAACCGGGGGGTGGCGTCGGAAGTCACGGAGCGGTTTGCGCCGCGGGCGCGCGAGCGAGGATCGCGAAGACGCGATGCGGGACGCGCAACGTCGCCTCGGGAAACCGCTCGGCGAGCAGCGCCGCGAGCGCGCGGTCGAACGCCTCGATGCGCTCCGCGGGGAGTGACGCGCCGATGCCGGCACTGGCGCGGATCCGGCCGCGCCAACCGGCGTGGCTGTAGGGAGTGTCGACGTCGTAGGAGAAGCTCTCGATGTCGCGAAACCCCGCTTCGCCGAGACCGGGCATCCACCACGGGTGCATGCCGATTCCGCCGCTCAGGTTCCAGTCGGGGTTGTGGATCTCGATCAGCTTCTCGGTGGCGTCGCAGACGTTGCCCGGGAGGGGAATCCAGTCGAAGTGGGCGATGAGGAGCCGACCCTCCGGAGCGAGGATACGCCCCGCCTCCGCGGCGGCGCGCGCGCGGTCGAACCAGTGCCAACACTGTCCCGCGCATACGACGTCGGCGCTCGAGGGCTCGAGGCCGGTGTCCTCCGCCGTGGCGACGCGGAACTCGACGTCGAGGCCGGCGTTCACCGCGAGCCTTTGCGCCTGCTCGATCATGTCGGACGAGGGATCGATGCCGATGACACGGCAACCGCGCGCCGCGAATCCGCGCGCGAGCGTGCCGGTGCCCGTACCCAGGTCGACCACCGAACTCCCGCGCGAGACGACGCCCAGATCGGCGATGCGGTGGAAGAACGAGTCCGGGAAGCCGGCGCGGTGCTCCGCGTAATCGTCGGCGGCCCGTCCGAAGTCGGGTTTCATTCGGACTCCTCGGTACGCGTGGTCAGCGCCGCTCCTCGCACGCCGTAGACTACTCTCTCGCCGTGGGCCTCGCATGGATCGACGCGCTGGTGTTCACGAGTGTCTGGGTGGCCGCGGTGGCCGGGGCATTGTGCGCGGCGTCGGCCCTTGCAATGGGGGCGCAACCGCCGCTCGATGCCATGGGACTCGCCGCTGCGGGCACGCTCGTGGTCTACAACATCGACCGGCTGCGCGATCTCCAGCGCGACTTCGCGACGACTCCCGAGCGAAGCGCGTTCATCGCGCGTCACGCCGCGGCCCTGCGCGCGCTCACCGTGGTGTCGGTGCTCGCTGCCGCGGGGTTCGTGTTTTCGATGGGTTGGCGTGTCGTCGCGCTCCTCGCGCCGGTGCTCTTGCTCGGACTCTTCCACCGACGTTTGAAGTACATCCCGTTCTCGAAGCCCGCCTACATCACGTTCGCGTGGGTCGTCGTCGTGGTCGGCCTCCCGGTACTCGTCGCAGAGCGCGTCGAAAACGTGTTCACTGTCGTCTGCGTCAACTCGCTGTCGATTGCTGCGAACATCATCGCGTCGAACCTCCGCGACGACGAGACGGCGGAGCACGTCCTGCCACCGGCCGTGTCCCTCCGAATCGCGCGGGGCCTCGCTGCGATCGGTGTGGTCGTTGCACTCTCGGACGGGCCTTCGATTCGCCCCCTCGCACTCGTTCCGCTGCTCACCGCGGGCGCGCTGCTGCGTCGCGACATCGGCGAGCGTTACGGAATGGTGGTCGTGGATGGTGCGCTTCTCGCGGGGGCCGTTGGCGCCATCGCGCTGTCGTGAGAGGCGCTGGTGGCAAGCCGATGGCGGCCGCGACTTGCGCGGCGTGGCGCTCCGCTTACCCTTCGGCCCGCGAGCCGGGTGGGGGGATCGATGTTCGTGCGGGTGGCGGGGGTCGAAGACGTACGGGCAGGCCGGGGCGTGCGGGTCTACGCGCGCGGGATCGCCATTGGCCTCTACCGGGTGGGCGAGCGCTACTACGCGATGGAGGACGATTGCCCCCACGCGGGCTTCCCGCTGTCGGAAGGCGAACTCTCGGGGACAGTCATTACCTGCGCGGCGCACGGCTTCGACTACGACGTCACCAGCGGATTCAAGCCCGGTTACGAGGACGGCTTTCCGATTCCGTGCTTTCCTGTACGCGTCGAAGACGCTGGGATCTTCGTCGACGTCGTGCTTCCTGACGACGACGACTGACACCGCTCCGCGTCGACCGCTCAGTGAAACGAGTAGATCGCCCGC
>JABSQW010000306.1 GCA_013215605.1 Myxococcales bacterium
ATTCAACAGCAGGCGGTCGCGCAGAAGTGGCTGATCGCCCCGATCAACCTCGCGCCCGATCTGCTCTCCGATCCCCAGCTGCGCGACCGCGAATTCTGGGTGGACGTCGCGGGTGACACGCTGCCCGGTCCTTTTGCGAAGCTGGGCAGGACGCCGATTCGCTACGAGGGGCCGGCGCCGAAGCTCGGCGAGCACCAGTCGCTGGTCTCATCGACCGATCGCCACCCCGCGAAGCCGACCGCGAAGGCCCTCGCGCCACGCGCGCAGATCTTCGAGGGCCTCAAGGTCGCGGACTTCTCCTGGATCGCCGCCGGACCGCTGATCACGAAGGACCTCGCAAACCTCGGCGCCACGGTGCTCCGCGTCGAGACCGAGAAGCGCGTCGATACGCTGCGCTTCATCCCGCCCTGGAAGGGCGACCCGGGCATTCGCACGGGTCACACAGCTGCCAACATGAACCAGAGCAAGCTCGGCATTGCGCTCGATTTCGCCTGCGAGGCCGGCCTCGAGGTCGCCTACCGCATGGTCGAGTGGGCGGACGTGGTGGTGGAGAACTTCACCCCCGGCACCGCGGAACGCCTGGGCATCGACTACGAGACGCTGCGCGTGAAGAAGCCCGACCTCGTCATGCTGTATACGTGCATGCGCGGTCAGACCGGACCCGAACGCAAGCACACGGGGTTCGGGCTCCACGGAGCCGCTCTCGGCGGGTTCGTGGGCATCACCGGCTGGCCCGACCGCAAGCCGCAGGCGCCGTGGGGCGCCTACACGGACTTCATCTCGCCCCGCTACGCGCTTTCGGCGCTGTGCGCTGCGCTCTACCACCGCGACCTGACGGGCGAGGGCCAGTGTATCGACGTGTCGCAGGTCGAGGCGGCGATCCACTACCTCGCGCCGGCACTCCTCGACTACGCGGCGACGGGTCGCGTCATCGACCGGGCCGGCCACGAGTCGGAGTGGGGCTGTCCGCACGGCGTGTACGCCGCGTCGGACGTCGAGCGCTACATCGCGATCGAAGTGCGAACCGAAGGTCAGTGGCGCGCGCTCTGCGGCGAGGTGCCCGCGGTGGCGGCTCTCGGCGTCGACGCGCTCGCCTCGCCGGCGTCGCGTCTCGCTCGCACGGGCGACATCGACGCCGCCCTCGGCGCGTGGTGCGCCGAACAGGACGCGTTCGACGCCGCGCTGCGACTGCGCGAGGCCGGCGTTCCCGCCTACGTACCGCTGCGGGCCACCGACTTCCATTCCGATCCCCAGCTCGAAGCTCGCGGTTTCTTCATCGAGCTGGATCACGAGGGGATCGGCCGATCGCTCTTCGACGGCGCGGTCACCGGGTACTCGGACACGCCCGCTCGCCCCACCCACGCGGGGCCGACCATCGGTCAGCACACGCACCAGGTGATGACCGAAATTCTCGGCTACACGGAAGACGAGATCGCGGAGCTTGCAGCGGCGGGGGTGTTGAGCTGATCCGCTTCGCCAGGCCTCGGAGGACACCCCGCGGTGTCGCCGATCCATCTCTCTCACCCACTGTAATTCGTTCGATCCGAGCTCGGCTTCGACCCGGTCGGGTCGGCCGACCACGATGTCGGCTGCCGAGCGGCGCGACGCCGGCCTCCTAGCTGAAGTACGGCGCCAGAATGTTTCCGCGCGCCGGCGGCTCCGTGGCGTTCTCGATCGACTCGTGCCGGGCGCGGATCGGCTCGCGGAAGACCTCGTCGGTCTCGATCCAGAACTGCTC
>JABSQW010000307.1 GCA_013215605.1 Myxococcales bacterium
CACGTACGCCCGCGGCGAATCGATGAAGCCGTAGACGTGGGGCACGGGGATTCCCCCCGCCTCCAGACACTTCTGGAAGCGCATCTCGTGGTCGAGCGGGAAGCCGAAGAAGGTGTCGAGGCGGTCGCCGCGCACGCAGAGTTCGAGGCGCTCGCCGTCGCGGTCGACGTCCGCGAACCACACCGGGCGCCAGCGCGGCTGCCGCCAGATCTCCGTCACACTCCCCCCGACGTTCGCCTGAATCCAGTCGACGACGGCCTGCGTGTCGGAATCGAGTTCCTGCTCGCCGCAGCGGATCTCGTGCGTGTCGGTGTTCAAGACGCTCTCTCCAGAAGTCTGCGCGTCGGGGTTCCCTCTACATCGCGCAGTGTCTCTTGTACCATGGATATCACCGCCGGCCGCAGCTTCAGAAGGACCTTCCAGTGCAGCACCCCACCCCGCTCGCGCAGCTCTGGGGGCTCTCGGCAGCTCTCGGGACCGCAACCTGCGTGGCTGGACCGGCAAGTGCGATGGACCTCGGAGTCCGGCCGGCGACCCTGTTCTCCCCCACTCTGGAGTGGAGCCTCGACAATCCGTCCCATACGGGGAACGCCTTCGATGTCGAGGCGACGGTGACCTTCGTCCACTCGCAGAGCGGCACCACTCACGCCACGGGCATGTTCTACGACGGAGGCACGACGTGGCGCTTCCGATTCACGGGGACCCGCACCGGGTCGTGGACGTTCTCGAGCGCGAGCAGCGACTCGGAGCTCGATGGACTCACGGGCAGCGTGGAGGTCGCGGCGAATCCCGACCCGAGGGTGCGGGGCTTCATCGCAGCGAGCGGTACCCGCTTCGCGCGCCAGGTCGGCGAAAACGGTGAGCTCGAGGGCTACCTCCACAACGTCTTCCAGGACGAAGTCGCCCTGCGAACGAGCGCCATCTGGAGTCAAGGTCTGTCGCGCTGGAGCGATCCGGTGCTCACCCACGCACTCCTCGACGAGATCGAGGAGAACGGGATGGACACCATGGAGATCGAGCTCGAGCACCAGGTGCTGCAGCTCGACGCGGCCCGCCATACTGACCACTCGAGTGAGGAGCCCGACCTCACGACGTTTCAAATCGTCGAGGCGATGCTCGCGCTCGCGCATCAGCGTGGTCATACAGTGCGCCTGTTCATGTGGGGTGACGAGTCTCGAAAGATGACGCCCGCCGGACTTCCAGGGGGCATCAACGGCTACGTCGACCAACGGGTACAGCGCTACATCGGAGCGCGACTCGGCCCGCTGCCCGGATGGACGATGAACTACGGCTTCGATCTCGAAGAGTGGGTGACGGAATCCGAAGTGGGCGTCTGGGCGAGCAACCTTCAAGCTCACATGGGATGGCGACACCTGCTCGCGGCGCGCAAGCGTTCCCATGTCGACGTCGATCTCGCGGCCAACGACGAGCGCCCCGAGAGCGGCTTCTACGACGTCGCCGTCGAGGAGATCGACGCTTCCGGGGGGCGGCCCGTCGTCTTCGACCGACGCTTCATCCACCTGCGCGACGGAGTCTGGGACATGGAGACTACGCGCCGAGCCCTATGGCAGTTCTCGTTGGCCGGCGGAGCGGGCTCGGTGTGGGGGCACGAGGGCGCGGAGTACCCCAACAAGGACCAACTTCGCACCCACTACACCTTCTGGCACGCGAAGGGGCGCTTCGACCTCGACCTCGAACGCGCCCCCATGGTAAGCGACGGCTGGGCGCTTCGGTCGACCGACGGCGAACGCTTCGTTGCCTACAAGGAGGGCGCGACCTCGGTCCAGCTCGACCTCAGCGGCGCGCCGGAGTCGCTGGTGGGGGTTGCTGTCGACACGAAGCTCGCGTATGCCCCGGTCCCCATCGGGCTGTTGGCGCCCGGTCCTCACACGATCGCGCTGCCCTACGCCTCCGATTGGGCGATCGCGGTGCGCGTCCACGGGAAAGCGAGCGTGCCGGCGCTGCCCGTGCCGGTTGTCGGCGCGGCGGGGGCTCTGTTGATCGCCGCCGCCGGCTCGACCTTCGCCGCACGGCGGGCGGAGCGCGCTCCCAGTTCTCGAGAATGAAAGACTCGAAGGGAGGATCCGTCCGTCGACCATTCCAAGGGCAAGTCCTCCCAGCCGCTCAACGCGCGCCGTTCTCCTTCAGCAACGCCACGACCGAGGCGTTCTTCACCTTGCGCGCGGCGCGCGTCGGCGTGACCCCCGAGCGGTTGCGCTGGTTCACGTTGGCGCCGCTCTCGATGAGCACTTTCGCGGTTTCACTGTGTCCCCGGTACGCGGCGATGTGGAGCGGGGTGAGGCCATCCTCGTCGGGCAGCGTCGGGGCGGTTATCGCCAGCTTCGAGAGTCGATCAGCGACGGGAGAGCCTTCACCGAGACGAGGGGAAATGAGGAGGACCGGACTTCCTGGGTACGACCGCTGTCCACGGGGACCCAGCGTTCTGGTCCGAGTGTTTCGGCCGATCCCGACTACGATGGGGCAGTTGTGAAGATGGAGAAACGAATCGCGCGCTTCGTCGTGCTCCTCTGTGTGATCGCGGCGGGTTGTTCGAGCCCACGGATTCCCGCCGATCTCGTTCTCCGCGGCGGAAAGGTGGTTACGCTCGACGACCGACGACCGCGTGCCCAGGCCATCGCCCTTCGCGCGGGACGCATCATCGTCGTCGGGAGCGACCGCGACATCGCCGGCTTCGTCGGGCCGCGCACGGAGACCGTCGATCTCGCGGGAAGGCTCGCGCTGCCCGGGTTCATCGAGGGGCACGGGCACTTCATGGGGCTCGGCGAGTCGAAGACCGTTCTCGATCTCACGACCGCGCGGAACTTCGAGGAGATCGTGGCGCGCGTCGGCGCGGCGACCCGAGTGGCGGAACCGGGCACCTGGATCACGGGGCGCGGCTGGCATCAGGACAAATGGGAGGAGGTTCCAGAAGATGCGGTGGCTGGCGTCCCCGTCCATCGCCGCCTCAGTGCCGTGTCGCCCGACCACCCGGTGGTGCTCCGGCACGCGAGCGGCCACGCGGCCTTCGCGAATGCGCGGGCAATGGAACGCGCCGGTATCGACCGCCATACCCCGGATCCTCCCGGCGGACAGATCGTTCGCGATGCGGGGGGCGAGCCCACGGGTCTGCTCCGCGAACTCGCGCAGCTCCCCGTTGTCGACGCGCGGATGCGCGACCTCGCGGGCCGACCCGACGCGGACGTCGAACGCGAGCGGATTCGGTACGTCGAGCTCGCCGGCGAAGATCTGCTTTCGAAAGGCATCACGAGCTTCCACGACGCCGGCTCGTCGTTCGAAACGATCGACTTCTTCGATCGCCTCGCGGGCCGCGGCGAGCTCCCCGTACGTCTGTACGTGATGGTGCGCGGCGCGTCGCACGCTGCGCTGGAACAGGCCCTCGCGGACACTCGGCGCATCGGCGCCCACGGCGACTACCTCACCGTGCGTTCGATCAAGCTGCAGATCGACGGCGCTCTCGGCTCGCACGGAGCCTGGTTGCTCGAGCCGTATCTCGATCTGCCGAGCAGCACGGGACTCGCCCTCACGCCGGTGGAAGACATTCGACGCTCGGCCGAGATCGCCATCGCCCACGGCTACCAGGTGAACACCCATGCGATCGGCGACCGCGCGAACCGGGAGGTGTTGAACGTCTACGAGGCGGTCTTCGCCGGGCACGCCGCCCCGGCGGATCTTCGCTGGCGCATCGAGCACGCACAGCACATCCACCCGGACGACGTCCCGAGGTTCGCGGCGCTCGGCGTCATCGCCTCGATGCAGGGGGTCCACGCCACCTCCGACGGATCGTGGGTACCCAAGCGCCTCGGCGCCGAACGCACGCGCAACGGCGCCTACGTGTGGCGCGATCTTCTGGAGGCCGGAGCCGTGGTGACGAACGGGACGGACGTACCGGTGGAGGACGCGGATCCCGTGGCGAGCTTCTACGCATCCGTGTCGCGAAGACTCGCCGATGGCTCGCGATTCACGCCCGATCAGCGGATGACGCGCGAAGAAGCGCTCCGCTCGTACACCACGTTGAACGCGTACGCGGCGTTCGAGGAGGACGTGAAGGGATCTCTCACGCCCGGGAAGCTCGCGGACATCGTCGTCCTGTCGCGCGACATTCTGTCGATCCCCGAAGACGAGATTCCGTCGACGCGGGTCGACTACACGATTCTGGGAGGCAGGGTGGTGTACCGCAGGCCGCAGGGTCGGTCAGCTAGCATCGGACCCGGTCGCGCTTGGGGTGCGGCCGTCGGCGATGAGCCGGCCGATGTCGGTCCCCGAGGCGAGCGCCCGGATCGACGTGACCCACCGGGGGCTTCGTGATTCGTTCTCGGGGAAGCTTCAGCGTGGAGGTGGTGCCGGATCTCGAGCCCGGGCGCCCGGAAGCGCACGCCCCCGGCCTGCGGGCGGCGCTGGCTGAGCACACCGTGGTCTGCCTGCGAATGGATTCCCCGCTCGAGGACTCCGAGCTCCAGACGGTGGCGCGCCTGTTCGGTCCCATCAAGGATCCCGTCGCTCGCACGAAGGACGGGGGCGAGCTTCGCTACGAGCAGCCGCGCCAGATCATCGACTCCGGCTTCGTCATGACGGACGAGATCCGCGAGAAGCTGGGCGATCTTCACTTTGGTGGCCTGGATGACCAACGCCCCGGTCTTTTCGAGACCTTCCACTGCGACGACACCTTCACCGAAGAGCCTGCCGGTGCGACGGTGCTGCACGCGCGCGAGCTTCCACCCAGCGGCGGCGGCCCCACGCGCTTCATCGACATGCGTGCCGCCTACGAGCTGCTCGATGCGTCGATGAAGCAGCGGCTCGAGGGATTGCGGGTCGTATACGCGTACAACAACGAGGAGGCTTTCCCGCCGAGGCGCTCGGCCCGCGGACCCGCCGACGTGCTGGCGGAGGTCTCCCACCCGTTGGTGCGAACGCATCCCGTCGCCGGGACCCGTTCCCTCTTCCTCGACCTGGACCGGGCGAAGCACGCCGAGGGGTTGCCCATCGCCGAGGGGCGGGCCCTGCTCCGGGAGCTGCAGGAGCACGCCGAGGCGAACGCGCCGAGTTGCCAACACGTCTGGCGGGATCACGACGTACTCGTGTGGGACAACGCCTCGGTCCAGCACAAAGCGCGCGGTGACTTCGAGCTGGGCGAGCCGCGCCGCTTCTGGCGCTACATGGTCG
>JABSQW010000308.1 GCA_013215605.1 Myxococcales bacterium
AACCAAGGGTTCAACGCCCAGACGGAGACGTACGAGGACCTGCTGAAGGCGGGTGTGATCGACCCGACGAAGGTGGTGCGCACGGCGCTGCAGAACGCGGCGAGCGTGTCGTCGCTGCTGCTGACCACCGAGGCGATGGTGGCCGAGAAGCCCGAAGCCAACGCCGCTGGCGGCGGCATGCCCGGTGGCATGCCCGGTGGCATGGGCGGAATGCCCGGCATGATGTAATTCCGGCCGAACCGCTCGCCCTCGAACGCAAGCGCGCCAGCGCGCGCGCAGCGAACCGAAGGCGAGCAAAGTGGGGTCGATCCGAGCTCCGGGCCCGGATCGGAACCCCGAAGACGGACAGGAAAGGCCCTGGAGCGACGAGCTCCAGGGCCTTTCTGGTCGAATCAGCTCAGCGCGTTCAGCCGATCTTCGAGCGGGCTGCCTCGACGTCGGAATCCATCACGGTCTTGCGCTTGGATTCGGTGGCCGTGGCGTTCGCCTCCGCGGCGAGCCGCGCGATGTAATCCTCGGCTGCGCTGACGACCAGGTTGAGTGCCGAACCCGACACCCGAAGGCCGCCGCCGTGCTTCGCCAGCAACCGCTTTACCACTGCGTTGGGAAGTTCCCCCACGATCCCTCCTCTACACATCGGGGCGCTGCCCCGGCATCACATCCCGACCGAATCTTCCTCGCCGCTTCGTTGATTGGTCTCGGATGCAATCGGTTGTTCCGTCGTCTCGTGCGGCGACGGCTCACAGGCTAGCACCGAACACGACAGCCGTAAGGGACGCGCACAACGATTACGAGTGATCGGGGTCAGCTCTGAGGCGACCTAAAGCGGGTGAGAAACTCCGCACCGGCCCGCGCGACCACGGGCCCGTCGAAGTCCACCGTGGCCACGTGACCCGAGTTGTCGAGCATCAACAACTGCTTTTCCTGCGACGCCACGCGCTCGAAAATCTCTCGGGCGTCCGCGGGGTTTGCGGTCTTGTCGTGCGTTCCGTGCGCGACGAGGATCGGCGCCGCCAGGCGCTCGAGCTTCGCTTCGACGTGGACCTGCAGCCGGATCAGCTCGTGGACTGCGGCCAGCGGCATGATGGGATAGCCGGGGTGTCGAGCCCGGGCGACGGGGTCACGAATGTCCGACCCGTTCTTCTTCTTCGGTCCCTTCCACACGTGCTTCAGACCGGGTACGAGCCTGCGGACGGCAGCGCCGAGCCGGAGCGGCGCGCCAATCGACACCACCGCGTCGACCAGGCCTTCGGCGGCGAGAGCCAGCGAGACCAGTGCGCCCATCGACATCCCCACGGCAAACACACGGTCGTGTCGATTGCGAAGGACTTCGCAGTTCTGCCTGGCGGCGTCGAGCCACGCGGTGTGCGGCGTCGCAACGAGGTCCTCCACCGAAGTGTTGTGGCCGGGCGCGGCGGGCCCGAACGCTCGGATTCTGTGTTCCGCGAGCTGCTCGCCGACCGGCCGCACCTCGTAGGGGGTCGCCGTGAGACCGTGCAGGCACAGCGCAGCATCTCGAGAATCGGGAGCCAGGTCGAACGGATCGACGTCGACCTTCACCGTCTCGGCTTCCGCTTCCTCACGGGGCGATCGGCGCGCTTCGCGTCCGCGCTGACGCGACCCGCTTCTTCAGCGGCTCGAACCACCTCGCGAAGCGGCACTCCCATCTTTCGCGCGGCCTTCTTGCAGTCGTCGTACTCGGCGGTCACCGTGACGCCGCCGTCCGGATCGAAGATCTGCTTCACGCCGATGCGTCCGAACGGGGTGTCGACGCGGGCCTGCACGCGTTCGAGCACGAGGCGATCGCTCTCCGTAATGCGCACGCCGATGGCCGTGCTTTCGGCGAACAGGACGCGCGCGAGCCGCTGCCGATCGGTGGGCTTCGCGAGCACGCGCACGAGGAAGCCCGGCCGGTTCTTCTTCATCTGCAGGTGTTGGAGCGAGACGTCGAGCGCGCCGCAATCGAAGAGGCGCTCCATCAGGTAGTCGAAGTGCTCGGGGACGAGATCGTCGAGGTTCGTCTCGAGAAGCAGGACCCGGTCTTCGCGTAGAGCGCTGTCGCGACCGATCACCGCGCGCAGCACATTCGGCATCGGACCGTCCCGGTCGTTGCCCGCTCCGTGGCCGATCGCGTCGACGGTCATGGCGGGGAGGGATCGATAGTCGTCGACGATCGTGCGCAGGATGGCGGCA
>JABSQW010000031.1 GCA_013215605.1 Myxococcales bacterium
AGCCGCGTGCCTTCGGGCGTCACCAGCTCGATGCTCGGCCCCCACTTGCCGTCGACCGACGGCTCGCCCAACGGTACACCCCGCTCGCGCAGCTCTTCGGTCAGAGCGGCGAGTCGCTGCACGACGAAGCTGGGGCGCACGGCCTGAA
Source organism: Myxococcales bacterium (assembly GCA_013215605.1). Lineage (GTDB taxonomy): Bacteria > Myxococcota_A > UBA9160 > UBA9160 > SMWR01 > JABSQW01. The sequence goes on from JABSQW010000031.1 coordinate 149, forward strand.
ACCGCTCGATTCCTGCTGATTCAGAAGCCTCGAAGAGTTCCCACGTCAAGCCGAGGGATCCCTCGACGACGGGGTCGACCCACCCATTGGAGAGCATCGCCCAGTTCGATCGGGTGTGAACGGGACGGACGCCTAGACATTGCGTGAGGAAATCGACCGTCGCTTCGACGTTGTGGACGGTCATGCCCATGAACGACAGCGCGAACGGGGGCCTGGACTCCGCGAACGCCGGGTACGACCACTGCAGACCGACGAGCGCGATCAGGATCGACGCCGTCTTCAACCTGCGCTTGGGTGAGAAGCGCACCGAGTGCTACTCAGCCACCTGGAGGGTACGCGCTCGGGTCCATCCTCAACAAAGATACAGCCTTCGCCGGGCGAGAGGACCACCTCGAAGAGCTCGTCGGACGCGATCGATGGAACCTCCAGCGTCGGGAGCACCGGAGGCGAGGCGACTTCGCTCCAGATCATCGTCCCCCAATTGTCGTCACCCCAGCGGGCCAGGTCCTCGCCGGGAAGCAGAGCCGATATTCGCATGGCGTTCTCCCTCCCTGACCTGGAGACAGCCGGTTCCGTGTCCCAGGTTCCGAAGGCTTACCCTTGGATCTGTGGACTCTGGTTCATTCCAGTGGCATACCTGAAGCCGAGCTCGGTACGGACCTGTCTGAAAGTGACCCGACCGACCGAATCAGAGCTGCGTTAACCTCCCATAACATCAGGTTCCACCGCCCCTGCGTATGGACGATTGGATCCTGTTGAGTCACGAGAGTCCCTTCGCGGCCGGGGCCCGGGTATTTGGCGCGGGGGAAGCCTTCGACTTCCGGGGCGAACTTGTCGCGAGCTACGCCCGAGAAAGTATGTTTCGGCCGAAATAGAGGCCCGTTGAAAACACTTGGGGCGCAACGCGGGTCGCGTCTTCTCGACTCGCGCCAGAAATGATCTTGCCACGGAGACTCGAAGCAACGATGGATCCCGCGACGACCGAGCCCGGAATTCGCCAACTCCTCTGGCGGTCGGCTGAACCATTTTGGTTCGCGTTCCGGTCTGTACTGGAGAGCCCGCTCCGGCCGGAAAGTCGAGTCTACTGGCTCTTCCTCCTCTCGTCGCTCGCGATCGCCCTGGGTATCTACCTGAGGATCCGCTCACGTAAAGGGGGGAGCAAGGACTCACCCTCCGGGATGCTCGGCGGTTTCGTCAATTTTTGTTTTCCGAGCTCGATCTGGCAGACCTCCTCTGCGTGGCTCGACGTGCGCTACTTCTTTTTTCACCGGACCGTCATGACCATTCTGACGCCCATTGTAAGTACTGCGACTTTCCTCCCGATATTGATGACGCAAACCGCATCTTGGGTTGGAGGCTTCTTCGAGTCTCCGCCCCTGGCGGGAGATCCCTCTCCGGCGATGGTCGCCTTCTACGCGCTCGGGTTCATTCTAATCACGGATTTCGCCGCATATGCGACGCACTGGCTTCAGCACAAAGTGCCCTTCCTTTGGGAGTTCCACAAAGTTCACCACTCGGCGCCCGTCATGCATCCGCTGACCAATTTCCGGGAACATCCCATCGATAACGTGCTCTATATCTGGGTATTCCTGGTCACCGGTGGAATCGGGATTGCCTGCATCGCGGGCTTGATGGGAGTCGACCCCCGCAACATCGATTTCCTTCGTACGACGGTGTTCGTCTTCATCTTCAATTTCACGGCGTACCAGCTTCGCCACTCGCACATCTGGCTTGCGTGGCCACCCTGGTTGGGTCGAATCTTCGGAAGCCCGGCGAACCACCAGATTCACCACAGTTGCGAAGAACGACACGTCAACAAGAACTTCGGATTCATGTTCGCGATCTGGGACTGGATCTTCGGCACGCTTCATCTGCCGCGGGAGCGCGAACATTTCCGTATCGGGCTTTCCGATGGCACAGAGGCCGAGTACGACAGCCTCGCCCGCCTGTACGGGCTCCCCTTCGAAAAGGTCTACCAGATGTTCGCGTCGAAATTGAAACGTACACGGGGCGCCTGAGCGAGCTCTCCCCCCCGTATTTGGGTTACGTCCCGTCATGGGTCGTTTCCATCGTCCGCGGGACGGTGGTGGGAGGCGCATGCCGTGCTCGATGTGAAATTCGAGACACCGACGGAGTGGTGGCACCGCTCGATTCCACCTCTGAGAGCGCAGCCTCCAGTTCCGAGTGCGGACTTGGCAACTGACGTGCTCACGTGCGCCGCAGTCTCCCGCCGCCGGGCTGCGCCGCGCCCGTCCGTGTTTGACCGAGTCAGGTAGATCCCGTCGCCGCTTTCGGCGAACCGGGAGAGGCTCCCTTGCAGTGAACAGAGTGCTCGCGGCGCGTGGGAAGGGCCACCACCTCGCCTGCAGCGGGCGGAGCTTTCAGCGCATCCACCACCAGCCGGAACGCAGCGCGTGAGAAGATCAGCCCAAAATGGCCAACGCCCGGAAGGCCGCGGTTGCTATGCCCAGGNAGGCGCCGCAGCACGGCAAAGCGAGGCGGAACGACAGTGTCCTCGAGAGCCGCGACGGCGACCAACTCGCTTCCTGGCGGTACCGGTGCGGCCTCCAGCCAGCGCAACAAGCCCCGATGGGGCAGCATTTGCCACATCGAGGGGCTCACGAGCCCGAGTGTGACCACTCCCCACCACGCCTTTGGCGTACCTCGGTGGGGGGATCCCAGGGTCACGACCCGCCGCACGCGGCGCCCCCGGTCGTTGTGCTTGAGCACATAGGCCGCCACGAGACCGCCGAGAGAGTGGCCGACGATGTCCGCGTATTCGAAGTCCGGAGCGCGACTTAGCTCGGCTAGCTGCGCGTCGACCCGAAGCGCCATCCGCCGGATGTCCCCGGTTCCGAGACCCAGATGCAACGACACCACGGGGCGCTTCAACGCGTGCTCGAGGTAGCGACTCAGCGGACGCAGCGCGGAGTTCGAGCCGGCGAAACCGGGAAGCAGAACGATCGGCGAGCCCGCTGGTCGCTCGCCCCCCAGTGAACGCTCTTCACGAAACGCCAGTCGCAGCCGTGCGATGATCGCGCGCCCCAGACCGATATCGTCGAACACAGCTCGTACTCCCAACCTGCGAAATCGATTGCACGAGGCGTGCCAGCGCGTTCACTTTGGTCCTGCGCCCCGCCCCGCCCCGCCGGCACGCAACTTGCTCTCCACTCGGCACAACACCGGAGGGAGGACCGATGGGAGCAAGTACACTCCACTTTCACGGGGAAACCTGGGAGCTCGCCGAGGCGATCGAAATCGAGAAGTGGATCCGGCGGACGATCGCCTCCTTCTTGGGAGTGAAGCCCGCTGTCATCGACGTCGGCATGCCGATCTCGGCGTACGGAGTGGACTCGGTCGAGGCGGCGACTCTGGCCGGCGAGCTGGAGTGGTGGCTCGGACACCCCGTGCCATCCATGCTCGTATCCGAGCGACATTCGACGAGAGAGATTGCACTGCGGCTGGCGCAGCGCTCGGTTGAGAGCGTCGCCCCGAACCTCGCCAGCTGAACCTCGGGCGACCCGAGAGCTGCATTGAGACCCGCAAACCCACCGCCGACGATCACCACGCGCCTCACAGCGAGCAGATCTCCCATTCAGAGGAGAGGCGCCCTCGCAAGGCACCGATCGCGACGCGCTCTACGCGCGGCTCACGAAGAATGCAGTGCGCGACCCGGCGCGCGGCCTCGCGCTGCGAAGACGACTCCACCTTGTTGATCAGCACGGCGACGCGCGCTGCCTGCGGGGCGTCCTTCAGACCGCCTTGCGAAGAAGTGAGCAGGGCCGCGAGCGCCTCGGGCGTCAGGGTCTCCTCGGAAGCGAGCCCCGTGATCGTGCTCACGCGCTCGGGGCGGTGTGCGACCTCGCGGATCGGTCGCGAGAGTGCGTCGATGCCGACGACCGGGATCAGTAGGCTGGTCTCGTCGGGAATCACGGGCTCGTGGGGGGCGGGGGCCTTGACCGGCAGCATCCGGGATCCGTCGGCCTCGACCACGACCCAATCCACCCCCGGGTGGGCGAGGATCTCTGCGGGAAGCTCGGGAGGGACGCCCACCGCGCGGTCCCCCTCGGTTCCCCCGACGACAAGCAGGCTCGAGTCGAACGCGTCGAGTCGCTCCTCCCAGTTCTCGTCGGCCAGGGTGCAGACCGCCGCGGCCCGGCTCAGCTGCGCCGCGAAGATGCGCGTCGTCGTGGTCATCACGACGCGGCCGGGGAGGCTGCGGGCGAGCGCGAACATCAGGCTGCTCTTCCCCCCGCCGCCGACGATGGCCACGAGCTCGGGCGCGCACGCGAGCCCCAACGCCTCGACGAGGCCGGCGGCCCGGGTTCCGTCCCTCACGGCTCGGCCTCGAGGTGCCCGCGTCGGCCCTGCGGACGTCGATTGCTTCCTCTGGCTCGTCATCTCGAGACGCTCCTCGGGGTCTCGGCCCCTTGAAATGTCTCTTAGCTCAGGGCAGTCGAAAGTCCGAATCCTGCTGACGGGCGACAATACTTCGTCGTCCACGCATCGATTACGCGTCCATCGAAGGTGGATCGATCAAGTTGCTTCTTTGGATTTTTCATCGCTCCTCCGCTCGCACCGACGGTAGCCGAGCAAAGCGATGGTTCCGAGGCCGACCAAGGCGAGGGACGAGGGTTCGGGGATAGTCGCCCACGAATGGTTCCAATCCGACACTGGGCTGGAATACGTTGAGGCACTACTGAAATAGTATGAATACGAAACGTTCGAGGGGAGGACCGTATCGGGCGACCAGCTGGCAAATAGTTGGCTTTCCCCATATGACGTCCAGAGCTTCCCATTCGCCTCTGGTGGAAGTGTCGCATGCCACCATGTCCCCTTTGATGTCAATTCCCCCAAAGCGTTCGTGGCGAATACACCCGAAGCTGAATACATACCTCCAACCAAATCAGAGCTAGTGTCTACAAATGCTCCTGCGTTGACGCTGATCCCCGCGGAAACGAAATCCCCCCCATCCCAAGTCTGCGACAGTGCGGTGCTCCCGCCGTTATCCAGAGTTAGGGTGAAGGTGAAAGGATCACCAACCGACACACCAGTGGAGCCCGCCTCGTCAACCCCACTAATCGTGCCATCCCATGAGACGGTGAACGGGGCGGCCTGAAGTCCGGTGGGTAGGACCATGAACACCACCGCGATGTACACCCTGAAGATTGCGTGTTTCATTTCGAGTCCTCCACAAGGAATTCGATAGGCTCGGGCCAGAGACCAATCCAGCAAATGGGAAATTCAGAGAGGAGCGGATGCTTCATCTCGTTCACCTCGCCTAGTCGCAACCAGCCGCGGTGTAGGTCCCGGTGCCTCCGGTGAACGTGGCCTCGGTGATCGAGGCTCGAGCCGAGCAGCCGAGGTCACACGGGTTCGGGAACGGCGCGAAGTCGAGCGCCGCTTGGGCGATTGCCAGCCCGTCCGGCACCTGCCTAACCACGGAACCCGCCCGCATTCGTTACGGAGGTAGCGCTATCGGACCCGTTCTGGCTCGCAGAGACCAGGCCGGAATCCCCACTGTTCGTGGTCGCGGCTACGCCTGAAATCGTGATTGCGTGTGCGGCCGCGGTCGAAAGCCACAACAAGCTCAGCGAGGTAAGAAATACACCGGTCCATCGCAGCATGGCATCCCCCTCCCAGAAGAAGCCCTCTACTCAGTTCTCGATTCCGCCGGATCATCGCCTGCACGTAGACGGCGAACCCGCGGAAACCTGCTGGTAGGCCCGAGATCCTCTCATGAGAACCTCTCCCCCGACAACACAAATATGATCTTGAGGAGATCGGCCGAGAGCCGCCTCGGGGTGGGATTCGAAGCACCCGGAATCGCCATGGGTTTCGGTTCCGGGGGTGAGCGCCCGGCGGCAGAGAATTTCCCGCGGGAGATGCTTAGTATCTTGACCGTCCTTCTACTGATCCCGCTCGCCAGCACCGCCGCCGCGGATCTACCGTGATGGCCACGGGCATCATCAGCTGCCTTCCTTGTCCGGTGGAGCTGGGCGGTTCCACGCATGTGGAAATCGGCGTGCAGCATGTCTTCGGCACGGCCGGGCCTCCGCTCGTCCCCGACAGTCCGGGAACGGGAGGCGCAAGTCACGTCAGTACGGCCTAGCCCTGGGTTCTCCGCCGCGCCGGCTCCCTCGGGGATTTGTCATAACATCCATACTCGGACGTGGTCCCGAAACGCGGCTCATACTTGGTATCCGCTGCGTCGATCCCTGTAGCATGAATGCTCCATGCGAAGAGTGACGACTCGATGAGTCTGGAACCCACACCCGGAGATTCGCCTCGGCCGACCGCCGGGTCCTCACCCGGATACACCCGTTACGCGCTCGGCGTGCTCGTGGTGGTCTACATGTTCAACATGGTGGACCGCAACATCCTCAATATCCTGCTCGAGGACATCAAAGAAGACCTCGGCGCGACGGATACTCAGCTGGGGCTCCTGGTGGGCCCCGCCTTCGCCATCTTCTACACGTTTGCGGGCCTCCCGATCGCTCGTCTGGCCGATCGTCGCTCACGCCGCGCTGTAATCTCGGTCGGGCTCGCAGTCTGGAGCCTGATGACCGCGGTCTCGGGACTCGTGCGAAGCTATCCGCAGCTGTTGCTGGCACGGATCGGCGTAGGGGTCGGCGAGGCGAGTTGTTCGCCCGCCGCGCATTCGCTGATCTCCGACTACTTCCCGCCCGAAAGGCGAGGCAGGGCGTTTGCGATCTACGCGGTGGGGGCGCCGCTGGGCGCGGTGGCCGGATATCTCGTCGGCGGCTGGATCGCGGAGTTCTTCGGCTGGCGAACGGCGCTCATGGTCGTGGGGTTGCCGGGGATCGCCTTCGCGGTGTTCGTCTGGCTGACCCTGCGCGAACCGGTGCGCGGCATCTACGAGGAAACCACTCCTCCGGAGACGTCGCTTCTCAGCGCGATGCGCTTCATGTCGGGGCTACCCGCATTGCGTCATCTCCTGATCGGAGGCGCCGTCCACGCCTTCGCATCGGTGGGTGTCGGCGCGTGGCACGCGCCCTTCCTGATGCGGGCCCACGAGATGGGGGCGGGCGAAGCGGGCAGTTGGTTGGCCGGACTCGGGCTCGTTGGCGCTCTGGGAACCTACGGCGGGGGTTGGGTCGGGGATCGGCTCGCCCGTCGCGATCAGCGCTGGTATCTGTGGTCAACGGGCTGGGCCACGCTGGTCGCCGTGCCGTTCTACGTCGGCTTCTACTTGTGGCCGGACCGAAACGGCGCGCTCGCAATGGCTGTCCCCGCCGTGATGCTTGGGGCGTTCTTCTCCGGGCCCATCGTCGCAATGACCCAGGCACTCGTCCGGTCGAACATGAGGGCCGTCGCGTCGGCGGTGATGCTCTTTCTGACGAACATCATCGGCTACGGCCTCGGCCCACTGGTGGTAGGGGCTCTCAGCGATCGGCTGACGCCCTCGGTCGGTACGACAGGAATCCGTTACGCGCTGCTCGTGGTGGTGGCGAGCAACCTGTGGGCATCGGTCCACTTCTTCCTGGCCGCCCGCACCCTGCTCCGCGATCTCGAGGCAAAGAACGCCCGGGAGCCCGCGACGGCCTCGTTGAGCCAGTAGGCGAACTCTTCGCCCGGGCGGTACGGATCGGCGGAAGTGCGATCGATGGGGATGGGGCCTTCGGTGCGCACGGGAGAGTGGCGCAGGTCCACGTCTTCGGTGAACGCATCGAGACGCGCCTGCAATTCACGCAACCGTTCGGGTTCGGCATCGTCGAGGCTTGCTATCGACTGGGGCTCCGAGACCGCTTCGGCGCCCGTATTGGGTCACGGGTTCCTGGCTGACAGAAGGTCTACGGGTCGGACCCTGCGAAAAGGCAGCTTGAACTTCCTATCTACTCCTATCCGCCGGATTCCTTCGAGGGGGTTCACTGGACTAGAATGCACCAAACGAACGGGAGGAGTCATGAAGGCCGCCGTACTGCGAGAGATGCCGGGTCGACTGCAGATCGAGGACGTGGAGGTCGATGCGCCGGCCGCGGGTGAGGTGCTGGTCCGCACCGCCGCCGCGGGCGTGTGCCACAGTGACCAGCACGTGCTCGATGGGCGCATCGACTTCTACGCGACGCCGATGGTGCTGGGGCACGAGTCGGCGGGCGTCGTGGAGGCAGTGGGCGAGGGCGTCACGTATGTGAAGCCCGGCGACCACGTCGTGACGTGCCTGTCGGTGTTCTGCGGGCACTGCGACGCCTGTCTCACGGGTCGCGCCTTCAGCTGCATGACCGACGAGTCGGCGCTGGCACGCGGGCCCGGGCGGTCGCGCCTCACCTGCGGCGGCAAGCCCATGAACCAGTTCGTGAACCTGAGCTCGTTCGCAGAGGAGTTGCTGATCAGCCAGAACGCGCTCGTGAAGATTCGTGAGGACATGCCACTGGAAAAGGCCGCGTTGCTCGGCTGCGGCGTCACCACCGGAATGGGCGCCGCGATCAATAGCGCCCAGGTCACGCCCGGCAGCAGCGTAGTCGTGGTCGGTGTCGGCGGCGTGGGGTTGGCCGCGCTGCAGGGCGCGCGCATCTGCGGAGCGGCACAGCTCGTGGCAGTCGACATGCACGACCACAAGCTCGAGCTGGCGCGCCAGCTCGGCGCTACCCACGTGGTGAACGCATCGAAGGACGAGCCCGTGCAGGCGGTGCTGGAGCTGACGGGCGGCGGCGCCGAGTTCGGCTTCGAAGCCATCGGGCTGCCCGACACCACGCGCCAGATGTTCAGCATGACGCGCTCTGGCGGCGTGGCAACCGTGATCGGAATCCTGCCGATGGACGCGGAGATCCCCATGACCGGGGTCGACTTCATGGGATCCAAGCGTTACCAGAGCTCGATGATGGGCGGCGGTAGCTTCCGCGTGGAGGTGCCGCGCTACATCGACTTCTATCTCAACGGCCAGCTCCGTCTCGACGAGATGGTGTCGCAGACTCTGCCGCTCGAGCGCATCAACGATGCGTTCGATGCGATGAACAAGGGGGAGGTCGCGCGTAGCGTCATCGCGTTCGACTCGTAGTGGAGTACGCTTCCGTCGCCAGGTCGCGCGCGACGCTGGGCTTGCGGCTCGCGCTCCTGCTCTTCGTCCCCGCAAAGGTCCTCAACCGGTTCTACCCGGCGCCCATCTACGCGGTCTCGCAGCGGTTCGCGCAGCTGCGCATGCGGGCCGCGGCCTCCGCGGTGATCCTCTTCGTGATCAATCTCATGGGCCTCGGAGTATCACGCCAGCTGATCGGACCTGCTCAACGACTCGCTCGCGCCCGCGCACGGATAGGAAACCATTCGCTACTCGCTCGCGGCGATCGGCCTCTTCAACATCGGGGCGCGGCCCATCACCTCCGGTTCACGCACTAGCTCGCGGCCGACCTCGAGCCCCGGTCCACGGGGTGACTTGGAACGACATGCAAAAGTGAAGATTGTGAAATACATTGGAATTTCGAGCCGCTGCTTGCGGTCCCAAGGAGGCTCAGATGAAGCGCACCCTCGCAACGCTAATTGGCTGCTTCCCGCTCGCGGCGGCCGCCGACGTCGATTTCGCCGAGCCCGTTCGCATCGGCAACTCTCTGACGCCATCGAAAGCGTGGCTCTACGTCGAGAATCCGACGGACCTCGTGAAGCACGAGACCATGCTGGTGAAGGGCACGAGGAACTCGAGTGGAGGCGGTGAGCGGTCCACAATCCTCTTCGAGAATCCGGACGGCGCGCTGCGGGCGATGTTCAACAGCGAGGGGCAGTACTACACGAACGGCTGGATGACGATCTCAGGCACGTTCCACTCGACGAGAAACGCCATGGGAGAAATCAGCATCGTGAGCGGCCATCCCCATCAAGGGACACCGTACATGTTCGGGATCTATTCGGACATCCAGGGGCCAGCGGCCATGGTCCGGGGCTCCGGATACGGCGATAGTCACCTGCTCATGGGAATCGACGGCCAGAACAACGTCCGACTGGGGATCGAGGAAGACGGGACGTTGCGCTGGGGCCCCGGACCGGAGCGCAGCGATCTCGACGTAAGACTCGAGCGCTACGTCACCGGGTCGGGCGACTCCGCGCTGCGCATGACAACGGCGTTCGGCAATGAGATCAACCTCGCACAGCAACCGTCGATCCAACCGCCAAGCGGCGGAGCCGTGATCGACCAGGAGGCGCGCCAGAAGATCGGCGAACTCATCGATCTTCTCACCGCAATGGGCTTCATGCAGGGCACAATGGCGAGCATACCCGCCGCGCCGAGCTGGCTGTTGCTCGCGATGTCGGTGGCGATCGTGCGAAGTGGAAGGCGACCGCAGCAAGCGACGAAGACGCGCTGTCCGGAGCGCGAAGGCGAGGAGACGACGTGAGCGAAGTGCGATTCGACGACCGTGTGGCCATCGTGACGGGAGCGGGTGGAGGGCTCGGCCGCGAGCACGCCCTGCTCCTGGCACGGCGCGGCGCCAAGGTGCTGGTCAACGACTTCGGCGGCGAGGCCGACGGCAGCGGCGGCTCGGCGACGCCGGCCAAGCGCGTGGCAGCCGAGATCGAGAAGGCCGGGGGCGTGGCGGCGGCGAACACCGAGACCGTGGACACGCCCGCCGGCGGGCGCGCCATCGTCGAGCAGGCCATGGACCTGTGGGGCCGCGTCGACGTGCTCGTCAACAACGCGGGGATTGCCGGCGGAGGCCCCTTCCACGAGATCCCGCCCGAGCGGGTCGCGAAGATGATCGGCGTGCACGTCGAGGGCTCCTACAACGTGGGACGCGCGGCGTGGCCCGTGATGCTCGAGCGGGGCTACGGGCGCGTGGTCAACACGTCGTCGGGCTCGGTGTTCGGAACCCCCGGGACGATCCACTATGTGACGGCAAAGGCGGGCATCATCGGTTTCACGCGCGCGCTCGCACAGGAGGGCGCGCCAGCGGGAATCAAGGTCAACGCCATCATGCCCGTCGCCTACTCGCGGCTCACCGCGGCCGTCCCGGCCGAGGACTTCAAGGCCTGGCTGCGCGAGCACTACGGGCCGGAACGCGTCGCGCCTTTCGTGGCCTGGCTCGCCCACGAAGACGTCCCCTGCACGGGCGAGCTCTTCACGGTGGGAGGCGGGCGGGCCGCGCGTGTCTTCCTCGGCGTGGCGCCCGGTCACACCGCCTCGCCCGCTACGCCCGAGGCGTACCGGGATCATTTCGACGAGGTGATGTCGCCCGAGGGCTACGCGATTCCCGCGAGCGCGATGGAGGAGGTGGCGCTCAACTCCGGCGAGATCGGCTGGAAGGGCGCCGCCCCGCCCGACATGCACAAGGGCGCCGACGCCGGGTGAGCACTCCCTTTTCCGACTGGCGCATCGTCGGCGTCTCGTTCGCCACGCTGCGGGTTTCTCCGACGTGATCGCACGCCACTTTCTCGACGACACCGACGCCGTCCTGGCATCCTACGCGCGCCTCGGCGAGGTGAGGCGGCGGGTCGCCGAGCTCTGAAACTGCACCGTTCGACTCGGCGTGGCGGTATGGTAGGGCCCTCGTTCGACGAGAGCACTGAGTGCAAGGAGAAAGCGCAATGACCAGCATGCCGCGATCACTCGCCGACCCCGCTGAAGTGGGAATCGACCCGGAACGCCTCGACGTCCTGGTGCGACGCGCGCGCCTCGAGGTGACGAGCGGCCGGCTGCCGTCGTGCCAGTTTGCGCTCGGCTGCGGGGGGCGGCTGGTCGCATTCGAAACGCTGGGCGACGCCACGCCCGACACGCGCTTCGTCCTGCAGTCGGCGGGGCGTCCGCTGCTCGCGGCCGTGGCCTGGAAGCTGCTCGGCGACGGCCTGCTCTCGCTCGACGAGTACGTCGCGGACATCATTCCCGAGTTCGCGACCAACGGGAAGGACAAGGTCACGGTCGGCCACGTGCTCACGCACACGGGCGGCTTTCCGATGGCGCCGCTCGGCTACCCGAGGCACTGCGACCGCGATCAGCGCCTCGCCGCGTTCTCACGCTGGCGACTCGACTGGGAGCCCGGCAGCCGGCTCGCGTTCCACGTCACGGCCTCGGCGTGGGTGATTCGCGAACTCGTCGAGCGTCGCACGGGTCTGCTACTGCGCGACTACCTGCGCCAGGAGATCGCGGAGCCTCTCGGCCTCAGCATCGACATCGGACCGCCGGTCGAGGAGCAGGGCAGCGTCGCCCGCTACGTGTGCACCGACGCGAAGACCGAAGAGGTCGAGGTCGATCCCTGGGGCCCCTGGTATCTGACGGACCCCGAGGTCCTCGCCGCCGGCGAGCCCAGCCACACGGGCGTCGCGACCGCGGCCGACATGGCGCTGCTCTTCCAGGCCCTCTACCACTCGGGGGTGTGGACCGCGGAGGGGGTCGAGCTCGGCACCCGCGCCCACGTCGACATGCCCATGTCCGGCGACTTCGGGGCCACCGGGGTGCCGACGCGGATGGGGCTCTTCGTGGTCGTCGGTACCGGTGGAGGCGCGCCCTCCGGAGCCCCGGGCGTCACGGCCTCGGAGCGCACGTTCGGCCACACGGGCGCACCGACCCAGATGTCGTTCTGCGATCCGGAGACGGGCATCTCCTTCGCGTTCTTCACGAACGGCTACCCGAAGGCGGGCTACGACCGCACCCGCGCGGGCGCGAACCAGATCGCGGTGCTCGGAAACCTGGCGTTCGACTGCGCGAGGTAACGGCGCTGGCCCGGCGCGGAGATGCAAATAGCAAGCTCGAGCTGCGTTTCCGCAAGCTCTGATCCGTAGGCCTTCTGCCAACCCGGAACCGGTGACTGAATACGCGTTCCCGGAGCCCATCGGCTGCTGGGAGCCGCTGCCATCTCCCTAGCCTCCCGCCGGCAGCAGCCGAGGCGTCTCCGACCGACCACCAGCCCGAGCCCAGTCCCTCGCGAACCCCGCCGCCGACGTAGGGGCATTGGAAGGCCGGCCCGCCTGATCGAATCGGGTGCGCCAGCTCCGGCCGTTCGAACCGGGGTCCGGAAGCAGAGCCGCCTGGCGGTATCAACCGGTTACCACGGCGGACATGACCCGTTACCGGGGTGTGGCGGCCCGCGGCCGTGGCGTCCGAAAAGCCGAGCAGATTCAACGTCTCGTGAGCTCCTCGGGCCG
>JABSQW010000309.1 GCA_013215605.1 Myxococcales bacterium
GAAGTCGATCTCTTCTCCGAGGGAATCATCGGTTGCGATGGGAACGATCTCGCGCACGCGAAGCGTCGACCGGCTGAGATCGCCGAGCACTTCCCCGCCGAGCGATCCCGTGGCCCCGACGATGCCGATGCGCGCTCCGGCGCTCGCCATCAGGCGTCACCGAGACGCGCGAGGATGAGACCCCCCATCGCGCGACAGCCGGTCACCGGCCCGTCGAAACTCTGGCCCGCAATGTCCGCCGTGCGGTGCCCATCGGCGAGCACAGCCGACACTGCTTCGCGAACGGCGTTGGCGGCGTCGGGTGCGTCGAGAGAGTGCTCGAGGAGCATCGCGGCCGACAGGATCGCGGCGAGAGGGTTGGCAGCGTCCTGACCGGCGATGTCGGGCGCCGAACCGTGCACCGGCTCGTAGAGCCCCACGCCGCCCTCGCCGAGGCTCGCCGACGGCAGCATGCCGAGCGAGCCGGTGATCATCGCGGCTTCGTCGGAGAGGATGTCGCCGAAGAGGTTGCCGGTGACGATGACGTCGTAGCGACCCGGCTCGCGCAGGAGCAACATCGCCATCGAGTCGACGAGCTGATGGGAGAGTTCGACGTCGGGGAAGTCGCTCGCGACCTCCTCGACCACCGTCATCCACAGCTGCGACACCTCGAGGACGTTCGCCTTGTGGACGTGGCATACCTCCTTTCGGCGACGCTGCGCGGACTCGAAGGCGACTCGCGTGATGCGTGCGATTTCGACTTCGTCATACACCATCGTGTTTCGCGCTTCGCGACGCCCGTCCACCAGGGCGTTTCCACGCGGCTCGCCGAAATAGATGCCGCCGGTGAGTTCGCGTACGACGAGCAGGTCGATGCCCTCGACGATTTCCCGCCGCAGCGACGACGCATCGACGAGCGCGGGAAAGACGGTCGCCGGCCTCAGGTTTGCGAAGAGGCCGAGCTCCTTGCGAATGCGCAAGAGACCCTTTTCGGGGCGCACATCGACGGGCATGGCGTCCCACTTCGGCCCGCCCACGGCGCCCAGCAGCACGGCGCGAGAACCTCGGGCTCGGTCGATGGCAGCGTCGGACAGCGGCGTGTTCCTCGCGTCGATCGATGCGCCGCCGATCAGGTCGTCTTCGAATTCGAGCTTGAGATCGAAGCGATCGGCCGCGACTTCGAGGACGCGGCGCGCCTCGGCGACCACCTCCGGTCCGATGCCGTCACCGGGCAGGACGAGAATGCGTTCCACGAGTGGGGGACCTCGATCGTTGGGGTTCAGCCCGATCCGGCTTCGGAGGCGGGCTCGAGCTTCTCCAGGGGATTCCCGGTTCGGCGGCGCCACATCCATTCGACCGGGCCCGAGGCGATGTAAACGAGACCGATCACGAACAGACTCACGCTGGGCTCCACCACCACGAGCGCGAGGACGAACAACACGAACACGAGGGTTCCGTAGGAGTGGCGCAGATCCATCTCCTTGCCACTGCGGTAGGGGATCGCGGTCACCATCAGCAGGCCGAGTACCGCCATGCAGCCGGCGACGAAGGCCTCGGGGATCACGAGCGGCATGCCCAGTTCGGCCATGAACGAGCCGAACCACGTGGCCGATGCCACCATGCAGGCGGCTGCCGGACTCGGCAGCCCCTCGAAGCGCCCTCGGTACTGCGAGGCCGCGACGTTGAAGCGCGCGAGTCGCAATGCCGCGCACGCCGTGAAGAGGAAAGCCATCACCCAGCCCGTGCGGCCGAGGATCTCGAGGTTGCCGGCGGCGAAAGCGAGCATCGCGGGCGCGACGGCGAAGGAGACGGTGTCGGCAATCGAGTCGTACTCGACTCCGAAGCGGCTCGACGAGTGGGCGATGCGCGCGAGGCGACCGTCGAGGCCGTCGCACACGCCCGCCAGGATGATGCCGAGCGCTGCGAGATCTGGCTTTCCCGCGAAGGCCTGGATAATCGCGAAGAACCCGAAGAAGAGCCCCGTGGTGGTGACGAGGTGGGGGAGCAGGTAGAGGCCGCGCGGCGGACCGGACCTGCGGCGGCCACGACGGCGAAAGCGTCGTTTCTCCGGCGCCGGATCCATGGCCTGTCCTCCTTCGCTTTCTTCGCTCATTCGGACTCGAAGACTCCGTCGATCGGCGGCAGCGTACCGAGAATGCTGCTTCCGCCGCTCACCTTTTCGCCCTTCTTTGCGGTGATCACGCTGCCGGGCGGCAGGTAGACGTCGGTGCGAGAGCCGAAGCGGATCAGCCCGTAGCGCGTACCTCGCTGCAGCCACTCGCCCACCACCGGATGACTCACGATGCGCCGCGCGATGAGGCCCGTAATCTGCACCACCTCGATGGTCTCGCCGTGCAGCGTCTCGAGCGTCATCGCGGAGCGCACATTTTCGGTCTCCACTCGCGGATTGAACGCGGCGAGGAACTTGTCGCCGCTGCGCGCGACGGAGAGCACGCGACCCGCCACGGGCGCGCGGTTCACGTGGACATTGAACACCGACAGGAAGACCCCGATGCGCGGCACCTTGGTGCCGTCGCTACGCTCCGCCTCTCCGACGGCGATCACCCGGCCGTCCGCCGGCGAGACCACCGTGCGCTCGTCGCCCGCGATGTCGCGAGGTGGATTCCGGAAGAACGCCGCCACGAAGACCGTCAGGCCCATGAAGACGTAGCCGAGCCACGGCAAGCCGGCGAGACCCGCCGCGCCGGCCAGGGCCAACGGCAGCGCGCCCATCACGAACGCATCGCGGACGATGAACTCCGTGGGTCGCTCTTCGAAGAGGGATCCGCCCCCGCCGCTGACTTCGGCCGGCGACGCTGCCCCTTCATCCGGCGAATCGACCATGGACTCTCCGCAGGGGACGCGCATCTGCGCGCCCGCACCTCAGTTCTTGGCGCGATCGACGAGCCGCTTCTCTTTGAGCCACGGCATCAGGCCGCGCAGACGATCGCCGACCTCTTCCATCGGGTGATCCTCGCCCTGCTTGCGCAGCGCGCGGAACGACACGTTGCCGGAGCGATTCTCGAGGATGAACTCCTTCGCGAAATTGCCGCTCTGGATCTCCCCGAGGATCTCCTTCATGCGTTTCTTCGTGTCTTCGTCGACGATGCGTGGACCGCGGGTGAGGTCGCCGAACTCGGCCGTATTCGACACCGAGTAGCGCATGTTCGCGATGCCGCCCTCGTAGATGAGGTCGACGATCAACTTCACCTCGTGGATGGTCTCGAAGTAGGCCATCTCCGGGGCGTAACCCGCCTCGACGAGCGTGTCGTAGCCCGCCGCCATGAGCGCCGTGAGGCCACCGCAGAGCACGGCCTGCTCGCCGAAGAGATCGGTCTCGGTCTCCTCGCGGAAGTTCGTCTCGATGATGCCCGCGCGACCCGCGCCGATGCCCTTTGCGTACGCGAGGGCGATCTGCAGGCTGTCGCCCGACGGGTCCTGCGCCACCGCGACGAGCGACGGAACACCGCGACCCTCTTCATAGTGCTGGCGCACGGTGTGACCGGGGCCCTTCGGCGCGACCATGAAGACGTTGATGTCGTCCGGCGGCTGAATGGTCCCAAAGTGGATGTTGAATCCGTGGGCTACGGCGAGGTAGTTGCCTTCAACGAGGTTCGGCGCGATGTGCTCTCTGTAGATGTCGGCGGTGGTCTCGTCGGGCAGCGTCATCATCACGATGTCGGCGGCGTTGGCGGCCTCGGCGGGCGTCATCACGCGCAACCCGGCTTCCTCGGCCTTTGCCCACGAGGGCGAGTCCTTCCGCAGACCGACCACGACGTCTACACCCGAGTGGTGGAGATTCTGGGAGTGGGCGTGTCCCTGGCTCCCGTAGCCGATCACCGCCACGATCTTGCCTTCGAGGCGTCCGAGGTCGGCGTCCTTGTCGTAGTAGATGTTCAGTGCCATTGCGGGGGATTCCTTTGGCTTTGCGCGGCCTGCGCGGGTTGCTGCTACCGGCTGTCGCCGCGCTGTACGGCGAGGGGTCCGGTGCGCACGCGCCGCTCCAGCCCCAGGGGCTCGAGCAGACGCGTGAAAGCGTCGATCTTGTCCTGCTTTCCCGTGACTTCGATCGTGAGGTTCTTCGTGCCGACATCGACGATCTTGCCGCGAAAGATCTCCGTGACGCGGAACACCTCGGCGCGCGCCTCGGGTGGCGGCTGCACGATGAACATCGCGAGTTCGCGGCCGACGAAACCGCCCTCGCCGTGGTCGCGCACGGTGACCACGTCGATCAACTTGTAGAGCTGCTTCGTGATCTGCTCGATGGTTTCGTCGTCACCCTGGGTGACGATCGTCATGTGCGACACCTTTTCGTCGAGC
>JABSQW010000310.1 GCA_013215605.1 Myxococcales bacterium
CAATGGCAACGATCCCGACTCGTGCATCTTCGATGTCTGGTCACTCCAGCTCTTTGGGCCGGGGAAGGAGCCCCACGTCGAGCTCGAGTTCCACGAGCGCTGGCAGGACGGCGACTTTGGCCAGGTGCTCGAGCAGGACTTTCGCAACATGTCGGAGGTCACTGCCGGACTCCACCAGCGCGGCTTCGACGGGCACTGGCTGAACACGAAGCAGGAGATGTCGGTCCACAACGCGCACCGCATCGCCGACCGCTTTCTCTTCGGTGACGGCTCTGGGAGACGCTGAAGCGGTGCTCGACGGTAGCTGCCTCTGCGGCAACGTTCGCTTCCGCTTGAAGGACGGATGCAGCCGTATTCACCGCTGCCATTGTTCGCTGTGTCGGAAGAGAACGGGCGCGGGCTCGAACGCCACCGCCCAGGTGCGCGCCGGTCAATTCGAGTGGCTGTCGGGTGAGGAGTCGATCAAGAGCTATCGAGCGCCAGAAGGCCACGGTTCGCGGTTCTGTGAAAATTGTGGCTCACCGGTGCCGAATTTCGATGCGGGGCAGAGGAAGCATTGGATTCCGGTGGGTTTGCTGGACGATGAACCGGGTGTCGGGGTATGGGGACATTTCTGTGTAGCGAGCAAGGCCGGATGGGACGAGATTGCGGATGATGTCGAGCAGTTCGAGCATCTTCCAGACTTCTAGGCGCGAAGGTCCCACCACATCTCCCAGCTCGGGTCCACCGCGGACGGCAGCTCGCTTCCGGCGGGCAGCGGGAGATCTTCGGTGTCCGGCACGCAAGCACGCGGGAGACGCCTAGCGGCTTCTGCCGCGCACGCTCCTCGAGGCGCTACTCGATGCCGTACACCATCGCGGCATTCTCGTAGGTGATCTTGCGAACGGCTTCCTCACCCAGAGCCGCCAGCGGCGACGCGTCGATCGCCTTGCGCGACTCCGGCCACGTGCTGTCGCCGTGGGGGTAGTCGGAGGCCCACATCACGTTGTCGAAACCGATGCGCGGGATGCACTCGACCCCGAACTGCTCGTCCTCGTAGGTCACGAGAACCTGGCGATGGAAGATCTCGCTCGGCAGCATCGAGAGCTTGTGGTCGTGCATCTGGTCGCCGTACTTGTGGAGCTCGTGGTCCATGCGCTCCAGCACGTAGGGGATCCAGCCGAGGCCGGCCTCGCCCAGCACGAACTTCACGTTGGGCCGCTGCTCGAGGATGCCGGAGAAGATCATGCCGCAGAGGATTTCGTCGAGCTGGATGGGGGCCACGGCGACCATGGCCGGGAATCGCCACGAACCGAGCTTGGCCTGCAGGCTGTGGAGCCCGCCACCGAGGTGGATGTGTATGGGCGTCCGGGCCTCTTCGGCGATGTCCCAGAAGCGGTGCCAGCTGTCGTCGAAGATGGGGTCGATGCCCTTGGCGATCGCTCCGGCGACGCCGCTGATGATGGCGCCGCGGTGGCCGTTTTCGATGCAACGCAAAAGCTCAGCCGACGCCGCATCGGGGCTGCTGGAAGGGATGTCGGGCAGTGCGATCAGGCGGTTGCGGTCGTGGCGGTTGAATTCCGCCGCCCAGTCGTTGTACACCGCAAGACACGCCACCTTCAATGCGGGATCTTGAAACTGTAGAGCCGTCGTGGTGGGCGAGTAGATGACGTGGGAGTACACGCCGTCCCGGTCCATGTCCTTCAGGCGTTCTTCCGGCTGGCTCGGTCGAAAGCCGAAGTCGTTGGCGGAGATGAAGCCCTTGGCCTTTCGCCCGTAGGGGCCGAAGGTGCGGCCTTCCGACTGCCAGTAGGGGCCGTCGTCGGTGTCGACGACGCGCGGGCCCGCGCTGCGGAATTCCTCGGGGAGTCGGGATTCCCACAGGTCCTTGGGGAGCACGTAGATGTCCATGTGGTCGTCTGCGGAGATCAGTCGTTGGTCGGGGGCCAGCGCCATGGTGTGTTCCTCTGTCGGTAATCCGAGCACTGTAGGCCATCCCCCATCTCGGTTGAAACCGGATCATCTGGTTCGCAAGGCTAACGGCATGGCGTCCAAGTGCTTCGCTTCTCGATCGGCGATACTGGATTCCAATGGCCAGGCAATCCTATGGGCGAGCCCTTGGCGAGCTCGCGGCACGACACCCCGGACGAACGGCACTGGTCTGCGAAGACGACTCTCTCACCGTCGCTGAACTCGAAAAGCGCTCGAATCGCCTGGCGCGCGCCTACGCGGAACGCGGGGTCGGGGAAGGGGATCGGGTCAGCTTGTGCCTGCCTAACGGCATCGAGCTGGTGACGGGTTGTCTCGCAGTGTGGAAGCTCGGTGCGGTTCCGAACCCGCTTTCCGAACATCTGCCCGCGCGCGAGCGCGACGCCATTCTCGACGTCGCGGCGCCGGCACTGGTGGTCGGTGTGGCGCGCGCAGACGTGCCGGGGCACGCGAGCACGCCCGCCGGCTTCGTTCCCGGTGCGGAGCTTTCCGACGAGCGACTTCCCGACCGCACGGCTCCCCACGAACGCGCGTTGGCGTCGGGGGGAAGCACGGGAGTCCCCAAGCTGATCGTTCCCAAGAGCGAGGCGTCCTACGATTCCGAGAACGCGTCGGCGCTCTTCAAGGCGAAGCGCGCGGTTCTCGTACCGGGGCCGCTCTATCACGCCGTTCCCTTCAGCGCGACCTTTCAGGGCATCCTCGGCGGCTGCAAGGTCGTCCTGATGCGACGTTTCGACGCCAGTCGCTTTCTCGAGTTGGTGGAGGCCCACCGCGTGGACCGGGTGAGCGTGGTGCCCACGATGATGCTGCGCATCTGGCGTCTACCCGAAGCAGAGCGGCTGGGTCGTGACGTGTCGTCGCTCGAATTCGTGATGAGTGGCGGCGCGCCGCTACCGGCCTGGCTCATGCGCGCCTGGATCGACTGGCTGGGTCCCGAGGTGATGCACGAAGCCTTCGGCCCGAGCGAGCGCATCGGGGGTACGTTCATCACCGGTACGGAATGGCTCGCCCACCCCGGATCTGTCGGCCGACCGACCACACCAGGCGGAATCAAGATCCTCGACGACGAGGGCGCTGAGCTGCCGCCGGGCGAGATGGGAGAGATCTTCATGATGCCGGCTGCCGGCCCCGGCTCCACCTACGAATACGTCGGTGCGAAATCCAACACGCGGCGCGAAGGCTGGGAGTCGGTGGGCGATATGGGAACCCTGGACGAGGACGGTTACCTCTACCTGGGCGATCGGCGCAGCGACATGATCTTGACGGGCGGTCACAACGTCTACCCCGCGGAGATCGAGGCCGCGCTCCAGGAGCACCCGTCGGTGCGTTCGTGCGCCGTGGTGGGGCTCCCGGACGAAGAATTCGGCCAGCGCATCCACGCCATCGTGGAGTGCGAGGGCGATCTCGACGAGGAAGCCCTGCGCGGGCATCTCGAAACGCGGCTCATCCGGTACAAGCTGCCGCGCAGCTTCGAAGCCGTGGACACTTCCCTGCGCAACGATGCCGGCAAAGTTCGCCGCAGCGCCCTGCGCGATGCGAGAGTCTGATCCAGAGCTCGAAATGCCGTGCTATCGGTAGTGGCGCGAGCGTGAAACCCGTCCGAGGTATCCGATGATCTACGACCCCTATAGCCGTGAAGTGCAGGAGGACCCCTTCCCCACCTACGCGTACTTCCGGGAGGAAGAACCCTGTCACTACAACCCGAAGATGGACTTCTACTCCCTCTTCCGGTTCGACGACGTCTGGGACGCCACCCTCGACTGGAAGACTTTCAGCTCGCGGCTCGGCCCTGCGCTGGAAACCCGCAGCGAGCCGCCCCCCGAGCACGTGCCGTCGATCATCGGCATGGACCCCCCGCGTCAGGTGAAGATCCGCAACCTCCTGTCGAAGGGTTTCACGCCCCGGCGTATCGCGGATCTCGAGTCCAAGGTGCGGCGAATCGCGGCCCGCTACCTCGACGAATTCGTCGAAGCCGGCGGTGGCGACATCCAGGCCGCCTTCTCGAGCAAGCTGCCCATGGATGTGATCAGTGTCCTCGTGGGCATTCCCGAGGAGTTCCGCTCGGGCTACCGGCGGGCCGTCGAGCGCGCGCTCATGAGGGATCCCGAGACGGGCCTCCCCGTGCCCCCCGAGCCCGACGCCCTCGACACCCGGGCGATGCTCCTCGACCTCCTGAAGCAGCGGCGCAGCGAGCCGCGCGAGGACCTGATTACCGTCGCCGCCCAGAGCGAATTCGAAGACGTGGACGGCGTGCGGCGGCGGCTCACGGACCAGGAAGTCGTCGCCTTCATTGGCCTGCTCGCCACTGCCGGCTCCGAGACGACGGTGAAGCTCCTGGGGAACTGTGTCGTCTACCTGTGGCAGCACCCCGATCAGCGCAAGCGGCTGTGGGACGACCCGACCCTCATCCCCGGGGCCGTCGAAGAGGTACTGCGCTACGACCCTCCGTCGCAGTTTCAGGGGCGGGTGGCAGGGCGCGACGTCGTCTACCACGGCGTGACGATTCCCGAGGGTGCACGCGTCGCGCTGGTCACCGGCGCGGCCTGCCGCGACCCGCGCGAGTTCGACGACCCCGATCGATTCGACATCGACCGACAGCCCGACCGCGAGCTCCACTTCGGCTACGGAGCCCACGTGTGCATCGGAAAATCCCTCGCTCGCCAGGAGACGCGCGTGGCTCTCGAGGAAATCCGAAAGCGCTTCGCCGACTACGAGGTCGTCGAGGAGGGCCTCACGCGCACCTACCAGGCACACGTGCGGGGCTTTGCCGAGGTGCCACTGAAGATCTGACCGAGGGTCCTCGGGCCGCGGCCACTCACGGCTCTACTCGTTCACCTCGCGACGCCGGAAGCGCGGGAGCACGGTGCCGGGATGGGGCTCCTCCCACGCGACCTCGACTGGCATTCCGATCTGGATCTCTTCCGGCGGCGTGTCCACGACGTTGGTCACGATCCGTACGCCGGGCGCATCTTCCAACTCCACGAGCGCCACGTTGTAGGGCAGGTGCGGGCCTAGCGCGGGGTGGACGGGGTGGTGGACCACGATGAAGGTGAACACCTTGCCGCGTCCGCTGGTCGGCGCGAGCGCGAGGTCGAACGCCCGACAGGAGCCGCAGATCTGCTTGGGGGGATGCTGGAAGTGGCCGCACGCCGTGCAGCGTTGAATCGCGAGCTCGCGCCGGGAACATGAATCCCAGTAGCCCTGGGTGATCTCATCGGGGTTGAGGTGGGCGATGTCCGCCGGCAGATAGGGGCTCGCTTTCGTGGCCATCGTCACCTCCGCAGGATCAGGGAGCTGGTGGGTATGGGGCTCGGACCGGCGGTCACGAGGGCGATCTCCGCATCCTTCACCTGCGCGGTGGACGTACCGCGAAGCTGCCGCACGGCTTCTACCATGTGGGTGGTGCCGTGCAGGTACACCTCGGAGAGGTTGCCGCCGTGGGTATTCACGGGCAGCCTGCCGTCCGGCCAGCGGATGTTCCCCTCCGCGACGAACGGTCCGCTCTCCCCGCGTTCGCAGAAGCCGTAGTCCTCGAGTTGCAAGAGCACCATGCCGCTGAAGTGGTCGTAGAGTTCGGCGACGTCGATGTCCTCGGGTCCCACGCCGGCCATCTGGAACAAGTTGCGGGCCACCTCGGCGTGTCCTGCCGTCGTGTA
>JABSQW010000311.1 GCA_013215605.1 Myxococcales bacterium
ACGAAGAACGCGACCATCAGCTCCTGATTGAGGAACAGGGAGCGCTCCTTGCCGAGGATCACCGGAAGCGTGCGAATCCCCTTCTCCGTGTCCGCTTCGAACTTGTCGACGTGCTTTCCGATCAGCACCGTCCCGACGAGCAGCGCGTACGGGAGGCTCGCGACGAGCACCCAGGGGGGCAGCGTCCCGGCAGTCGCGTAGTAGGTACCGCCGATCATGAGCGGGCCCCACACGACGAGCACACTCGGCTCGCCGAGGCCGCGGTGCTTGAACTTGAGCGGCGGAGCCACGTAGAAGACGCTGATGAAGAGTCCAAGCAGCGCGAATGCCGCCACCGGCCAGCCGCGCGCCTCGGTGAGATAGACGAGGATCCCGAGGTCGAGAAGGTTGACGACGGCGATCGCGAGGATCAGTCCCGACTTCGAGATCAGCCCCGAGAGGATCGGGTGCGGGGCGTACTGCGTGCGCACATACTCGTCCTGATCGATGCCCGCCTCCGTGTCGAAGTAGTCGTTGATCATGTTGTTCGCGGCGTGGGCGAGCACGAGACCCACCATGGCGACCGCGAAGTACACCCAGTCGAAGTCGGGCTCGCGCGCCGCGAGAAGTCCACCGATCGCCGCAGACGTGATCGTCATCGGGAAGACGCTCGCGCGGGTGATGAGCATCCAGCGCGACACGCCATCCATCTCCCGATCCGCGCGGAGGTTTTGCGTCGTGAGGATCTCGGTCCAGTTCTGGACGGACGAAGCCATGGCGGCACCTCAGGAGTCGGTCACGCCAAAGAGCGGAAGCAGCTCTCGCTTGACCACCTTCGACATTGCGTTTCGGGGGAGTGTTTCTACGAACAAGATCTGCTCGGGCACCTTGTAGCGCGCGAGCTCCGCGCGGCACGCGTCGAGCAGGCTCTCTGCTTCGACCTCCGCGTCGGGCTCGCACTCCACCACGGCCACGACCCGCTCTCCGAGGCGCTCGTCCGGCAGGCCGAGAACCGCGCTCCCGGCGATGCCCGGATCGAGCTCGAGAATGCGCTCCACCTCGGCGGGATACACGTTCGCGCCACCGCGTAGGATCAGCTCGTTGCGGCGCCCGCGGATGAAGAGGTTGCCGTCCTCCGCGATGAACCCCAGGTCGCCGCTGTGGTAGACACCGTCGAGCAAGGCCTTCTCGGTGGCCTCCGGGTTGTTCCAGTAGCGGAGCATGGGCGTGTATACATCCTTCCACGCGCCGCTCGACGCCGGCGCGATGCAGATCTCGCCGACTTCGCCCGTTGGGCATTCACTTCCGTTCTCGTCGAGGATGTGGATCTCGACGTAGTCCTGGGGCTTGCCGCACAAGCCCGGTAGCGACGCGTCCTCGGTTCCCGACCACGTCACCGCAGTGGGCGCCTCGGTCATCCCGTAGCCGATGCGCACGCCGACGCCGAAGCGTTCGCGGTACAGCCGGCGAAACTCCTCGGGCACGATGGCTCCGCCCACTTCGGGCGTTCGCAGCGACGCGAGATCCTCGGCCTTCACGTCGGGATGCGTGAGGAGATCGTGAAGCACCGTGGGAACCCCGCAGAGGTTGCCCACGCGTTCGCGTCGGATCCACTCGGCGAGACCGACCGGGTCGATGCGGTCGATGGCGACGAGACTCGTCCCGTCCTGGTACGCTGTGAGCGGTCCCAGCACCATGAGATTCAAGATGCTGAGTGGGAGCACCACGCCCTGGCTCGCGCCCGCGTAGCGTCCGAGCGCTACGGCGAGGGCGCCCGGAATGAGCATGTTGTGCTGGCTGTGGACGGCCCCCTTCGGAAACCCCGTGGTGCCGCTCGTGTAGGCGATTGCAGCGGGAGCGAACGGGTCGATCGTCACCTGCGGACGGGTCTCCTCGGGCGCGCCTTCGAGCAGCTCGGTCCACGGGTCTCCTCCCCCGCTCCCCGGGTCGCTCACGATCACCTGCTCCAGGGAATCGAGGCCGCTTCGCTCGCCTTCGACCTCGGCCGCGTACTCGGGCCTCGCCAGGAAAAGCCGCGCTCCGCAGTCCGCGAGGATCCACGCCTTCTCGCGCGGCGCGAGCGGCCGGTTGATGCCTACCCAAAGCGCGCCGAGCCGCAGGGTCGCGAGCATGGCGATCACGATCTCGACGTCGTTCGGCAGGCAGGCCGCCACGCGATCCCCCGCGCCCACGCCGAGCCGCGCGAAGCCGTGGGCGGCGCGATTCACGGCGAGGTCGAGGCTCCGGTAATCGAAGCGACCGCTGCGGCCCACGAGGGCGACGCGTTCGGGATCCTTCGAAAGCACCTCGTCGAGCACGTCGGCGGCGGTCTGCGGTCCGTCTCCGGGGATCAACTTCGGCAATTCCGGTTCTCCCTGCGCCGTCCCAGCGGGGCGGGGCGTCGCACAGCCAACAACGTACACTCTGCCGGCGCCCGCGGGCGATTGGAGGATGGAAGGTGTCAGATTCGGATTCGGTGGAGCAGCCGCGGGTGGATCGAGCGACGGCGATCGAACAGGCGGGCGGCACCTGGCCCGCCAAGCGCGAGCTCGCCTCTGCGCTGCGCGAGCTTCTCGATTCGCTGTGTGGAAGCGGCGCCAGCGACGAGGAGATCCGGAGCGCCGCCGCCGAAGTACGCTCTCTCACCCGCCCGCTCGCCGATGCGCCCCCGCTCGACGAGCCGAGCGAAAACCCGGCCGCTCCCCACCTCGGCGGGATGCACGACTACATGGACCGCGGACCGATGTGCGGCCTCTCGAACCCCGTCGCCCCACCGATGACGATGGAGACGAACCCCGAGGCGCACGCCGCGCGCGGCGAGCTGGTCTTCGGCAACGCCTACGAGGGCGCGCCGGGCTGCGTGCACGGCGGCTTCGTGGCGAGCGCGTTCGACGAGATGCTCGGGGTGGCGTCGTCGTTCTCCGGCGCTCCGTGCATGACAGGCGAGTTCACCGTGCGCTACCGCCACCCCACCCCCATCAACACGCCGCTTCGCATCGAAGCCCGGTTCACCGAACGCCGCGGCCGCCGCATCTTCACGGAAGCCGACATGTTCGCCGGCGAGACCCGGGTGGCCGACGCCCGCGGACTCTTCATCGTGATCCCCTTCGATCGCTTCAGCGAACTCGAACAGGAGCGCTCGGAGAGCGGTCGCTGAGGAGATTCAGCTCCGCGTAGGCACTAGCCAAAGAGCTTCTGCTCCGCGTAGAGCGTGTCCACGTACTCCTTGACGAGCACGATCTTGCCATCGCGCAGCTGGAAGGCGAAGTGGTAGTGGTTGCGGTAGTCCTCGCCGCGAGCCGTCTTTCCGGTGATCGTCGTCTGGACGGTCACCCAGTCGTCTTCCGCGACCATCTGCTCGATCTCGACATCGAGCGGTGTGTCGGCGTCGTAGAGATCCACACCGCTGCCCATGAGTTCGAGCACGGCCGCCTTCCCCTCGTGGGTTCCGCCGAGCTTCGACGACGGCGGGACCCACCAGGTGACGTCGTCGGCGAGCAGGTCCGGCAGGTCTACGGCGCCGGAGGTCATCTTGTCGAAGTACACGCGAACGATCGCCTTGTTCTCTGCTGTGGTCATGCTCCCCTTCTCCCTCGCAAAGCCGAGATTCTCATGACCCACTCACCGCTCGTCCTCCCGGACCCCGCTTCGCTGAGACCGCATCCACTTCTCCGCGGTAAGTCGCCAGCGCGCGTGGTGTTTCCACGACCCCGCGGCGCGCAGGAGACGTGGTTCGTCATCGCCGCGAAGGAAGCCGCAGCTCTCGAGGAGCCGCACCGATCGATCGTTGGCCTCTTGCACATCGGCTTCGACCGTGTGCAGCGAAAGCTCGCCGAACGCGCGGGCGAGGGCGAGCTGAAGCCCCTCTCCCATGTAGCCCTTCCGCGTCCCCCGGCGCGCGCCGTACATCCCGAGGTTCGCCCGCGGGGTGTCATCGCGAACGATTTCGTTGAAGTTCACGACGCCGACGATGGCGTCTCCGTCGCACACGCACACCAGAAACCCGCAATAGCGCGGTGACTGGCACTGCTGGATGTACGAGCGGTACGTATCGCTGGTTTCCGGCGCGTCGACGTACGGCGCGTGCAGGCTCCGACTGGCGTGGACGAACGCCAGGAACTCCGGCCCGTCCGCTCGACTCGGCTCGCGCAGATAGACGCGCAGCGTCACGCCTACTCGACGGGAACAGCGAACGCTGTCGCGAGCTGCTCCGTCACCTCCCGGGTGGGGATGTAGCCAGCTTGCTTCAGCGTAGGGGGCTTGCCAGCGGCGCTGAAGAGAGTGAGGTCGACGTCGGGGGAGTAGGCGGTGGGCTCGACCGCGCGGTCGTCCACGCTCAGGAGAATCAGATCGTCGGCCTGCACTCTTTTTCCTGGGGAACGAAGGCTAGGACGCATTTCGACCCGTCACGGTCCGATAGAGAATGAGCGAACACGTCTCGACGAGGTGATCACGCGTGGCGCCGAGCTGCTCGAGATACGGGTAGGCTCCCACGAGGCGCTCGAGGATGGCCGTCATTGCGGCGGCCGCGGTGATGGGGTGAATCTCGGCGGGGACGTCGCGCGACTCCTGGGCCCCGGTGATCTGGTCGGAGAGGTGGAACAGGATGGGCCGCAGGGCGTCGAAACGCAGCGCCACGAAGCGCTCGTGGCCCTCTGCCGCGAGCTGGTCGCGAGCGCGCAGCACGTGGCCGTAGCGCTCCCAGAGATCGACAAAGGCCTCGATGATCTTGCGCGCCGTGACCAACCCCGCCTCGCCCACCCACGTCTGGTCGATGATCTCGATCGTCGGTTCATGGGACGCCATCGCCTCGCGCGCGAGCTCGTAGATCGCGTCGTTGATGTCCCTGAAATACTGGTAGAACGTGGCGGGCGATGTGCCAGCGCTCTTTGCGACATCCACCACCGAAAGCTCGCGAAAGCCGCTGCTGCGAAGAAGTTGCGATGTCGAATCGAGGAGTCGCCGGCGCGTGTTGAGCGCGCGCGGTCCGAGCACACGTCCGTTCTGATCGACGAGTGCGCTCTCGCGCGTGGGTTGCAGCGTGGCTTCGATGGGCATGGCGATTGAACGAACGACAGAGTCGCGTGTACCCCTGTCAGATTCGACGCGTTGTGTGGCTACGCCCGCCCGGAAACGAGGCGACTGCAGTTCCCCCCCATGATACTCCGGATCTCGTTCGACGAGAGCCCCTCGAGCTCCGCTTCGAATCCGCGGGGCTCTGCGAGACCCTCCGCGTGCGGGAAATCCGAGCCGAAGAGCACCTGCGATGCACCAATCTCGTTCGAGAGTGCAACGATGTCTTCTTCGTGATAGGGGGAAATGAATACGTGTCGTTTGAATACCTCACTAGGTCGCCCTTTCACGTATCCCCCCAGCCACGGTCCGTTTCGCCCCATGCCCTTCATCTTGTCCATCACCTTCATGAGATACGAGGCGAACAATGAACCGTTCTCGACGCTGAGCACACGAAGCTCGGGAAAGCGGCCGAACAGGTTGTGGAAAATCAGCGATGAGATCGTGTCCATGATCGGTCGATCGCCGTAGAAGTTCGTCCACTGAAAGGCCGTCTGTCGGTGGGACGCCGGATTGGCCTCCTCACCGTAGTGGACCGACATCATCTCGTTGTAACCGGACTCCGCAATGTGAAACGCCACGGGCACACGGGCCTCGTTGAGCCGGGCCCAGAACGGGTCGAAGTACGGATCCGCGGGGGAGCGGCCGAACGCGGGACCGGGTCGCAGGTGGACCACACGCGCTCCTCGCGACAACGCCCAGTCGAGCTCGTCGACGGCGCGGTCGAGGTCGAGCAGCGACATCAGCGGTACGGCGAAGATCCGCCCCTCGTAGTCGAACCCCCAGTCGTCGTCGAGCCAGCGGTTGAAGGCGTGGAGGTTCGCGTACGTCTGCTCGACGTCTTCCTTCATGAAGTGCTCGACACAGACGCCGAACGTGGGGAAGAGGAGTATCGCGTCGAGGCGCTGCTCGTCCATCAGCGCGAGGCGGGCGTCGCGCGAGAGCGAGTGGGGCTGGATCGGCTCGTAGACGTCCGAGTGTTTGTAGTCGTCGTCGGCCATGTTGCGGAGGAAGTCGCGTAGAGAGCCCGGCTTGATCGTGACGTCGAATCCACGGTGTTCGAGGAAGGTGAAGCGCTTCGCGCCGATATACAGCACCTCCTCCCCGTCGTCGCCGCGCTCGACATGGATGGCGGCCTCGCGGCGGCGCGGGTCCATGTACCGCGTGAAGGCGTCGCGGGGCTCGTAGTAGTGGTTGTCCGCGTCGAAGATCGTCTGGTGATCCGACATGTCGATTCCTCCTCGCCCGTTGGGGCCCCGTGGGTCTTGTCGGGATGCCCATTGCAATTATACGTCCGCCTCTGTTCTCATCGCAGACCATGCGGATCGGGCTCTATATCTCGACAGCCGGGAACGCGCCGCTCGACGCGGTCATTCGTCGTTTCGAGACGGCGGAAGCGCTCGGGTTCGACACCGCGTGGGTCGGCCACACGTTCGACTGGGACGCCCTCGGTCTCCTCGCTCTGGCCGGTCGCGCGACCCAGCGCATCGAGCTGGGCAGCTGGGTGGTCCCCACGTTTCCCCGCCATCCACTCGCCCTCGCGCAACAGGCCCTCACGGTGCAGCGCGCCGCCGCTGGCCGCCTCGCCCTCGGGATCGGCGTGAGCCACACGGCGGTCGTGGGCAAGCGCATGGGCCTCGACGACCGTCGCCCGCTGCGCCACATGCGCGGTGTGCTCGACGTGTTGCCCGACCTGCTGCGCGGCGAGCGCGTCGACTACCGGGGCGAGACACTCCGGATCTCGGCAGCGCTCGAGACCGGCGAGGCGACGGCACCGCCGGTGGTCCTTGCGGCCCTCGGGCCGCGCATGCTCGAGCTGGCGGGCGAACGTGCCGACGGCGTCGCGATCTGGCTCGGGGGACCGAAGTTTCTCGAGCAGTTTGCGCTGCCGCACATCGAGCGGGGCGCCGCGCGCCGCGACACTGGCGCGCCCCGCGTCCTGTCCGGCCTGCCGATCTGCGTGACCCACTCGCCCGCCGCGCGCGACGGCGCGGACCGGCTCCTGGCGCTGAGCGCGAAGCTTCCCGCCTACCGGCGCGTTCTCGAGCGCGAGGGCGCCACATCGCCTGGCGCCGTCGCCATCGCGGGCGACGAAAGCAGCGTGGCGCGGCGGCTCGAAGCGATCGCCGCGCTCGGCGTCACGGACTTCAACGCCGTGCTCTTCCCAGTGGACGGCGATCCCGAGGCGGAGTCGCGTACCCGCGATTTTCTCGCGACTCTATCGATCGGAGCGGCCTGAACGATCAGTCGTCCGACGGCTTCTCGAAGTCGAGCGACACCGAGTTCATGCAGTAGCGCTCACCGGTGGGCGCCGGGCCGTCCGGGAAGACGTGTCCAAGGTGAGAGTCACAGCGTGCGCAGAGAACCTCGGTGCGGAGCATCCCGAGGTCGCGGTCGCTCTCGGTGCGCACGCGGTCTTCGGCGAGCGGCTCGAAGAAGCTCGGCCAGCCGGTTCCGGAGTCGAACTTCGCATCGGACGAGAACAGCTCGTTGCCGCAGGCCGAGCAGGTGTAGGTGCCCGGGTCCTTGCAGTCCCAGTACTTTCCCGTGAATGCGCGCTCGGTGCCTTTGTTGCGGCAGACCTCGAACTGATCGGAGGTCATCGACTCGCGCCATTCCGCTTCGCTCTTCTCGATCTTGTCCGCCATGATTCCTCCGCCGATGATTGAGCGTACCACGACAATGTCTACAGGATCCCCACCGCGCGCTCCAGGCACCAGTACACGGCCAGGGAGCCGATCGCGTACGCGGGCACCGCCTCGAGCCAGGCGGGGATGCTGCGCAGGGGTCGCGCGAGCAGACCCACGATCAGCACCGCTGACACGAACAGCAGCTGACCGAGCTCGATCCCCACGTTGAAAGAAAAGAGCGCCATCGGGATCTCGTTCGCCGGCAGCCCCACCTCCGAGAGCGCGCCCGCGAAACCGAAGCCGTGCAGCAGCCCGAACGTGCCGGCCATCACCCAGGAGTGGCGGCCCAGGAGCGTCCCACCCGCGCGGGCTCCACGGGAAAGCTCCACCGCCAGCCAGTAGATGCTGAATGCGATCGCCACCTCGACGAGGCGCGACGGGAACTCGACGAAGCCGAGCGCTGCGAGGGACAAGGTGATGCTGTGGCCCGCCGTGAACGCGGTCACGGTGACGAGCAGGCTGCGCCGGTTCGACACGAGGAGCACCAACCCGAGTACGAACAGCAGGTGGTCGAATCCCGTGAGGATGTGTTCGAAGCCGAGCACCAGGTAGTCGGCAAAGACTTCGCCCGCCCCCTGCTCTTCCGGAACCTCGAGAAATGCGTCGCCGCCGTTCAGCACGGCTTGCACGCTGCGTCCGTCGGCGAGCACGATGCGTACGAGCGCGTCGGTGCGACTCTCGTCCAGGCCCAGCACCCCGAACTTCGTGCCGATCAGTCCCTCGGGGCCGCAGTCGATGCGCCAGGTGAGGATCGCGCTGCTCGCGTCGCGGGTGGCGACGGGCGGGTCGACCGTGGCGCAGTGGGCCGGCACCTCGGGGCGCACGTCGACGCCGGCGGGCTGCAGGAGCGACGTCTTGAACTTCACCTCGGTGAGTCCGTCGCCCAGCTCTCGGGCCTCGAGGAGCGCGGGTGCGAGGGGATGGGCGCTGGCGGCATGCGCGAACAGCACGATCGCGCAACTCATCGCGGAGGCGAATCGCCGCATCATCCCGCCTGCTCCCCGGGCTCGTCGGCGCGCTGCACGGTATAGCTGCGCCGCAGCTCCTCGGTGGTGCGTCGCAGCTCCTCGCGTCCCTTCTCCTCGAAAACGGCCTCGCGCAGCTCGCGCTCCACTTCTTCGAGCGCGGGCAGGCGCGCCTCGGTGCGCTCGTGCACCCAGACGACGTGCATCCCGTAGGCCGACTCGAACGGACCGCGCCAGTCGGGCGGTTCGGGGACGAGTTCGATGACCTCGGCTGCGAACATCGGACCGAACGTCTTCGTGAATTCGCGCTCCGAACGCGGCGGGAGATCGGCGGGATAGAGGAAGGGATCGCCGTGGGTCGCCGCGCCGTCGGGCCGAATCGACTCCGCGTTCAAGCGATCGCGCAGGGCGGTCGCGTCGCGCTCGAGCGCGTCGCCCCGGCGGTCGCGACTCAGGTAGACGTGGGTGACGCGCACACGCGCCGGGTGGATGTACCGCTCCTCGTGGCGGGCGAGGTACTCGGCGAGCTCCTCGCGCGCCGGCTCGACGAGCCGCGCGAGGCTCTGCGCGCGCAGCTGCATGATCTGCACCAGGCGCCGCCGCACCACGATGTCCGAGCGGTCCATGCCCAACGCCATCGCCTCGTCGAAGAGCTCATCGTCGTCGCGGGGATCGGCCTCGTTGACGAAGCGCATGTTCTGAACGAGACGGCGACGCACGATCGGGTCGAGGAGGTGCATGTTCATCGCGCGTGCCTCGCGGAACAGCACTTCTTCGTCGACCGCCATGTCGACGAGGGCGTCGAGGGTCCTCACGTCCGGGGCACGGCCCGTGCGCGTCACCCAGTCGCGACGGAGCTCGTCGAGCTTCTCGGTATCGACCTCGATGACCGCGTCCAGGGCACGCGCGGCGGTGAGCGGGTCGGGAGCGAACCAGCCCGCCCCCGCGAAGAGCAGGGTGCCGATCAAGACAAAGTGGAGGGCGGGGGTGCGTAGAAATCGCATCGTCGGGACCGGGTTGTACCAGATCTACCCCCCGCGTTCCAAACGCGGTTCCAGACCCGCGGCTTGCCCGCCACGCCCCACTTGCGCCATCGTGCGCCGCTCAGGCGATCCCGCGAGGTTCCATGCCCTTCCTGACATGCCACGGTGTCGACATCCACTGGCAGCAGTCCGGGGACGGCTCGCCCGTGGTGCTCGTCCACGGGTTCGGAGAGAGCTGCGAACGGCTCTGGGAGCAAAGCTTCGAGGGCGCGAGCTTCGTGGACGCACTGATCGCCGGCGGCCACCGCGCCGTCCGCTTCGATCTGCGCGGCCACGGGCGCAGCACCCTCAGTCGGGACCAGTCGGACTACGTGATCGAGAAGCTCGTGGACGACGTGGCCGCAGTGGTGCGCGAGGCCGACGCAGACGACGCACACTTCGTGGGCTTCTCACTCGGCGCCGAGCTCGCGTTCCGGTACCTGCTGCGCGACGGAGTGTGCGCTCGATCCGCGGCGTTCATCGGAATGGGGAAGCCCGTGCTGCGACCGCGCCGCAGGGCGACCGCGCTCGCCGTCGGGGCCCTCACGACCGACGACCCCTCGGACCTCCACCCCGCCCTCTTGAAGCTCCGCCGCATCCACACGGAGCACGGCAACGACCTGGTCGCGATCGCCACGCTCCTGCGCGCCGAAATCGAGCGGGTGGCCCTGCTCCCCGAACAGCTTTGCGAACTCACTCTGCCGACGCTGTTCATCTCGGGAGAGCGGGAGCAGGCGATGGGCGACGCGCAGCCAATCGCCGACCTCGTATCGGGTTCACGCGTCGTGCGAATCCCCGGCGCCGACCACGACACGACACCGCGCACCGCGAAGGCTCGCAACGCCGTGCTCGCATTCCTCAACGAACACGAATAGGCGCGTCGAGGCGGTGCGAGGAGTCGAAGGCCCCGTGATGTGCGCCTCAGGCGAGTATCCTGGGTCCGAAACCCAGCTTCTTTACCCCAGCCCCTCGTAGTGAGTCACACAGATCCGCAGCCCGCCGCGACGCGAGGGCGGAAAACAGGAGAGAGAGCATGGCCGAAGGGATCGATTACTTCCTGATCCAGAATCTTCTGAATCGTTATTCCGACGCCGTCGATCGCGGCGATTTCGATGCCGTGGGGGAGATGTTCCGCGACGCCGACGTGTACTTCCCCGGCGACACGGAGCCGTCGGTCAAGTCGGGGACCGGCGATTTCGCTGAGCAGCTGCACCAGTGGACACGTATCTACCCGGACAGCGGAAATCCCTGCACGCGGCACCTGTGCACCAATCCCATCATCGATTTCGATGACGACACACACGCTCGCTGCCAGACCTATTTCGTCGTCTTCCAGGCCGCGGAAGGCTTTCCGCTCCAGCCGATCATTACCGGCACCTACGTCGACCGCTTCGAGAAGGTGGATGACACCTGGCGCTTCGCCGAACGCCGCGAACTGGTGGCGCAGACGGGCGATCTTTCCGCCCATCTGCTCCAGAGCTTCGAAGGGCCGACGGGTCAGTAGCGCGGAGCTTCCCGGGCTCGCTGCAACGCCGTGGCGGGGCGCGGCCCTGGGGTCGCTAGGTCGCGCGATCCGAGCAGGGACTCGCGAACCCAGCTCGTCGAGCCATCCACCGGGGGCAGTGCGCTACCCTGCGGGCGAATCATTCACGGGAGGACCGAATGCGCATCTTCTCTCTCGCCGCCCTCGTCGCGTTGGCGCTGGCTTCGGGCGCCTACGCGGACAACGTGACCTACGTGCTCAAAACGCCCGGAGTCGTCTGAGGGGGCACAGCAGCGACGGCCCGTGCGGCCGTCGAGAAGATCGATCACGTCGATGCGGTTTCCACGGACATGAAGGACCACACGATCACCGTGTCCTTCGACACCGACGAGGTGGGCCTCGACTCCATCATCGCCGCGCTCAATGGAGCGGGATACACGGTCCCCGGCCACGAACAGGTGAACTGACCCTTGGAGTTTCGCCAGATCGTGGACAGCATTGCGCACGCCTGCAAGTGGGAAGTCGCTTCCGAGGCGGACGGTTCCATCTGCATCGAGGTGCCGACGAGCGGCGGTCGCATACAGATGGTCGTGATCACCGAGGACATCGACATCGCCGGTCAGCCGATCGTGCGTTACTGGAGCGTGATCGGACCCGCCGAGGGGATCGAATTCAAGCGCTGCCTGGAGGAGAACGCCAAGCTCGCTTACGGGGCCTTCGCACTCCACAGCGACAACCTGGTGATGATGGACACTCAGCTCGTGTCCGACGCGGATCCCATGGAGGTGGGCGCCTCGATCGGCAACCTCGCCGCCTACGCGGACCGCTGCGAGCGCGACCTGTTCGGCGTCGACAAGTACTGACGGCCTTGCTGGGTTGCTGGTGGCGTACGACGCCATCCGGCACTGTGAGGCGAGGGTCTATTCGAAGGCGCCCTTCGATTCGAGGTCGGCAAACTCCGATTCCGGCAGGCCCAGGATGTCGCGAAAGACGTGCTCGGTGTGCTCGCCGAGGCGCGGGCCGGGCCGATCGACGCTCGCCGGCGTTCGCGACAGGCGAAACGCCGGCGACTCGACGCTGAAGCGTCCGACCGCGGAATGGTCGACCACTCTGGAGTGGCCGCGCGCCGCCAGCTGGGGGTCCTCGGAGAGATCCCGGCCATCCGACAGCCGGCCGGCGGGCACCCCGGCCGCCTGCAGGATCCGCATCGCGTCCTCACACGCGTGCTGCGACGTCCAGTCTTCGATGAGACGGTCGAGTTCGTCCTCGTTCTGCTTGCGGACGTGAAGCGTCTCGAAGCGAGCATCGCCAAGCCAGTCGGTTCGATCGATCCCCTGGCAGAGACACCGCCACTGCTCTTCGGACGTGACGTTGATCGCCAGCCAGCGATCCTCTCCGCGGCACCGGTAGACACCGTGAGGAGCCGCCCAGCTCGAGCGGTTGCCCGTCCGTTGCGCGACGACGCCGTTGACCTGGTAGTCGAGGGTCTGGGGAGCCATCACGTACGCACAGCTTTCGAACTGTGAAACCCGCAGGTGTTGCCCCCGCCCCGTCCTTCGCCGGTAGTCGAGCGCCGCCAGGATCGCGATCGCGCCGAAGCGCGGCGGCAGCAGATCGGGATACAGGCCCGTCGGATACTGAGGTGTGCCGGCCGGGTCGCCGGTCAGCTCGCTGATCCCGCACAGCGCGAACATGAAGACCGCCCAGCCCGGGTGGTGGGCGTGCGGCCCGGTGTGCCCCTGCGCGGTCCCGCTCGCCATGATGATCCCGGGGTTCTCGGCGGCGAGGCTCGCATAGCCGAGACCGAAATCGTCGAGCGTAGTGAGACCCATATTTTCGATCACCACGTCGGACCACAGCATCAGCCGCCGGGCGAGCTCCGGGCCCCTCTCGTGCTTGAGGTCGAGGGTGATCCCGAACTTGTTGGCGTTGAGATTCGCGAACGTGCCGCCCGTGTCGGGGGTGCGCTCTTCCTTCCCGTAGGGTCCCATGAGACGGCTGACGTCGAGGGAGCGGCGGCTCTCGACCTTCACCACCGTGGCGCCGTGCAACGCGAGGAAGCGGCCCATGACCGGGCCCACCAGCGAACGGCCGAACTCCACGACCTTCAGACCTTCGAGTGCGCCGCCCCCGGCCGGCTCGCTGGAAGCGGTGGATGCCTTCGACGGGTTCGACTCAGACGACACCGTGGTCCCCCAGCTTCCGGAGGCGCTCGGCGGGAATCCCGAGCTCGTTCTCGTAGACCTCCTGGTTGTGCTCGCCCAGACGGGGCGCGCGCCTCCGCACCCCCACGGAGACTTCCGAGGACCTCAGGAAACGCGGATACCTCGCGTCGCCGCCGCGGTCCGGGTCGGCGACCTCGGCCCAGAAGTCGAGCGCTTCGAGCTGCGGGCTCTCGACGATCTCTCGCGCCGTCATCGCGGGAGCCAGCAGGATCGCCCGATCGAGAGCGCCGTCGTACAACTCCTGCATCGAACGGTCTTCGAAGAACTTCGCGACCGGATCCTCGAGGGCGAGAATGTCTTTCTCGCTCATGTCGAAGTAGTCGAGGTCCTCCCAGCTCGCCTCACCGAAAGCGCCCGTCTCGTAGCCTTCTTCCTGCATCCACTCGGTGAGACTCCGCGCGGACTTGTACGACGAAGGCGCCGGGAAGACCGCAAAGGCCACCCAACCATCGCTGCAGCGCCAATGAACGCGGCGCCGGATTCCCTCCGCGTACTCGAGGGCGGCACCGGCGCGCCGCAGAATTGCGCCCTCGAGTTCCCAGCGCAGTGCGACGTCGAAGGTCATCCACTTCGCCGCTTCCTGGGCGGAGACGTCGATGTACTGCCCGAGACCGCTCCGCTCGCGTTCGTGGTGAGCAA
Organism: Myxococcales bacterium; assembly: GCA_013215605.1. GTDB lineage: Bacteria > Myxococcota_A > UBA9160 > UBA9160 > SMWR01 > JABSQW01. The sequence continues at coordinate 14,077 of JABSQW010000311.1, forward strand.
CCAGCAGGCCCGTGGCGGCGTCGAGCGCCGCGGCCGCGTGCACCGACATCGGAAAATTGGTGTGAACGGGAGCCTCGCCGGGCTCACCCACCATGTAGAGCAGCCCCGCAAGCGCGGAGGTCACCATTTCCGTGGACGCGAATTCGCGATAGGGGCCCTCCTGTCCGAAGGGCGTCACCGACGCGTGAATGATGCGGGGGTTCGCGCGCGCGAGTGACGCGTATTCGAGTCCGAGCGTCTGAAGAACGCCGGGCGCGTACGAGTCGATGACGAAGTCCGCGCGGGCCACGAGGTCGAGAAAGATCTCCCGGCCTTCCTCTCGCTCGAGGTCCAAGGTGAGGCCGCGCTTGCCCGCGTTGTAGGCGGCGAAGTGGAGGCTCGTGTTCTCACCGCGACGGTCGCCGGCGAACGGCGCGCGTTCCCGATCGGGTCCACCGCGTGGCGCCTCGATCTTCAGGACGTCGGCGCCAAGATCCGCGAATACCTTGCCGCACAGCACGCCCGGCTCGTCGGCCAGCTCGAGGAGTCGGTAGCCACTCAACACGGGGAACTCGTCCCGCACAGCTTCATTCCGAGAGCACCCCCGCAGCGATAGGCACGCGCTGACCTTCAACCTTCGGAGGTGATCGGGTGGGTTGGCAACCATCGCCCGGGCCTTGGCGAGGCCAGGTAGACGGTGTCGGCTGCCATCCAGTCGAGCTCGGTCCGACCGTCGAGGGTCAGCGTCGCGATTCGATCTTCCCGCTCGTACGTGACTCCCACGCTCGTCCTCCGGGTCGGGGTTGGCGGAACCCGATTCTGAACGTCGGACGAAATCCGGGTCAAGTGTCTGGACGGCGCTTGGCGTCGACGCAATCGCGGTTTGGGCAGCGGGGCCGGGTGTATACTCGGGCGCCGACGAGAAGAGGATGGAACCGTGGCGCTGATCGTGACGCCCACCGACCGCGACCTGGAACCGTACCCCGGAGCTACGGACGGGCTGAAGCTCTCGCGGCTCCGCCTCGACGACCCCTACGTCCACATGACCGAGGTCCCGCCGGGCTACCACATCGACCTCCACAGCCACTCCGAGACCGAGGTGACGGTGATCCTCTCGGGCACCGCCCGTGTGGGGGATCGCACCTGCGGGCCGGGCTCGGTGCTCGTCATCGAGGCCAACGAGGAGTACGCGCTCACCGCGGGAGACGACGAGGCTCTCACCTTCGTCGTCGTGCGCCCGCGCAAGGCGGTCTACCGCGCGAGTGAAGGGTGAGTGAATGAGCGCGTCGAACGCGAGCGGAGTCTTCACTTGAGCGATGAGCTCCGCTATCGCCGTGGCCTGGCCGAGGGCCGTCAGATCACCGGCGTGTTCTGCTGCCTCGACGGCTACGCGACGTCCCACATCCTCGCGGCGGCCGGCTTCGACTTCCTGATCTTCGACCGACAGCACGCCGCGTACACGTGGCCCGAGCTCGAGCAGCTGTGCTTCCGGGTTCGGTCCGCCGGGGCGTCTCCGTTCATCCGGGTGGCGTCGACCGAAGAGGCGGAGATCAACCTCGCACTCGACCTGCCCGTCGACGGCATCATCCTGCCGAACCTCGCCTCGGCGGAGGAGACCCGCCGCGCCCTGTCCTTCTGCAAGTTCCCGCCGGACGGCATCCGGTCCCTCGGAAACGAGCGCCACGATGCGATCTGGAGCGCCTACAGCCAGCCCGAGCCCCTCGTCGGCATGCTCGTCGAGCACCCGGGTGCGGTGGCCGAGCTCGACGAGATCCTGCAGCTCGCGATCGATTTCGTGTGGGTCGGCGCGCACGACCTGTCCGCGCTGATGGGGCTCGACCCGCACAAAGCCTTCGGCCCGGACGGGCTCGACCCGGCGCTCGCGGCGGCGTACGAAAAGATCAAGGCCGCGGCAGCGAAGCACGGCGTCGTCTACTGGGACGCGCCGGGGACTCCCGACGCGGCCGCCGTGTTCGGCGGGGTCGACGTGCGCCTGTTCGCCGCGGCGGCGGAGCAGGCGCTGGCCCGCGCCCGGGTCTCCTGATGCACAAACGCGTATACCTCCCCCACCCCATGCTCCACCCCTCGGGCGAG